>NZ_JBNTKF010000037.1:0-12972 GCF_050408675.1 Microbacterium daqui | reverse complement strand
GGTCATCGTGATGATGCCTTTCGAGTGGAGGTTAGAGACTTCTCGAAGGATCACACGGTGACCGCGCTTACGTCGTAAGCGACGAGCCGGCCACCGTGGGCTACACCACCTTAAGGGGCACTACTTCCGCAACAATCGGGGGCTGGAATGTGAGCACATTCCAGCCCCCGAGGATTAGGCGGAGATTGACTGTTGGTTGGGTGCCGAGGTGACCGCGATCTTTCGCGGCTTCGCCTTCTCGCTCACCGGGATGTGCACGGAGAGGACTCCTGCTTCATACGAGGCGCTGATGTTCTCAACGTCGATCCCGTCGCCGAGGGTGAACTGTCGCAAATATGAGCCCTCACCCCGTTCGCGGGCGAGCCAGCGCACACCATCGCGCGAGTCAGCCGTGCGCTGCGCTCTGATCGACAGCTGCGAACCGTCGATATCGACATCGATCGAGCCAGGGTCAACTCCGGGCAGATCCGCATTTAGCACGTAGTGATCTCCTTCTCGAAAGAGGTCCACAGGCATGTGCCGTGGGGAACGAACAGCGTCGATCACCGACGCGGTCAGTCGGTCCAATTGGGAGAAGGGGTCAAATGTCATTGCCATGGTCATGTCCTTTCTCGGAATGGATTATCAACTCCAGCTGCAGAAAATCTGTACATGCTGGTGTAGATTTTATAAACCGAGACGGTTCAAAATGCAAGCCGCTTGAAAGTGACATGATGAAACGTTCTGAAATTCCGCTTTACGGCATCGCCGTGGCCGCAACGCTCGCCGAAATGCCGATCGCAACGTTGCGTCTCTACGAAGCGAAAGGTGTGCTTCAGCCCTCCCGCAGTGGGGGTGGAACACGCAGATACAGCGACGATGACCTCACGCGGCTCGCACGTGCAAGTGCCCTTCGCGCACAGGGGGTTAACATGGCCGGCATCAAAATCATCCTCGAACTTGAGGATGAGATCGCCCGCTTAAAAGGGCGAAGGTAAAGCCTAATTCTTCGGGTGCGCGAGCATTTTGCGCATGAATACTTGCGCGGTTCCGTCGCCCTGCTCCACCCGCTCGCTCTCGCGGTACCCCAACGAAGAGTACAGCTCAATATTTGCTTTGCTGAGGCTACCGGTGAATAATTCAGCCACCGAACACGTCGTGCTTTCTTCTAAAGCTGCGAGCAATCGCTGGCCGATTCCCGCACCCTGCTGGTCGGGTGCGACGGCAATACGGCCGATCATGAGAACGTCGTCTCGCTCACGTGCCCGAATAGCGCCGACGATACGGCCGTCAACGATCGCTACGAAACCACGCGCGTTTCGTAGTTCAGCTTCGAGCTGGTCGAGCGTTTGAACGAGCGGCGCCGTGTTGGGGTCGCCATAGATTTGCGCTTCAGAAACAAATGCTGCCCGTTGCAACGTCAGCACTTCGCCCGCATCTGTTTGTGAGATGGGTCGGATAATGACAGGTGCTTCGTCGGGCGTCATGGTGACTCAGTCTACGCAGGCGCCGCGAGCGGAGTGCGCGACCGTTCTGCAGGATGGGTGACGGTGCGCAGGCATAATTTGCCGAAATACGTGTTCATTCTCGCCGCGATCGGTTCTGCCGTCGGTCTCGGAAATATTTGGCGCTTCCCTTACGTCGCCTATGAGGGCGGCGGTGGCGCTTTCCTCATTCCGTACCTGTGCGCACTGCTGACCGCGGGTATTCCGCTCCTCTTCCTCGACTACGCCATCGGACACCGCTTTCGTGGTTCCGCACCCCTCGCCTTCCGGCGCATGCATAGAGCGGCGGAACCATTGGGCTGGTGGCAAGTACTGATCTGTGTCGTGATTGCCGTCTACTACGCGGTCATCGTGGCGTGGGCGGCGATGTACACGTGGTTCTCCGCACGGCTCACGTGGGGCGCGGGTAACGAGAACGACTTCTTCTTCACCGACTTCCTGCAGATGGGTGACCCCGCCGACGGACTCTCCGGAACCTTCGTGCCGCAAGTCGGGGTTCCGCTCGGCGTCGTCTGGTTTGTCGTGATCGTCATTATGGCACTCGGCGTGAAGCGTGGCATCGGTGCCGCGAACATGATTCTGATGCCGTTGCTGACGGTGATGTTTGTGATTCTCGTGGTGCAGGCGCTGTTCTTGCCCGGCGCGCTCGATGGCCTTCGCCAACTCGTCGTTTGAAATCCTCGCCGGCATCGGTGTGTTCGCGGCTCTCGGTTTCATGGCACAAGCCGCGCAAACCGACGTCGCAGGCGTTGCGACCAGCGGTATCGGACTCGCCTTCGTCGCCTTCCCGACGATCGTCTCGCAAGCAACCGGTGGGTCCATCATCGGCGTGCTGTTCTTCGGAGCCCTCGTCTTCGCAGGCATCACGTCGATGATCTCGATTCTCGAAGTCATCGTCTCGGCGCTGCAAGACAAGCTCGGCTGGCGTCGCTTGAACACGACGCTCGTGGTGTCGATTCCGCTCGCGATCATCTCGATGGCGTTGTTCTCGACAACGAGTGCGCTCGTCGTGCTCGATACGACCGACGCGTTCGTGAACTCGTTCGGCATCATGGCCGTCGCGTTCGTGACTGTGGTCGTGGTGTCGTGGGTGCTGTTCAAACTGCCGACGCTGCAGGAGCACCTCAACCGCCGCTCGAGCTTGCGCATCGGCATGATCTGGCGCCTGCTGGTGTCGGTGCTCGCGCCGCTGATTCTCGGCTACCTGCTGTTCAGCGAGTTCCAGACGAAGCTGGCGGAACCATATGGCGGCTATCCGGGATGGCTGCTGGGAGTCTTCGGCTGGGGCATGGTCGCCCTGCTCGTTGTTGGCGGAGTGCTGCTCTCACTGCTGCCGTGGAGTATCAAGTCGCACGCGAAAGACGACCCGGGCTACGACGAATTCCTTGTGGACGAAGCGTACGAGCCCGACACCGAAACCGGGTCGGTTCGCGTACAGAAGGGAGTGAAGCGATGAGCACCGAAGCCACCATCATGATGATCGTCGCGATGGTCACGGTCTGGGGCGGACTCGCCGCCGGCATCGTGAACCTCGCCCGCCACCCCGAGGTCGAAGACACCGAACCGGCGCCGCCGGTGGAGCTGTAGTACGAACCCACGGTGAAACGCCCTGACATGTTCGAAATGTCAGGGCGTTTCGCTTGAACCACTACCCGAAGCGGATGTCGTCGGTTGACGTCAGCGGGTAGTGGGCGGGGTAGGGGCGACGTGCGACGCCGCAGTCGACAGCTGCCTGCGCCACCGCTGCCGAGATCGCACCGAGCAGACGCGGGTCGACGGGCTTCGGCAGGATGTACTCCGGGCCAAACTCAAAGTGCTCACCCTCGTATGCGGCCTCGACCTCGGCGGGTACGGGCTGGCGGGCGAGGTCGCGCAGCGCGAGCACCGCGGCAACCTTCATCGACTCCGTGATCGTCGACGCGCGCACGTCCAGTGCGCCGCGGAAGATAAACGGAAAGCCCAGCACGTTGTTCACCTGGTTGGGGAAGTCGCTACGGCCGGTCGCAATGATGACGTCAGAGCGCACAGCCTTGGCGACGCTCGGCAGAATCTCCGGGTCAGGGTTGGCCATCGCGAAAACGATCGGACGGTCAGCCATTGAGCGCAGCATGTCTTCGGTGAGAACTCCCGGCCCAGAAACACCCAGGAAAATGTCGGCGCCGTTGATCGCATCGGCGAGCGTGCGGTGCTCGGTGGCGCGGGCAAACTCACGCTTGAATTCGTTGAGGTCGGTGCGTCCGGTGTGCACGACGCCCTGGCTGTCGACGAGGGTCAGGTTATCGGCCGGGAAGCCGACTGACCGCAGTAGGCGGAACGTCGCGATGCCAGCGGCACCAGCACCCGCGCACACGATCTGCACGTCGGCCATGTCCTTGCCCTGAATGTCGATCGCATTCAGCAGCCCGGCGACCGCGATCACCGCGGTTCCGTGCTGGTCATCGTGGAACACCGGAATGTTGCACCGCTCGATCAGCCGGCGCTCAATTTCGAAGCAATCGGGTGCGGCGATGTCTTCCAGGTTGATGCCACCGAACGTCGGCGAGATCGCGGCGATCGCATCGACGAACTTGTCGATGTCGCGCTCTTCGGTTTCAATGTCGATCGCGTCGACGCCGGCGAAGTGACGGAAGAGCAGAGCCTTGCCCTCCATCACCGGCTTGCTCGCGAGACCGCCCAGCGCACCCAGCCCGAGAATGGCGGTGCCGTTGCTGATGACGGCGACCAGGTTGCCCTTGTTCGTGTAGCGGTACGCGTCGTCGAGGTCGTCCGCGATGGCACGCACCGGTGCTGCCACGCCGGGGCTGTACGCGAGCGTCAGGTCACGAGCGTTTTCGGCGGGCTTCGTGAGCGTGACGGCGAGCTTTCCGGGGCGCGGGTGCTCGTGGTACGCCAGAGCGTCGATCGTCAATTGTTCGGCGGGAGTTGTGGTGCGGGTGGGGTCGATGATGGTCACGTCGGAATCCTTTGGGGCTTGGCGCAATGCCAGAAGAATGTCGCGCACGGCGGCAGAGAGAGGTTGAACCCAGACGGCAGATGTCTCGTCAGGTTCACCGACGAGAAGAGTGAGCCCCATCGGCGGGTGAGCGGTCAGTTCGACCGGGCACCGAGCCAGCGCTGTTGAGCGCGTGAGAATCACCATAAGGGCCGAAACCACAATTCGGCAGGGCAATTTCACGCGAAGCGAGAAGAAGTTCCTGCCAAGCGTCACAAAACAGAAAAAATCCGGATTCTTGCGGCGTCCCATCCAGTGGTCAGCACGGTGTGCGGCTGCGGCGCCGATTGACGTAGTTAACTCCCGCCCGCGCCCGCGCCTGCGCGGCAAGGGTTAATTCACCGCAACATCCAACGACATCACGCCGCCGGAACGTGCTCCCTCGCGACGGCCTCGAGAGTCTCGCGCAGCGCAACGATGGCGCCGCGGCCCGCGCTTGATTCTCGCGTTGAGGTGAAAATCGTTCGTCGCGGCAGATCGGGCAGGTCGACGAGCGTGCACGTCGGGCTCTCGCCTGCCCACTGCAGATCCGGAATAAACGCCACCGCATTACCCGAGCGAATGAGGCGGATCTGCGCCTGCAGGTCGGCCGTCTGGTACCGCACATCGGGCTCGAACCCCGCGCTGCGGCAGGCCTGCTCGGCGAAGTGGCGGCTGGCTGCGCCCCGAGGTTCCATGACCCACGGAACCTCAGCTGCGTCTGCGAGGGAGGCAATGGTTCCGAAGGCACTTGCGCCGGGTGGCACGGCCAGGCGAATCGCGTCACGCAGCAGTTCACGTCGGTCAAGGCCCGGGTGCCACGCCGCCGCGTGCACCGGATACTGCTCGGCGACCACGAGGTCGAAGTCGCGCGCCCACGTGTCGGCGAGCGCCGTCTCGGGCTCGTGCTGCGTCATTTCAATGCGCACGTCGGGGTGGGTGTCGTGCATGCGAGTGAGGGTGCGAGGGAGCAGCGCGAGCATCGCCGACTGAAACACGGCCATACGCACGGTGCCCGACACCGTCGTGAGCGATGACGACAGGTCGGCTTCGGCGCGCTCCAACGTGGCGAGAAGATCTTCGGTGTGACGGGCCAGAATCTCCGCCTGCGGCGTGAGCTGCACCCGGCGGCCCACGCGGCGCAACAGTTCAACGCCGGTCTCTTGCTCGAGCAAACTCAGCTGCTGCGACACCGCCGACGGCGTGAAGTTGAGCGCCTCAGCAGCCGCAGCAATGGTTCCGCGCACCTGCACTTCACGCAGCAACCGCAACCGGCGCACATCCAGCATCGTGACCTCCCGCAAATACGTAATTACAGCTAACCATTAATAGTTAGTTTTCGTCGCTTTTGCTTATGCGTTGGAGTGCCCATACTCAGAAATGACGACCCAATGCCACCCACGAGGAATGACATGACTGCTGTTGCCCACCCGGCACACTCCGGATCAACCGGACTCTCCGCCACCGACCGTGATGCGCTCGCAAACGACGCCATCGCGCTCGTGCACCGCTGGCTTGAAACGGCCGCCTCGATTCCGCCCGACGTCTCGGGTCAGCGCCTCGCCGGCGTGCTGAAAGACCCTAACGGCCTCGACTTCACGGTCGGCTTCGTCGACGGTGTCGTGCGCCCCGAAGACCTCAAGGTCGCCGCCCACAACCTCCGCCGCATTGCCCCGCAGGTGCCCGCGTTCTTGCCCTGGCCACTACGCGCAGCCGTCCGTCTCGGCGGCGTTGCCGCGCCCATTCTGCCCGGTGTCGTGGTTCCGATCGCCCGCGGCGTGCTGCGCAAAATGGTGGGCCACCTCATCGTTGACGCGACCGATGCGAAGCTCGGCACCGCGATTGCGCACATCAAAAGGCCCGGCATTCGCCTCAACATGAACCTGCTCGGTGAAGCAGTGCTCGGCTCGAAAGAAGCGAACCGTCGCCTGGACGGAACCATTGCTCTCGTTGAGCGCGACGACGTCGACTACGTGTCGATCAAGGTGTCATCGACCGTGAGCCCACACTCGCCGTGGGCGTTCGACGAAGACGTTGAGCACGTCGTCGAGAGCCTCACGCCGCTGTTCGAGCGCGCCGCCGCAGCGAAGCCCGCGAAGTTCATCAACCTCGACATGGAAGAGTACAAAGACCTCGACCTCACGATCGCGGTCTTCACGAAGCTGCTCGACAAGCCGCAGTTCACAAACCTCGAGGCCGGCATCGTGTTGCAGGCGTACCTGCCCGACGCGCTGTCGGCGATGATGCGCCTGCAGGAGTGGTCGGCTGTTCGCCGCGCGAACGGCGGTGCCGCGATCAAGGTGCGCGTCGTGAAGGGTGCCAACCTGCCGATGGAACACGTTGACGCGTCGCTGCATGGCTGGCCGGTCGCGACGTGGCACACGAAGCAAGACTCCGACACGAACTACAAGCGCGTGCTCGAATACTCGCTTGACCCCGAGCGCATTCAGAACGTCAAGATCGGCGTCGCCGGGCACAATCTGTTCGACATCGCTTTCTCGTGGCTGCTCGCCAAGCAGCGCGGCGTGACCGACGGCATCGACATCGAAATGCTGCTCGGCATGGCGCAGAGCCAGGCCGAAGCCGTCAAGCGCGACGTTGGTGAGCTGCTGCTGTACACCCCGGTCGTGCACCCGCAGGAGTTCGACGTCGCGATCGCCTACCTCATTCGCCGCCTCGAAGAGGGCGCGAGCAGCGACAACTTCATGTCGGCCGTCTTCGAGCTCAGCGAGAGCGCTGAGCTGTTCGAGCGTGAGAAGCAGCGCTTCCTCGCATCGCTCGCAGACCTCGACACGGCGGTTCCGGCGGCGCACCGCGTGCAAGATCGCACGCAGCCCGCGACTGAAGCCCCGACCGACCGCTTCGAAAACACGCCAGACACCGACCCCGCCGTTGCGCCCAACCGCGGGTGGGGTCGTGAGATTCTCTCGAAGGCTCAAACCAGTACGCTCGGCCAGGCAACGGTCGACGCATCGGTGCTCGCCACCGAGGCTGAGCTCGACGCCGTCATCGATGCGACGGTTGCTGCCGGAACCACGTGGGGCGCGATGAGCGGTGCGCAACGCGCCGCGATTCTGCACCGCGCCGGTGACGCCCTCGAAGCACGTCGCGCCGAGCTCATGGAGGTCGCTGCTGCTGAAGCGGGCAAGACCCTCGATCAGTCTGACCCCGAGGTCTCTGAGGCGATCGACTTCGCGCACTACTACGCCGAACTCGCCAAGGAGCTCGACACCGTCGACGGTGCCACCTACGCCCCGGTCAAGCTGACCGTCGTGGTTCCGCCGTGGAACTTCCCGGTCGCGATTCCTGCCGGTTCCACCCTCGCCGCGCTCGCGGCAGGCTCGCCCGTCATCATCAAACCGTCCCGTCAGGCTCGTCGCTCCGGCGCGGTCATGGTCGAGGCGCTGTGGGAGGCCGGTGTGCCGCGCGACGTGCTGTCGTTCGTGCAACTTGCCGACAACGCCCTCGGCGAGCGCCTCATTTCGCACCCGTCGGTCGAGCGCGTCATCCTCACCGGCGGCTACGAGACCGCCGAACTGTTCCGCTCGTTCCGGAAGGATCTCCCGCTGCTCGCCGAGACGAGCGGCAAGAACGCGATCATCGTGACGCCCAGCGCCGACCTTGACCTCGCGGTGAAAGACGTCGTCGCCTCCGCGTTCGGCCACGCCGGGCAAAAGTGCTCGGCCGCCTCGCTCGTCGTGCTCGTTGGTTCCGTCGCTTCTTCTCCGCGGTTCCGGAACCAGCTGCTTGACGCCGTCAGTTCGCTCGCTGTGGGCTACCCGACCGACGCGACGACCCAAATGGGGCCGATCATTGAGCCGGCACGCGGCAAGCTCAAGACCGCGCTCACGACCATCGAGTCTGGCCAGTCGTGGCTGATCGAGCCGCGCCAGCTCGACGACAGCGCGAAGCTGTGGAGCCCGGGCGTGCGCGACGGCGTGCAGCGCGGCAGCGAGTACCACCGCGTGGAGTACTTCGGCCCGATTCTCGGCATCATGACCGCGAAGACGCTCGACGAGGCCATCGCGATCGTGAACGACATTGACTACGGTCTAACGTCGGGCTTGCACTCGCTCGACGCCGCCGAAATCAACCAGTGGCTCACGCACATTGAGGCCGGAAACCTCTACGTCAACCGCGGTACCACGGGCGCTATCGTGCAGCGCCAGCCGTTCGGTGGCTGGAAGAAGTCGGCCGTTGGTGCCGGAACCAAGGCCGGTGGCCCGAACTACCTGATCGGCCTCGGCACGTGGTTTCCGGCGCAAGCCACGATCGCACCGGCAGCAACGATCTCGCCACTCGAAGGTGCCTTCAGTGGCACGGCGGCGGAGAAGGCGATGCTTGCCCGCGCATTCGCGAGTGACGCTGCGGCCTTCGCGCAGGAGTTTGGTGCGGCAATCGACCGCTCAGGCCTCACCGCTGAGCGCAACGTGTTCCGCTACCGCCCGCGCCACGTGCACGTGCGGCTTTCGGAGGGCGAGCCGCTCGTGTCGCTCGTGCGCGTGCTCGGTGCTGCGAAGCGTGCCGGTGCGACGGTGACGGTGTCGAGCGCGGTTGCCGTGCCCAGCCACCTCGCCGAAGCTGCTGGCGCGGGTGTCGTCACCGTTGAAGACGATGCCGCGTTCGCCGCTCGCATCGGCGCACTGCCGCACGACCGCATGGGTATGCGGGTGCGTTTGATCGGCGGAACCACCAAGCAGCTTGCTGAGGCAACGAACGGTGCGCCGGATCTTGCGATCTACGCGGGCGCCGTCACGGAGGCCGGTCGCATCGAGATGCTGCCATTCGTGCAGGAGCAGGCAGTGTCGGTCACCGCCCACCGCTTCGGTACGGCCAACCACCTCACCGACGCCTTCTTGTAATGCCGTAACGCAAAACCGGCCCGGTGCTTTTCGCATCGGGCCGGTTTTCGCTGTCTGGGGTGCTGGTGTTAAGCGCGGCGCTTCTTGGTGACGAGCATCGCGATCAGGCGCCAGCCGAGCAAGAAAACGGCGAGTGTAATCGTCGCCACGATGATGAACGGCACCGCGGCCGTGTCGCCGGCGAGCACGCGAATACCGAGACCACCAGCGACCGTCACAACCCAAATGATGAGACCCGTCGGAACCACGGCGGTGGGCTTTCGTAGCACGAAGCTTGCCGCCCACGCGATCATGAGCGCGACAACGAACGGCCACGCGGTGCCGATCAGGCCGATGCCGAACGGCTCGCTGTCGTGCGAAGCGCGGCCGAGCGCGGCAAACAGCACGACCAAAATCAGGTCGGTAAGAAACGACAGTGAAATCGTGCGAGCTGAGGGGCGAGGGGACGTAGTCACCCCACCATTGTCGCAGGGGCACCAGTGTCGCAGCCGCACCGGTGGTTCCGCTCCTCTGCAGCCGCCCTCCACTCGCCACGATCCCTCCTGCCAAGCATCTGCATACTGGGTGCAAAACCGCGAAGTGTTCCGCTTTCGATATCAAATCGACTGTGGATGTCAGAGGCGCGGGATAGACTGGATAGTGGTTGTACCTGGGGGGAACAACAAATGCTCGTCGCACACACCCGAATGCGTGCGATGTTGTCGTTGTCGTTGCCCTGACGGCAACGTCGACGGCGTTGTTGCAGCACCAACGGGAGAGGTGTTTGTATGAGGAGTCAAGACCAGCGTGTGGCGAGCCGCTCAGGGTTCGACGAGTTGCACGCGATGGCCGAGGTCAGGCTCTGGGGTGGGCATTCCGCTGTTCACGGCGATGAAATTCAGATTTGGCGGGGTCGCAGAATCACGCTGTATCGCTACAACGGTGGTGGCTTTAGCTTTCGTCGCGACCACGAATACCTCGCTGATGATTACGCCGCGACCCTTTCGCTCGGCTTTTTGCACGAGGGGGAGATGACGGCGACGTCGGAGGGGCAAACGCAGATTCATCGCCCCGGCGGCGTTGCCGCGTTTCGGATGGATCGCCCGCTCGAGTCGCGTACCGAACCGGGTACCGCGCTGACCGTTGCACATTTGCCGTTCCGCTATCTGGAGTCTCGCGGTATCGACACCCGTCAGCTCAACGGCCAGTGCTGGGAAGGCGGGGTGCTGTGCGCTGCCGTCCTGAGGATGGTTGACAGCATCTTCGGCGGATGCCCGGAAGATGAAGCACTGGTGCTTGAGGCGGGCATCATCGAGGTTCTCATCGGAATTCTGGCTGAGCACGATTCTGATCAGCTCACCGATGACGTCACTGAGAAGACGCGTGCTCGCGCGATGCAACTGATCGACGAGCACTACACCGACGTTGAACTTGACGCCGACCGCATTGCCGCGGCGCTCGGCTCATCGCGCCGCTATCTGTATGGGCTGTTCGAGGGCCGCGGACCGTCGATTGCGACGCTTATTCGCGACCGCCGTGCCGCTCACGCCGAGCAATTGCTGATCAATGAACCGTCGTTTTCGATCCGTCGCATCGCGCACCTTTCGGGCTTCGGGAGCGAAGATCGCCTGTTGCGCACGTTCAAGCAGATGACGGGCGAATCGCCGTCTTCATACCGTCGCCGCGTTGCTACCGGCGCCGTGGTTCCAATCTCGTCATAAAACTGGCCCTCTGAAATCTGGATGTGGCGCATCGAGAGTCGGCAGGTATGCTCAGAGAACTGCGGCTTCACCGGCGATGCCTTGGCATGACGCGTTTCGCGCCTTTCGACCCGGGTGGCGTGCGCGCAGAAGCCGTTTGCGAGCGAGGGATCCTCTACTTGCATTTGAGGCCGCGGGCCGCTTCGGAACGCCGGAGCCCCTCCCCAAAAAACGCAAGCACGCAAGTGATTGCACAGAGTTGGATTGCAGTTTCTATGACGCCTGTACACGATCGCCTTGTTTCGATCTACGACGAAGTCGTGGCGCGAAACCCCGGCGAAGCAGAGTTTCACCAAGCCGTCCGCGAAGTCTTTGAGAGCCTCGCTCCCGTTATTCAGAAGCGTCCGGAATACACCGAAGCCGCCATTCTGCAGCGAGTCTGCGAGCCGGAGCGCCAGATCATTTTCCGTGTGCCGTGGACGGACGACAACAACCGCGTTCAGCTGAACCGCGGTTTTCGCGTTGAGTTCAACTCCGCACTGGGCCCGTACAAGGGTGGCCTGCGCTTCCACCCGTCGGTTTACCTCGGCATCATTAAGTTCCTCGGCTTCGAGCAGATCTTCAAGAACGCTCTCACCGGCATGCCCATCGGCGGCGGCAAGGGTGGTTCCGACTTCGACCCCAAGGGCCGCAGCGACCATGAGATCATGCGCTTCTGCCAGTCGTTCATGACCGAGCTCTACCGCCACATTGGCGAGTACACCGACGTTCCTGCCGGTGACATCGGCGTGGGCGGCCGCGAGATTGGCTACATGTTTGGCCAGTACAAGCGCATCACGAACCGTTACGAGTCGGGCGTGCTGACCGGTAAGGGCATCGGGTGGGGCGGCTCGCTCGTTCGCACCGAGGCCACGGGCTACGGAACCGTTTACTTCGTTCGCGAAATGCTGAAGGCTTCGAATGATTCTTTCGAAGGCAAGCGCGTCGTCGTTTCGGGTTCGGGTAACGTTGCGATCTACGCGGTCGAGAAGGTGCACCAGCTCGGTGGCAAGGTCGTCGCGATGAGTGACTCGTCTGGCTACATCATTGACGAAAACGGCATCGACCTTGAGCTCGTGAAGAACATCAAGGAAGTGCGTCGCGGACGCATCTCGGAGTACGCCGAAGAGCGCGACGCCACGTTCGTATCGAACGGCTCGATTTGGGACGTTGCGTGCGACATCGCGCTGCCGTGTGCCACGCAGAACGAGCTCGACGAGCAGGCTGCCATCACGCTTGTGAAGAACGGCTGCATCATCGTCGCTGAGGGTGCCAACATGCCGTGCACCCCCGAAGCAACGCGTGTTTTCGTCGAAGACCCGATCCTGCGCTTCGCCCCGGGCAAAGCCGTCAATGCCGGTGGTGTGGCCACGAGCGCCCTGGAGATGCAACAGAACGCTTCGCGCGACTCGTGGAGCTTCGAGTACACCGACCAGCGTCTCTCGGTCATCATGACCGACATTCACGACAGCTGCCTCGAGACCGCCGACGAGTACGGCGCCCCGGGTAGCTACAGCACCGGCGCCAACATCGCCGGCTTCCTCCGGGTGGCCGACGCGATGACCGCGATGGGTGTTGTGTAAGCTCTAGCGTTATCGCTGTGAGGCGGTACGGGGGTTTCGACTCCCGTGCCGCGTCTCTTGTTTGTCTGAAGCCCTCGATTCTGCCCTCGAGGGGGGGTGAGCGAGCCCTGTTGTGCACGTTGAGCGGCCCCTTTTCTTGCCCTCGCCGTTGAGCGGGTCGCTTTCCCTGTTGGTTGAGCGGGCGCCTTCCCTGTTGGTTGAGCGGGTCGCTTTCCCTGTTGGTTGAGCGTGTCGCGCGTCAGACTATGTGGCAGGGGTAGTTAGTTGCTGAGGCAGCGCCCCTATTGAAAGGTCTGAATCATCATGAGTCGTCCCCCGACGATCCCGGCGGAGAAGAAGCTCCGCATTGTGTTG
>NZ_JBNTKF010000036.1:0-13749 GCF_050408675.1 Microbacterium daqui | reverse complement strand
ACGACGACCGAGCCGCCGCCTTGACGACCTGGCTCGACCACTACAACCTAGACAGGCACCACCTCGGCATCGGAGGCAAGACCCCCATCGACCGAATCAACAACGGTCGAGGTCAGTACAGCTAGCACGGGAAGAGTGGTGCGCTTCGAAGCCGCAGGAGATCGACTCGTCCGCTCCCTGGTCACGCCCCACAGTCACGTGATCATCACCGAAGAACACGTGACACTGGACTCCGACCAAGCCGTGTTGACACTCGGCCTATCCGGAAGCTGGGATC
Organism: Microbacterium daqui; assembly: GCF_050408675.1. Lineage (NCBI taxonomy): Bacteria > Bacillati > Actinomycetota > Actinomycetes > Micrococcales > Microbacteriaceae > Microbacterium > Microbacterium daqui. The sequence goes on along the minus strand of NZ_JBNTKF010000036.1, from coordinate 13,472 downwards.
TGCTCTAGTCTGCAGCAGCTTCGATCTCAGGGGCATCCAACACTTCATCAACGAGCGTGATCCCGCCCGACGAATTCGCGGTGTGCATGAGTTGCTCGACCCACCTGAGACTGATCGGCGGCGGCTCAACTTCATCGAAAGTGAACCGGAGCGGAATCGACGGATGAATCCAGGGCCAGAAGCGCGTCGACGTGCACGGGAACTCCTTCGTTCGGAAAGATTGCGTAATACCGGAGAGTTATCCGATATCAGATAACGATGGTACGCCGATGTTTTCGGTCTGGCAACCCCACCCGATCGCTACTCGCCGAGCACGTAGTGCAGCAGGTCGTCGCGCGTTTGTCGCATGTGGCTCGCCATCGCGGCACGAGCAGCTTCGCCCGAGCGCGTGCGCATCGCTTCAAGAACAGCGGCGTGCTCGGCCAGCGCGTGCTCACGAATGTCGAAGACGGCGCTCGTTTCGCTCCGCGAATCCTGCAGCAGCGCGGTCAGCGGACGCACCGATGCCAGCAGAATGCGGTTGCCAGCGGCCGCGAAGATCACGTCATGAAAAGCCAGGTCGGCATCAACGAAACCTGGAACATCACCGTTCGCGTGTGCGTAGCGCATGCGGGTCAGCAACGCCTCGAGCTCAGCGATGTGCTCGGCGGAGCAGCGTGGAGCGGCGAGCTCGGCGGCACCGGTCTCAAACATGACGCGCATGTCGAGCAGGTCGAGCGCCGACCGACGGCGCGCTCCCCCACTGCGGCCGTAGCGCACGACGGCTTCGAGTCCCGTCCATTCGTCGACGGGGGCGACGCGGTGACGACTGCCCGGAACCGGAACAATGACGCCCTGTGCCTGCAGGAGGCGAACGCCCTCACGCACGGTCAGTCGCGAGACGCCCAGCAGGTCGGCGAGGTCAGCCTCGGCCGGGAGTGGTTCTCCCGCAACGACGCGACCCGCGATGATCTCATCAAGCAACCCGTCAACGACGGATTGCGTGCGGGTGACTCGTTCGACCTTCATATCTCCACGGTACTGGGCAATCCTCTGCGACGGCCACGTGGTTCCGCTCCCCCACGGTTTTGTCTCACCTCAGCCATAAATGCAGACATTCTTTCCTCGAAATCTCGGCACCGTGATTCGCGCTGGCGGAGTACGCTCAAAGGGTGACTGAGCGTGCACCCCTTTCTCGTAAACTTTCCGCCATCGCCGAATCGGCGACCCTCAAGGTTGATGCCAAGGCCAAGGCCTTGAAGGCCGAAGGTCGCCCGGTGATTTCGTACGCCGCGGGCGAGCCGGACTTCCCGACGCCGCAGTTCATTGTGGACGCAGGTATTGCGGCCATGCACAACCCGGCGAACTTCCGGTACACGCCGGCCGCTGGCCTGCCGGAGCTTCGCGAGGCTATTGCCGCGAAGACGCTCCGTGACTCGGGGCTTCAGGTCGAGCCGAGCCAGATCATTGTCACGAACGGTGGCAAGCAGGCCGTTTACCAGGCGTTCCAGGCCGTCGTAAACCCGGGCGACGAGGTTCTCCTCCCTGCCCCGTACTGGACCACCTACCCCGAGGCCATCGCCCTCGCCGACGGTGTGCCCGTCGAGGTTTTCGCTGGCTCCGACCAGGAGTACAAGGTTACCGTCGAGCAGCTGGAGGCCGCTCGCACCGAGAAGACCACGGTGCTCGTCTTCGTGTCTCCGTCGAACCCGACCGGTTCGGTCTACACTCCCGAAGAGACGAAGGCCATCGGCGAGTGGGCTCTTGAGCACGGCATCTGGGTCATCACCGATGAGATTTACCAGAACCTCGTCTACGAAGGCACGAAGGCCGTGTCAATAGTCGAAGCGGTTCCGGCACTCGCGAACCAGACGATCCTCGTTAACGGTGTCGCTAAGACGTATGCGATGACCGGTTGGCGTGTGGGCTGGATGGTCGGCCCGAAGGACGCCATCAAGGTCGCCGCTAACCTGCAGTCGCACCTGTCGAGCAACGTCAACAACGTAGCGCAGCGCGGCGCAATCGCGGCTCTCACCGGTCCGCAAGACGAGGTCGAGCAGATGCGTCAGGCATTCGACCGCCGTCGCCAGCTCATCGTGACCGAGCTCAACAAGATCGAGGGCATGAAGGTTCCGAACCCGCTCGGCGCGTTCTACGTGTACCCCGACGTCACGGGCCTGCTCGGCAAGACGTGGCGCGGCAAGACACCGACCACGAGCCTTGAGCTTGCCGACCTGATCCTCGATGAGGTTGAGGTTGCCGTGGTTCCGGGTGAGGCCTTCGGCCCGTCGGGCTTCATTCGTCTGTCGTACGCACTCGGCGACGAAGAACTGCTTGAGGGCGTACGCCGCCTGCAGGAGCTGTTCTCCTAAGCATCGACAAAAGGTGGGCCGGTTCTTTCGAGAACCGGCCCACCTTTGTCATTCATGCAAGGTCACGAGCAGCCGCGCGCGGCGTCGAGCATGCTCTGCGGCGGCTCACCATACACGCTGACACCGTTGCCTTCGCCGGTGTACCCGTTCACGATCGCCCAGGCGGTTGCCCACTCCTCGATGCTCTCCTGCGTCGACCAGTCGTACATGTCACCGCAGCGAATCGTGAGGGCGTGACCCACTTCGTGCGCCACGAGTGCACGCACCATCGGGTCGTACTGCGTGCCCCAGAGCTCCGCTACCGAATCGCTCAGCGTGATCGTCGCGTACCCCGGATCCATCCACCAGTGCGTGGTTCCGCCCACCGACAGCCCACCGCCCGCACCGGCCACGATCGGCGCCCAATCAAAGTCCAGCATGATACCCGGCGCGAGGTCGCGGGCGAACTGCTCGACCTCGAGTCGCGAAGTGAGCAGTGGCCCGGCTTTCTCGTCGAGTTCCGCCTGCTGCGAGGCGATGACGGCGGTGGCGGCATCGACATAGGCGGTGACGGCCGCGGCGCTGGAACCATTGAGCTCGGTGAACTGCGTCACGGCGCTGGTCGCACGTTGGAACGACACTTTCGTCTCGTTCTTGGCCGCGATGTTCGCGGTGATGAGTGACTCAGAGTATGTGGTGACGGAACCAAAGAAGTCGGCCGCCGCGGAGTCGAGCGTGGTTGAGGCGTTCGCCACTAATTCGATGTCGTTGTCGAATGCGACAATGTCGTCGTTCGCGTCATCGGCGCGGGACGTTATCGCTGCGGCTTCTGCCTCGCGTTCCCACGGCAGCGCGGGCATTGTGCCGGGCGAGCGTGGCTGCGTTAACTCCTCCGGCGCTGCCGCGAGCGCCGTGTCGAGGGCGGTCGCACTATCGGTGAATGATTGCGCCAGCGTCGCGTCAAACAGCCCCGTCGTGTCGGCCTGTTCAATCGTGTCCGCGGCGAGCTGCCGGGCTTCAGCGTCGGCGATCGTCGCGGTGCCTGCGGTGTTCGCTGCGACGACGTTGTCTTGTGCCGCCTCCAACTGCTCGACAGCCGCTTCATAGGTCGCTTCGGCAGCGTTCTGCCACACGATGAAACCCGCAACACCGGCGGCAGCCGCCACCGTGACGAGCGTCGCCGTGACGATGAGACCGGTGTGGCGCTTCTTCCTGGGCGGCGGGGGCGCCGACCACGAGGAGGACCCGTACGGGGGTTGGTCCGCATACGGCGGCGGGGAGGCGTACGGCGGCTGGGAGGCGTACGACGGCTGCGCCAGGTACGGCGGGGGCGGTGCCCCAAAACCGTGGTAGCTCGGTGATGACGGCTGCTGCGGCAAGGGCGGCGGCGGCCCGGGATACTGCGAATCCGTCATCGCGCCTCCTCGCGCCTAGATGTCTACGCCGACCAGAATCGGCTCGGGCTCCAGCAGGAGTCCGTACTCCGAATGTACTCGCCCACGAATGAATCGGGCGAGTTCTGCCAGCTCCTCCGCACGCGCAGTGCCACGGTTCGTCAACGCCAGTGCATGCTTCGTCGATAGGCCGGCGTTTGACCCCGGAAAACGAAATCCCTTGCGAATGCCCACGTGCTCAATGAGCCACGCGGCACTCACCTTGAAGGTGCGTTCTGCATGCACCACCGGCCGCACGTACCCGTCATACTGGCCCAGCGGAATAACCCGATCAGCGACCTCAGCAACACCCGGCATGAGCCAGCGCGGGCATTCCTCCGGCAGCGTGCGCACGAACGACTCCGGCAGAATCGCGTTCTGGAAGAACGAGCCCGCGCTGTAGGTATCGGGGTCAGCGTCGTTGAGCACCATGCCCTTCGAGGCACGGGTCTCGAGCACGGTCGCGCGAATGTCGGCAAGCGAAATGCGCGCGTCGTCGTCTAGCCGCAACGCCTGGCGTAGCTGCTCCCCCGCGACCGCGACCGGCTCGGTGCCGACGGCACGCAGGTCGAAGGTCGCCGAAAGAATCACCGCGTGATAGTCGGCAACGGAACCATAGTGCGATTTGAGTACGGAGGTGCGGAATCCGAGACCCAAGCGGGCAGCCGGAGCCGTGACGACATCCCACGTGTTGGCGTCGATCAACTCAACCTCGTGCAGGGTCTGCACGACCTCTTGCCCATAAGCGCCGATGTTCTGCACCGGAGCCGCACCCACGGTTCCGGGGATTCCGGAGAGACCCTCAACCCCAGCGAGCCCAGCGCTCACTGTCCAGCCGACGAACACGTCCCACTCATGACCAGCCTCGACGCGCACGCGCACCACACCGGGTTCGGGTGAGCCCACGACCGTGATGCCTTCGTTGCGCAACCGCACGACGGTCATGTCGAGGTCGTCGTCACCGACGAAGAGGTTCGAGCCGCCGCCCAGCACGAGCCAGTCGTCGCCGCTTCCCCAGACCTCGCGGAGAACGTCGATGGCTTCATCACGTGAAGTGACTTCGACCAGGCGTCGGGGCGTACCGCCAACGCGAAGGGTGGTCAGCTCGGCGAGCGGACGGGGGGTGACGTCGGGCACGTTAGTCCTTCTCGGGCGCGACGAAGACCTGTGCCTTGCCGAGCACGGCCTTGCCTTCGAACACGACGGTCAGGTCAATGCGGATCGCCTCGTCGGTGATCGCGGCAACTTTAGCCGTGATGTCGATATCGGCACCGTTCACGGCGTCGACGACGACGGGGCGGGTGAAGCGCACACCGTATTCGCGGATGCGCGCGGAGTCTCCGAGAGCCGAGATGATGGTTCCGACCGCAATGCCCATCGTGAGCATGCCGTGTGCCAGCACACCAGGCAGGCCGACGGATGCCGCGATATCGTCGCGGTAGTGAATCGGGTTGAAGTCACCCGAAGCACCCGCGTACTTGACGAGAGCGTCACGAGTGATGTGAAGCGAACGTTCTGCGACGATGTCGCCGACGGTGTACGTCATGCGCTGGCCTCCCCCGCGAGCAAAACCGAAATGGCGGTCACAACGTGCTCGCCGCTAGCGTCAACGATCGTGGTTTCGCTGTTGATCATCGTGGCCGGGCCCATCGCGCGCAGACCCGTGACCGACAGCGTTGCCGTCAGCTCATCACCCGCAACGATGGGGCGGGAGTAGCGAAACTTCTGCTCCGCGTGAATCAGGTTCTGCAGTTCGATGCCCGAGTTCGGCGCATTCAGCAGCTGGTGAATCGTGAGGTCTTGAATCACCATCGCGAAGGTCGGCGGCGCGACAACGTCGGCATAGCCGAGGGCGCGAGCGGCTTCGGGGTCGTGGTGTTGCGGGTCTTCCGCGAACGTAGCGCGCGCGAACTCGCGCACCTTCTCACGACCAACAAGGTAAGCATCGGTCGGCGGGAACTCCTGGCCGACAAGATCCGGATTTACGGGCACGTTCTTATCCTAACGAGCGAGACTTGTGGGTGCTGGGCAGGGGCCGGACTTAACCCTTCTGGCGGCGGCCCTTGATCGCCTTGATCGCCATCTGCACGGCGATGAAGACGAGGTATCCGGCGAAGAGAGCGTTGGCAACACGAGGGTCGACATTCACGGCGATCCAGGCGCCGACAGCGGTCGTTGCGGCCGCAGACAAGCCGATCAACAAGCCACCCAGAATGTCGACGTTTTTGCGCTTCAGGTTGCCAATGGTTCCGCTAATCGCCGTCGGAATCATCATCAACAGCGACGTGCCCTTCGCGATGAGATCGCTAATACCAAACACCACCATCAGCACGGGCACGACGATCACGCCGCCACCCACACCAAGGAGGCCAGCGAGCACGCCGGTGATGAGGCCCAGCACGACGAGGCCGCTGATCGTGAGGGGGTCGAGCACAAACTGCGCGTCGCGCGACGGCACGATGATGAACAGGCTCACGATGACGACCACGATGAAGCCGACGAAGCCCCATCGCAGTACGGTTTGTGAGATTTTCGGCAGCAGGGCGGTTCCGATTTGTGCGCCGATGACGGAACCAGCAGCCAGGATGAGCGCAGGAATCCACGCCACCGAGTCGGTCACGGCGTACGAGATCACGCCGACCGTTGCCGTCGGCACGATCGCGGCGAGCGATGTGCCGGCAGCCAGACGCTGGTTGTAGGCGAGGAACATCACCAGGAACGGCACGATGATGGTTCCGCCGCCGACGCCAAACAGGCCCGACAGGAGACCCGCGGTGACGCCGATGCCGACGTAGGTGAGGATCGTGCGGGGCGTGCGAACCGGGGCATCTTCGTGCATGGGTGTCTTTCGTGCTCGTCGGGTTTCTCCGACGGAATAGGGGCTAGATCGTTTCGCGCAGAGCCAGGAGTTCGCGCGCGTGGGCGAGGNCTTCGTGCATGGGTGTCTTTCGTGCTCGTCGGGTTTCTCCGACGGAATAGGGGCTAGATCGTTTCGCGCAGAGCCAGGAGTTCGCGCGCGTGGGCGAGGGCCGCGTCGGAGTCAGTCATTCCGGAGAGCAAGCGTGCCATTTCGGCTTCGCGGTCGGTACCGTCGAGGGTGCGCACGCTCGACGCGGTGACGCTGCCGTCGCTCTGCTTCACAACGCTGAGGTGGTTGTTGGCGAAGGCGGCAACCTGGGCCAGGTGAGTGACGGCGATGACCTGTGAGCTCTGGGCCAGGCGCGCAAGGCGACGGCCCACTTCAATGGCTGCTGCGCCACCGATGCCAGCGTCGACCTCGTCGAAGACGAAGGTCGGCACCGGGTCAGACGCGCTCATCACGACTTCGATCGCGAGCATGACGCGGCTCAGTTCACCACCCGATGCGCTCTTCGCGACGGGTCGCGGTGAGGCACCCGGGTGCGGAGCCAGGAGGATCGTGACTTCGTCGCGGCCGCTCGCGGTGGGTGCCGTCGGCGCGACCTGCACTTCGAGTCGAGCGTCGGGCAGTGCGAGTTCGCGGAGCTCTGCGGTGACGGCTGCACCGAGCCGGCCGGCGGCTTCGGTGCGCGCGGCGGTGAGGGCGGCAGCGCAGGCGTCGAGTTCTGCGGCCAGCGTTTCGCGTTCAGCTGTGAGGCGTTCGAGAGCGTCGGGGTCATCGTCGAGTTCGGCGAGGCGTGCGGAACCTGTGGTCAGCAGATCGATCGCCGCGGCGAGCGAGCCGTGGGCACGGATGAGCCCGCCGAGCACAGCGCGGCGTTCTTCCACGGTTGCGAGCTCGTGCGGCCCCGCTTCGTCCAGGTCAGCGAGGTAGCCGGAAAGCTCTTGCGCAATGTCTGTTGCCCGATAGCTCAACTCAGCCAATTGTTCCGCCAGCGCTGTGAGCGCCGGGTCTGCGGCACGCTCGAGGGAGCGCCGAGCCTCGGCGATCAGCGCGAGCACGTCGGCAGTGTCTTCTTCGCTGGAGAGCGCTTCGTGCGCGGTCGCCGCGGCGAGGCGCAAGTCTTCAGCGTTGGCGAGGCGCTCGGCGCGCTGCGCGAGTTCGTCGTCTTCGCCCGGCTGCGGGTCGGCCTGCTCAATGTCGGCGAGCACACCACGCAAGTGTGCGGCCTCGGCAATGCGGGCGTCACGGTGCTGGGTGATTTCAGCGATGCGCACATCGAGCGCCGTGAACCGCGTGTAGGCATCGCGGTAGGCGTCAGCGGCCTGTGCGATGGCCGGCCCACCGAAGCGATCGAGCGCCTCGCGCTGTGCGGCGGCGGACCGCAGTCGCAACTGGTCAGACTGACCGTGCACGACGATGAGGTTGTCAGCGAGATCGCTCAGCACGCTTGCGGGGGCTTTCACGCCGCCGACGCTCGCGCGGCTGCGCCCCTCGGCGGTGATGCTACGCGACAAATACAGCTCGCTCGTGGCATCGTCGATGGTTTCGAGCTCGCCGCCCGCGTCAGCCACGCGCTCGGCGACGGCACCAGCCGAGGAAACCACCCACACGCCAGCAACGCTGGCTTGCGAAGCACCAGCACGCACGGCGGAGAAGTCAGCGCGCTGGCCAAGGAGCAACCCGAGCCCGGTCACAACCATGGTCTTACCGGCGCCGGTCTCACCCGTGATCGCGGTGAAGCCCGCACCCATCGGTAGCGTCGCCTCAGCGATAACGCCGAGATCGCGCAGGCGCATCTCTTCGATCATGCCGTGGCGTCCTTGATGGTCGGAATCGCCGACGTTGCCGGGTCAGCACCGCGCCACCCGTCAACCGGAAGCTGAAATTTGTTCACGAGGCGGTCGGTAAACAGTGCGGTGTGCAGGCGCGCCAGGCGCACCGGCTGCGCCGAACGCCGCACAATGACGCGAGCCCCCTGCGGCAAGTCGTGCGAACGACGGCCGTCACACCACAGCACACCCGTGCCCTGGTTCCGCTGCAGCACCTCGATGGTCACCGATGATGACGGATCGATGACGAGCGGACGAGCGAAGAGTGCGTGGGCAGAGAGCGGAACCACGCTGATGGCTTGCACCGTTGGCCAGATCACGGGGCCGCCGGCAGAAAAGTTGTAGGCGGTGGATCCGGTGGGCGTCGACAGTACGACGCCGTCGCAGCCGAAGCTCGACAGCGGACGCCGGTCGATCGCGATGACGACCTCGAGCATGCGCTCGCGCGATGCCTTTTCGACCGTGGCTTCGTTGAGCGCCCACGTTTCGTAAATCGTGTCGCCCTCGCGGTTTTTCACGCGAACGGAGAGCGCGAGGCGCTCCTCAACCGTGTACTCCCCCGCGATGACGCGGCGCACGGCTTCGTCCATGTCGTCGCGCTCACTCTCGGCGAGGAAGCCGACGTGACCCATGTTGATGCCGAGAATCGGCGCAGCGCGCCCCCGCACCAACTCTGCTGCGCGCAGGATGGTTCCGTCGCCACCCAGCACAATTGCCAACTCGACGTCGTCAACCGCGACGTTTTCGCCCAGCACGAGGAAGTCATCGAGAATCGCCTGGTTGTCGGCGACCTCGCGGAGATCGCGCATGTCATCGGCGCTCAGCACGCAGCGGGCACCGGCGGCTTTTAGCGAGTGATAGATGCGTTCAGCTGCGGCCACGGTGTCGTCGCGATGGGCGTGGACGACAACGAGGATATTGCGTTCGCTCATGCGCGCTCCGTCATTCGTTGGATCTGGTCTCGATATTCTGTCGGGTTTTCGCCGCCCGTGTCAGAAAGATGCACAAGGTACTCACTGTTGCCGTGCGTGCCGACGATCGGGCTGGGCGTGAGTCCGTGCACACCAAAGCCGAGGTCCCATGCCGTCCACAGCACTTGTGCGACCGCGTCAGCGCGGGTGGCGGCGTCGGTCACGAGACCACCCTTGACCGCAGTGCGGCCCACTTCGAACTGCGGTTTGATGAGCAGCACGATGTCGGCGCCGGGTGCTGCGGTGGCGGCGACGGCGGGGAGAACGTGATCGAGAGAGATGAACGAGAGGTCACCGGTAACGAGCGTCGGACGCTCGGTGATGCCGGTGGCGGCGGCGAGGTTTTCGGGCGTCATGTAGCGCACGTTGAAGCCCTCGACTGCGTGCACGCCAGGGTCTGCTGCGATTTGGGCGTCGAGCTGGTCGTGGCCCACGTCGACGGCCATGACCGCGCTCGCGCCGCGTTTGCGGAGCACCTGGGTGAAACCGCCCGTGGAGGCCCCCATGTCAAGGGCCGTACGGCCGGTCGGATCGATCTGGAACGCATCGAGCGCGGCGATGAGTTTGTGGGCGGCGCGGCTCACGTAGTGGTCAGCACCAGCGACGGCAATCTCGTCGGTGTCGGTCACCGCGTGCGACGCCTTTACGATGCCGCGGCCGTTGACGGTCACCAGGCCATCGGCAATGAGGCGGGCGGCGTGAGTGCGTGACCGGGCAAGGCCACGGTCGGCGAGTGCCGCGTCGAGGCGGGTCATTCGGCGGGCTCGCTGGCGCTACGGGTCACCGGGGCGTCAAGGCGCTTGGCGAGTTCGTCATGCAGCCCGGCGTATCCGGCTGCGCGCGATTCGAGCGGTTGCTCTTCAATCACGCGCACGCGGCTGACGAAACCGGCACTGGGGTCATTCGACGGGGTACTCACGCCTCCAGACTACGCGGTCGGGGCGCGAGTGAACCTTTATCGACGAACGAGAAACGGGTCTTCGTACAGCTTCTCCGGAACGCGGAATCCGAAGATCTGTCGACCGGTCGCCCAAATCGCGTGTGCCGCGGCCCGAAGGAGGTCGATCTGGTCGCCCTCCGACAAAATACGAATGTCGGTTCCTTCGACGCGCACCGATGCGCCGCGCACCGACACGACGTCACCCTTCACCGTGGTGACCGGATACGGCTCGAAGAGGCCGCGCAGGTCAGGGAGGATGTAGGTCGGATGTGCGTGCGACGGGGCCGCGAGCACGTGCTTCGGGCGATCGATGCCGGTGAGTACCAACACCGAGTCGATTCCTGCGCTCTGTGCGCCGGCAATATCGGTGTCGAGACGGTCACCGATGAATAGCGCCTTCTTAGCCGCGAATCGGTCGACCGCGACGTCGAAGATCGGCTTTTCGGGCTTGCCCGCGACCGTGGCGAGACGCCCAACGGCCGTGTGCACAGCCGACACCAACGTGCCATTGCCGGGCGCGGTTCCGCGTGCCTGCGGGATCGTCCAGTCGGTATTCGTGGCAATCCATGGAATGCCGCCCTCAGCCTCGGGCACCGCGAGAGCGTACGCTGCTTCGGCGAGCTGACTCCAGTCGACGTTGGGGGCGAAGCCCTGCACAACGGCGTTAGGGTTATCGTCCGACGAACGCGTGACCGTGTAACCGGCCTTTTCAAGTTCGACAACGAGACCTTCGCCACCGACCACGAGGATGGTGGAACCATCAGCAACCGTCGTGCGCAACAGGCGCACGGCTGCCTGGGGGCTCGTCACGATTTCATCGGGCGTGGTCTGCAGGCCGAGCTCGGTGAGGTGATCGGCGACGGTGACGTCGGTGCGGGCGGCGTTGTTGGTGATGTAGCCGATGCGTGCGGTTGCGCGGGCACGGTTCAGCGACTCGACAGCGTGCGGCAGGGCACCGGGGCCCGCGTAAACCACGCCATCAAGGTCGGCGAGAATCGTGTCGACGCCGTCGAGCGGCATCACGGTCGAGGCAACGCGCGAAAACAGGCCCATTACTTCTCGGCCGCCTCGGCAGCCTTCTTGGCCGCCTTCTTCGCTTTCTTCTTCGCCTTCTTTTCAGCCTTTTCCGCGTCAGTCTTTTCGGACTTCTTGTCCTTCTTGTCCTTGGACTTCTTCTTGTCCTTCTTCGACTTCTTGTCCTTCTTCGACTTCTTGTCCTTGTCGTCCTTGGACTTCTTCTTGTCCTCCGACTTCAGTGCCTCGTCATCGTCATCATCGTCGTCATCGTCATCATCGTCGTCATCATCGTCGTCGTCATCGTCGTCGTCATCGTCGTCGTCAGACTCGTCGTCGTCATCGTCGTCGTCATCGTCGTCGTCGTCGTCGGACTCGTCGTCATCGTCGGACTCAGTCTCGCCAGCGAGAGCTGCGGCTTCGGCGGCTTCGATCTCCTGGAACAGGGCCTCTTCAGCCGCGTATGCGGCTTCCTGCGCTTCGTAGGCGGCGCGGCGCTCCGCAGCTTCCAGCTCACGAGTGAGCTCGAAGTCTTCCGACTCGTCCACGACGATCATTTCGTCGAAGTCATCCGTTGCGGTTGCCTCGGCGGCGACTTCCGCACGACGCATCCACTCGGCTGCTTCTTCGGCGCGACCGAGATCCTCCAGAACTGCAGCGCGTGCTGCAAAGAGGCCCGCACTGTAGCTGAATGCCACATCGGGGTTGAGTTCGGGGATGTCGAGTTCTGCCAGTGCGCTCTCGAGCTGGCCGAGGTCAAGGCGGGCACCCGACATGGCGATCGCGAGTTCAACGCGGGTCGCCGCGTCGAGCTTCGAGCGGTCAACAGCGCGACCTTCTTCGAGAGCCTTCTCCGGACGACCAATGCCACGCTCGCTGTCCACGATCAGCGCGATCTGCTCGTCGCCGCCCGAAATACGGCGGTAGGTGCGGAGCTCACGCAGAGCCAGCGCGAAGTCACCGGTCGCATAGGCGGTGATACCGACAGTTTCGCGAACGACACCAACACGGCCGGCACGACGCGACGCCGCCATGGCGTGTGCGTGCGCGAGCTCGGGATCGGTGTCAATGTACATGGACGCGGCAGCAAGGTGACGCGCAACGGCGTCGCCGTTTTCAGCGGAAAGAGTCTTCAGCTCATTGCGAGCGGAACCGTGAAGATCGCGTGCGGTGATCTCATCGGGAAGTTCGGGGTCGCGCGGACGATCTGCGCGGACGTCCTGCGGCGGACGCGAAGCACGGCGGTCATCGCCACGGTCATCGCGGCGCTGGTATCCGCCCTCGCGGTTGCCCTGGTAACCACCCTCACGGCGCTGGTAGCCGCCTTCGCGGTTCTCACCATCGCGACGCTGGTAACCACCTTCACGGCGGTCGCCATCACGACGCGGAGCGGTACCGTCGCGGCGCTGGTAACCACCGTCACGGTTGCCCGGATATCCGCCTTCGCGACGCTGGTGACCGCCCTCGCGGTTACCCTGGTAACCACCCTCACGACGCGGAGCACCATCACGGTTGCCCTGGTAGCCACCTTCGCGGCGCTGGTAGCCGCCGTCGCGGTTACCCTGGAAACCACCCTCACGGCGCTCACAGCCACATCCGCGGTTCTCACCATCGCGACGCTGGGAACCACTTTCACGACGGTCGCCATCACGGCGCGGAACGCCCCCATCGCGACGCGGGTAACCACCGTCGCGGTTGCCCTGGTAACCACCTTCACGGCGGTCACCGTCACGACGCGGAGCTGCACCGTCACGGCGCTGGTAGCCGCCTTCGCGGCGGTCACCGTCTCGCTGCGGCCGGCGGTCGCGCGAGCTACCGCTGTTGTCGCGGTACTGCGGACGCGAGGAGTCGCGAGGCGCGCGCGATCCGCCTTCTCGGGGTTCTTGCGCTTCTGCCATGACGATCTCCTCTGTCGAATTTGTCTGTAAATGCAAAATGGCCACCCAGCGTTGGGTGGCCATTTTGACTAAAAGGAGTCCGGCGGTGTCCTACTCTCCCACAGGGTCCCCCCTGCAGTACCATCGGCGCTGAGAGGCTTAGCTTCTGGGTTCGGAATGTAACCAGGCGTTTCCCTCTCGCTATGGCCGCCGAA
>NZ_JBNTKF010000035.1:0-14282 GCF_050408675.1 Microbacterium daqui | reverse complement strand
AGCGCAAGACACACGCAAACGCGGTCAGTTGAGCGATGAGTCACGTCCAGCAGCAAGTACCAACACCGAGCCTGTCAGCAGACACCGTCGGCCACCACCCACACTGACAGTTGAGCGAGGACGCGTAGCGACCGAGACGAAACGGATCGACTGGATCGAATCGGCTGGGATACGGCGGCCAGGTTTTGACGGGGCTGCTGGGGCGGGGTCGCGACGGTCGATCCTTTGCGATGGCGTACCGACGGTCCGGAAATCTACTGGCGTATCGGGTACGCGTTGCTGGGGAGCGTGATGTAGCCGCGTCGGCGGGCAGAGTCGTGCCGTGCGGCTCGGGACGGTCGGGAAGTTGGGGGTGAGGATGCGGGGCATCGATCCGAACTCGGTGGGATAGACGCAGTGGTTCCCCTCGACCGACTACCCGTCGATCCGCTACCCGCCAGGGCTGTGCTGGACCGACCTGTGCCGCGCGGTGCGGGGGTGTTTCGGGTGGGTCGGGGCGTGCGTGAGCCCGATGGTGGGGAACCGGCGCCGCCGGTGGGCCGGGAGTTCGCCTGGTTTGGCCGGAATTGGCGGTCGGGGAGGGTGAGGTGGTGCCATGCGTAGGTTAGTGGGGCGCGGGGTGGGAGGATTTGGGGTGGGTGGTCGGGGTGGGTGAGGGTGAAGTCGCCTGTGCCTTCGCGTGTGATGCGCCAGTGGTTGTTGTGGAGGGTGAGGTGGTGGTACTGGCAGAGCAGGATGCCGCGGTCGATGTCGGTGTTGCCGCCTTCTTCCCACGGATCGATGTGGTGCGCTTCGCAGTAGGAGGCGGGGCGTTCGCAGCCGGTCCAGCGGCAGCCGCCGTCGCGGGCGGCGAGTGCCATGCGCTGCTTCGCGGTAAACATTCGCGACGTGCGGCCCAGATTCAACGGGTTGCCGTCACCATCAACGAGGATGCGTGTGGCACCAACGTCGCAGAGGTGTTGGTCGGCGATCGTGCCGGGCAGCGTGCCGAGACCATCTTCGGCATGCGCGACACTCACGCGCTGGCCGTTATCGGTGATGACCTGCACGAGACGAACACCCGCCTGACGCGTGCCGAACACCGACTTCGCGTCGGCGAGGATCCCGGCACGGAAGATGTCGGCCATGAGGTCGTGAGCGAGTTGATCGTTGCTGCGGGGATCGTTCGCGAGCTCTTTCGCCGCCGCATCTTCGGCGGAGTCCACGAACCTCGGGCCGCCGGTGCGGGGGCGAAGGGCTGCGTCGAGGGCGGTCTTGACGGCAAGGCCGGTGATGTCGTCCATGATCCACGTCGCACGCATTGCGCCGGTATCGAGCTGACGGATTTGGAACGCGCGCGCGTCATGCCGCCGCGTAAACCGACGCTCCGCACCCTCCGGGTCGAGAACGTCGCGCACGCTGCGGGCGTGGGCTTGGAGGTCGCTGAGCATCCGCACCTGCGCCTCCGCGATCAAATCAACCGCAGCCTGCCGCCACGCCTCCCGCGCCTGCAAATCGAAAGCGTCAGCGTCGTCGCGAGTCACGGCCACGCCGTCGTCGCCAACGAGCCGCGTGAAGTCGTCATTGACCGGACCGCCGTTGATATCGCGCTTGATCTGGGGCGGGTCACCAAGGCCGGCGGTAATCGCGTTGAACTGCGAACCACTCAGCACACCCGAACGATTCGCGACCTTCAACGCGTCATCCCACGGCAGCAGCGTCTCATCAACCTCGTCATCGAGGTCGGCGTCTTCGCCGCTCTCCCCGCGTGCTTTCGCTTCAGCCTCAGCTTTGGCGCGTGCTTCTGCTTCGGCGACGGCTTGCGCTTCACGCTCCGCGTCAGTCGTCGCCCCATCCGGACGCGCCGCCGCACCGGTGACTTCCGTCACACTTTCAGCGACATTCACGAGACGCGTGGCCTCAGCCCTACTGATGCCAAGGTCTGCTTGCAGCATCGAAACCGCCGACCGATGCCCCCGCTTCGCCGCCAAACCACCATGACCAAACTCACGACTCGACCGCGCCGCAACAATACCGGTCATCGACTGCATCATTGCAGCCCACCGCCGGTTCACCGCAAGCATCTGGGCTTTCACAACCAACAACTGGTCATCACTCAGCGCACCCAACCGGGCAGCAAACTCCCGACCCGCCGCCAACTCCGCCGCATCATCCTGCGCGCCGGCGTCATGCTCACACACAGCCGAATCGCTCGCCACGCAATCACGCACAGCCGGATCACTCTGACGCCCGCAGAGCGCGGGGATCAGAGTTTCGAGACCGGTGGTGATTGCCATGTTCTATTCTCGCACTACTGTTCTAAACGTGTCAATAGCTTTCTGAAATGAATTGGTACATATTTACGAATCTGGTGTCGAGTCTGGGGGAGGTTGGCTCAACGACTTGTGCGTTGGTGTCTGGTCTACCGTTTCCGCATGCTCAGGTGGCACGTTCGACGGGATTGTGGAGACGTACCTCAATCAGCACGGGTGGGGAGGAAGCGCCGACGCGCACCGATGCGGGGTGCATGGCCAACCAAGCGCCGGGGTGCGCCAAGCGAAAGGCCGGGGTGGCGCGTTTCGGCTCGGTCGCTGCGCGTCCTCGCTCAACCCGTGCGATGCCGGAGAAACCCGGGCATCACGCCCCGTTCGATTCGATCTCGTCCATACGCACCTCGACCCCTACACATCCTCACCCGACGAACGGTGGGGCTACCAGCACCTACGCGCAACGAGAACACCCGCCGCGCGAAAGCCCATCACCGCCCCGCAGCCCGCTCCCCAAGCAGCCCGAAGTGCAGCACTTCGTCGTCGGTCAGCATGCGTGATCGAATCAAAAATCGCTTCCCGGTCGGACTCTCCACACTGAACCCCGCACCACGCCCGTCGACGACGTCGATCGTGAGGTGCGTGAATTTCCAGTACTCAAACTGGGACTCCGACATGTACACCTCGATCGGCTCGAGCCCGTCAACGTGCAGCGATCCGAGGTGCACGTCGACGGCACTGAGCATGTACATCCCCACCGGATAACACATCGGCGCACTGCCATCACAGCATCCGCCCGACTGATGAAACATCAGCGGCCCGTGCTGCCCGGTCAGCTGCCGCAGCAGCTCGGCCGCCTCATCGGTGACGGCCACCCGCGAAAATTCACTCATCACTTGCTCCTCTTCTTCGAGACGCATGCCAATCAAAACACCGCTCCGCTGGTTCCGGAACCACCTGCTCCCCTCTCCAAAGAAGAGTCGGAACCATCTGGTTACGAAATGCGCACACCCTCACCGATTCGATTCAGTAGGTACGTTTCGTCTCGGTCGCTCCGCGTCCTCGCTCAACGACCGAGCAAGAAACCGAAACCCTCCCCCAACGCCAATAAATGAAGGGTGGGAGCAGGAGCGGCCCTGCTCCCACCCTGGTCTGTGGGGACCCATTGTTCACCCGGGCGCCGGCGCCAGGAAGGGATTCACAATCCGGCGCCCGGGGAGGTCAATTGAACAAGACAGGGCTTAGAAGAAGCCCATCGGTCCTTCGGCGTAGCTGACGAGGAGGTTCTTCGTCTGCTGGTAGTGCTCGAGCATCTTGAGGTGGTTTTCGCGGCCGATACCCGACTGCTTGTAGCCACCGAACGCTGCGTGCGCGGGGTACTGGTGGTAGGTGTTGGTCCACACGCGTCCGGCTTCGATCGCACGGCCAGCGCGGTAGGCGGTGTCGCCGGAGCGGCTCCAGACTCCGGCGCCGAGGCCGTAGAGCGTGTCGTTCGCGATCGAGATGGCGTCGTCGAAGTTCTCGAAGCTCGTGACTGAGAGCACGGGCCCGAAGATCTCCTCCTGGAAGATGCGCATGTCGTTCGTGCCTTCGAAAACGGTCGGGGCGACGTAGAAGCCGTCAGACAGGTCGCCGCCGAGGTCGACGCGCTCGCCACCGGTGAGCAGCTTCGCGCCACCCTCCTGACCGATCTGGATGTACGACAGAATCTTCTCGAGCTGGTCGTTCGACGCCTGCGCACCGATCATGGTGGCGGGGTCGAGCGGGTTGCCCTGCACGATCTTGCCGACGCGCTCGAGGCCGTCGCTGAGGAAAGAGTCGTAGATCGATTTCTGCAGCAGCGCACGCGACGGGCACGTGCACACTTCGCCCTGGTTAAGCGCGAACATCGTGAAGCCTTCGAGGGCCTTGTCGTAGAACGCGTCGTCCTGCTGCGCGACGTCTTCGAAGAACACGTTCGGCGACTTGCCACCGAGTTCGAGCGTCACCGGAATGAGGTTCTGCGACGCGTACTGCATGATCAGGCGGCCGGTCGTGGTCTCACCCGTGAACGCGATCTTGCGGATCTTCTTGTGCGACGCGAGCGGCGCGCCAGCCTCGATACCGAAGCCGTTGACGATGTTGATGACACCGGCCGGCAGCAGGTCACCGATGATGTCGAATAGGAAGAGAATCGACGCCGGCGTCTGTTCGGCCGGCTTCAGCACGATGCAGTTACCCGCCGCGAGCGCGGGCGCGAGCTTCCACACGGCCATCAGAATCGGGAAGTTCCACGGAATGATCTGCCCCACCACACCGAGCGGCTCGTGGAAGTGGTACGCCACCGTGTTCTCATCGAGCTGGCTGAGGCCACCCTCCTGCGCACGAAGCGCGCCAGCAAAGTAGCGGAAGTGGTCGATTGCGAGCGGAATATCGGCGGCGAGCGTCTCACGAACCGGCTTACCGTTTTCCCACGTCTCCGCGACCGCAATCGCTTCGAGGTGCTGCTCCATACGGTCAGCGATCTTGTTCATGATGTTCGCGCGCTGCGTGGGGGAGGTCTTCTTCCACCCCTGAAACGCCTTCCACGCGACATCAACCGCGCGGTCAATATCTTCGACGGTGCCGCGGCCAACCTCACAGAACGGCTTGCCGTTGACGGGCGAAATGTTCTCGAAGTATTGCCCCTTGATCGGCTCGACCCACTCGCCACCGATGTAGTGGCCGTAGCGCGCACGATAGTTGGCAACGGATCCGGCTTGCCCCGGAGCGGCGTAGATGCTCGATACGCCTTCTTCAACAATGGTCATGAGCTGTCTCCTTTGACATCAGGTGCGATGTGAATCGCGTTGCACAGAAGCTACGCCGCGCAACGTTGCACAACCTTGCACGTCACTATGGCCTCGCTGAATCCCGCGAAATTCCGGGGATTCGGAACCATGGGTACGGCTGAGTGCACTGGCGAAAGCGAGCCAGTCTGCGCGACGATGGAACCATGACGTCACGACTGCGAGGACTGCCGGATGCCTGACCGGCTCATCGTCCTGAACGGCATGCCCGGATCCGGAAAGACGACCCTCGCAAGCCCCCTCGCGGCCTTACTGGGCGTGCCCCTGGTATCCAAAGATGCAATCAAAGAGGCGCTCGGGGATGCGGTGGATGCCCAGCTCCCGACCCGCGCCGTCGGCGCCTTAGCGTCCGACGCGCTGTGGCGGATCGTCGGGATGTTGAACGGCGCTGTGCTTGTCGATTCCTTTTGGCTTGCCGGACGTGACGAGGAATGGTTCCGTCGCGGTTGGGAGTCCGCTGGCTCGCCAGCGGGTCTCGAGGTCTGGTGCGAAGCTCCGCGCCAGATCATGCGCGAGCGCTACCTGACCAGGCCCCGGCACGGGGTGCACGACGATCAGGGCCGCGTCGACGAGTGGGAGGCCTGGGCGGCGAAAGCCCGCCCCATGACCGGGCTCCCCATGCTGTGCATGGACACCTCCGGCCCCGCCGATGTTACCGATCTCGCGCACTCGATTCGACAGGCGTTGCTCAGCGAAAGCAAATGATGGACGACTCTTCCCCGGCCGACTCGAGGCCAGGGTCGCATGGAGCGGGGCAGCATGTTTCGTCTCGCTACGCTCGCTCAAGGGCCGAGGGGTCTCGCTCCGCCCGCTCAACGGGCGGGGCGGCGACCGCCCGGGCGCTGCGGGCGGAGCGCCAGCGCTGCATGCGCGGCAGCACCAACCCGATCAGTGGACCCACCCCAAAAGCGAACACCACGGTTCCGACTCCCACCGGTCCGCCCAACGCGAACCCCAAAACCAACACTGATCCCTCGATGACGGCGCGTACGAGCCACACGGGTCGGCCGGTGCGAGCGACGAGACCGGTCATCAGGCCGTCGCGGGGCCCCGGGCTAAAGTCGGCGGCAACGGAACCCACAGCAGCAGCAGCACAACCGACAGCGCCACCACGACGGCACCAAAACTCAGCGGCACGTGCTTCGCGGTGCCGACGGCGAGCACGTCCCACGGCGCGAGCCCAATGCCGCCACGAATCATGAACGCGAGCGCAACTCCGTAGAGAACGAGGCCGACCAGCAGCTGCAACACACGCTCAGTGGAGTCGCGCACGCCGGTGACGGGAAGAAAGATGGCTCGAAGCAGTCGCATGAACACATGGTGCTCTGCGATGGCGGCCGCATTTCCGGTCCACTTCACGCAAAGTCGACTGTCATAAACGGGCCAGTCTGCGCGTCGATGGCACCTCACAACGACCCTGTTCGACGCGCGACCGCACCTCGCATACCTGATTCCCGACTTTCAGAACCCGACCGGCGCCTCGTTCACCGACGAAGAGCGCGCCCGCATCACGGCAACCGCGCGCAGCACCGGCATGCTCCTCATCGCCGACGAGACGTGCGTAGAGCTTGACATTGACCAAGACTTCACGCCGCACCCGCGATCCACGACGGAACCCCCCACAAAAACCGCACACCACGTAAGCTGACGGTGGTTTAGGCGAGGCGCTCGATGCGGCTGACCAGCATCGAGCGCTTCGGCGATCTTGCGGGCAACAGTTCAAGCGCGAGTTGCAGCACCTCGAGGTCGTCTTGGCCAGCCTCGGTGTCGGCGTATTCCAGCAGCACCTCGACGCTCGCCTCGGCGATGAGGGCTTCGCGAAGGGCCGTGCGCACCGTGTTGCGGAAGTCTTCGACACCGGGGGAGACGGAACCAGTGAGCACGTCGCCGGTGTACGCCGCGAGTGCGACGCGGTGCGCTCCACGATCAAGTAGGGAGAGCACGTGGTGGGCGTCTGACTCGAGTGCGGGTTTGAGGCGGTACGGGCGGGATTCGAGCTCGACGAAGGGCGCGACGCGAGCAAGGAACTTACGTAGGCGCACCATTTCGGGGCGGAGGGTGTCAATGCTCGCGCCTTCGCCATAGACGAGTTCGGTGAGGCGTTCGGCGGAGAGGCCCTGACGGTTCACGACGAGCATGAGCAGAATCTCAGCATGACGAGCACCCAGGGGGGTGTGCGTGGCAACGCCCTCACCCTCAACCGCGAGGTAAGCACGCTCCTGACCGAGCACGCGCAGGCTGGCGCGTGCGGTTTTTGCCGGAGCGCGGCGGGGCGTGGTTACCGGGGCTTGCGGCTCCGCACGTTGGCGCAGGCGCGCAACGAGAAGTTCGGATTCGACGGCACGCGCGGTGGCGTCAACGAGAAGCTGAGCCTGAGGCGTCACGGCTTCAACGCCGCCCGTCACATCGATAACGCCGAGAATTTCGCGGGTTTCTGGGTCACGCACGGGTGCCGCGGTACACGACCACGGCTGCACAAACCGATTGAAGTGCTCTGCACCCTGAATCTGCACCGATTGGCCCAACTGCAACGCGGTTCCGGGAGCCGACGTGCCGACCTTCTGCTCCGACCAGTTCGCGCCGGCAACGAAGCCCATGTCGCTCGTGAGGGTTTGAATGCCGTGGTCGCCCTCGACCCACAGCAGGCGGCCCGCTGCATCGCCGACCGCGACGACGACGCCAGAACTCGCGGCATCGCCCGGGATGAGAAGGGCACGAATCATGTCGCGCGCACCCGCGAGGGGGTGATCGCGCCGGTAGGCCTCGATGGCTTCGCGCGTGAATTCTAGGGGAGGGAGGTCTTCGGCTCCGACCGCAGAAGCAAGGGAACGACGCCACGATTCGCGCACGAGTTCGCGCACATCGAGAAGACGGGCATCGCCAAGGTTGCCCGCAATGATTTCTTCGTGCGCGCGCTCCACCAAGAGGCGCGATGTTTCGGGGGTCACACCGCGCGGTGCTGACCACTGTGACGTCATGGGTTCCTCTTCGAACACTGGCATCCAGTGTAAGCACGTAGCCTCTCACACACCCAAAACCGAACGACTGCCGCGTTTTGTGCACTTTGAGACACAAATTCATGCTCAATTTGAAAATTTTCTTTTCGCAGACTCTGGTGACCGTCAAAATGTCTACTTGCGGCGAAGGTTGCGGCTTATAACGCTTTGAACATGAACAATGTATTGAGAATGCTTAAAGCAAGCCAGATTCCACACATTTATATCCGTCTGACCAGGCTTTATTGAATTGGTTAGAGTTACATGAGAAAACTCTTGACCCAGCGATTGTCGCACCCCTGTGGCCACCGTGTCGCAACTTAGCGACACCGTCACCCGCCGGTCACTCAACGGCGCGTGCACTCCACCACTCGCGCAGCCGCGCTTCCGCGGCCTCGACACCGATCATGCCTTCGTCGAGACGAATGTCCATCAAGAACTTGTAGGCCTCGCCGACTTCGCGGCCGGGGCCGATGCCCAGGATCTCCTGGATCTGGTTGCCGTCGAGTTCGGGGCGGAGGGAGTCGAGCTCTTCCTGTGCGGCGAGCTCGTCGATGCGCTTTTCGATGTCGTCGTAGGCGCGGGCGAGGCGGGCAGCCTTTTTCTTATTGCGGGTCGTGACGTCGGCGCGCGTGAGAATGTGTAGTTCGGCGAGCAGGTCGCCGGCGTCGCGCACGTAGCGGCGTACGGCAGAGTCGGTCCACGCGCCTTCGGCGTAACCGAAGAACCGCAAGTGCAGCTCAACGAGTTTCGCGACTGCGGCAGTCGTGTCGTTGTCGAACCGCAGCGCCTGCAGGCGCTTCTTCACCATGCGCGAGCCAACCACGTCGTGATGATGAAATGTCACGCCGCCGTTCGGCTCGAGCTTGCGGGTGCGGGGCTTGCCCACGTCGTGAAGTAGCGCCGCCAAGCGCAACGCGATGTTTGGTTCCGCGTCGCCAAAACGCTCCTTCTCATGCTGAATCGCCTGACGCAGCACGGTGAGCGAATGCTCATAAACGTCTTTATGGTGGTGGTGCTCATCGACCTCAAGCTGAAGCGCCGAAACTTCGGGCATGAACTCATCGATGAGCCCAGTCTCGACCATAAGGCGGATGCCGCGCGAGGGGTCGTCGGTCTGCAGCAGGCGCACGATCTCCGACTGAATGCGCTCGGGCGAAACGATGCTGATCGTGGCGCGCAGCGCTGCGATGGCCTCGAGGGTCGGCTCAGCAACCTCAAACTCCAGCTGCGACGCGAAGCGCGCGGCACGCAGCATGCGCAGCGGGTCGTCACCGAAGCTGATGTTGGGGTCGATCGGGGTGCGCAGCACGCCCGCCACGAGGTCTTCGACACCGCCGGTCGGGTCAACGAGTGTGACCGACGGAACCTTGAGGGCCATTGCATTGACGGTGAAGTCACGACGGGTCAGGTCGGCGTCGAGATTGTCGCCAAAGGCGACAACGGGCTTGCGCGTGACACCGTCGTAGGCGTCGGCGCGGTACGTGGTGATCTCAACGTTTTCACCCTTGACGCGTGCGCCAATGGTTCCGAATGCCCGCCCAATGTCCCACTGCGTCGTCGAAATCGGGGTGACGATCGCGAGAATTTCGTCGGGCAAAGCGTTCGTTGTGAAGTCGAGGTCGTGCGTCGGGCGCCCGAGCAGCGCGTCTCGCACCGGGCCGCCGACGAGAGCGAGATCTTTGCCGGCGGCCGCGAACGCGTCAGCGACGGTTGCGACAACGGGAGAGGTTGCGACTGCTTGAAGGCGTGCGAGACCCTCCACCATGTTCAGCATCCTTCGAGCCTACCGAAACGGTGCTGAACGCACGATGACCGGAGACTAGACCTGGTCGTTAGGCAGTTGTGTCTCGGTGCGCGTCACGCGGGAGCCCGACGCCGGGTCGACCTGCGTCGATGAAACGCTTGACGACGAACGGCGGCTGAACATGATGCCCAGCCCAATAAGGAACATCAGGGCACCGGCGCCCATCATGATGTACCCGACAAGGTCAAGATCAATCCAGTCCACCTGGAAATTTAGCGCGAACGCCAAAATGGCACCGATCACAAAGATGAAGATTCCGAATCCGATGGTCATGCTGCCTCCTCAAGGGATGTTCTGCACTAGTTGTGGCCGCGAGTCTATGGGATCCCGTAGCGGAGAACTAGAGGGTTGACCCGCAGAGGCGCTTTACGGTATCTCTTGCGGTCAAGCGACGTGCAGGAACCCACCCATGATGAGCTCGCGCACGCGGGGGAGAAGGTCGGCGCGGAGCGCGACCGGGTCAACCTCCCACAGGTGAGCGATCGCGTCGTTGATCTGTTGCAACGAGAGTTCGCCGTCACATGCACCAACGAGCGCCGCCAGATCGGGGTCGACAGAGAGTGCACGACCAAAACCCGAGCCCTGATTCAACTCGATGACCGTCGGGTCTTCAGCGCCGGGAAGGTAGTGACGCTTTTCGGTCACATCGGGCGCCGCCACGAGGTGCAGAGCGGCCAGGTCGTCATCATTCAACGCGCCAACCGCGTCGTGTGCGGCGAGCATGTCGGCGAGGTGCGCACCAATCGTGCCCTCCGCCGGAATCGGTGTCACTACCCGCTCAAAACGGCGTAGCGTCGGCTCACCCTCGAGCGGACGACGCAGCAAAACGTACCCAAACCCGATCGCCGTGACGTTGCGGTGCGAGAAGTCGTCGAGCCACGCATCGAGCAGCCGCTCGTGCGCATCGGTGCCCTGCACGGTTCCGCCATCGCGAATCCACAGCGCGGCGTACTCGGCGGGATCGAGCTGTTCTCGCTCAATGACCCACGCTTCGAGCGGCACCGGCGATGCCTCGACCCATGACCGCACGCGGTGCAGCCCATCGGTGCCCCAACGGTACTCCCAGTTGCCCAAGAACTGCGCGATGCCGCCGGGGTTCAGGTGCTCCCCAACGCCCGCGAAAACAGCGGCCACGAGGTCGTCCCCCTGCATGCCGCCGTCGCGGTACTCGTACGCGGGTACGTCGTCGCGGCGCGGCGTAATAACAAACGGCGGGTTCGACACGATGCGGTCAAACGTCTCGCCGGCGACCGGCTCAAACAGGCTGCCCGCCCGCACGTCAATGTCATCGACGCCGTTCAGCAGCGCGTTGAACCGCGCAAATGCGAGGGCGTTCTCCGAAATATCGGTTGCGACAACACGGTCGGCGTGACGACGCGCACGCAACGCCTGAATTCCGCACCCGGTGCCGAGGTCGAAGACGCTACCCGCGGGAGTCGGAACCTGGAGTCCGGCAAGCGTCAACGATGCGCCGCCGACACCCAAGACATGGTCGTCGGGGAGCGGGCCACCGAGTGCCGTCTCGTCGAGGTCGCTCGCGATCCACCATTCGCCGGCACCGGCCTCATCGACAAAAGACTGCGGCCGAATCAACACGGTGGGCGCACACACGTCATCTCCGGCCACGAGGCCCAGGGTGCGCACGCCGTCGATGCCAACGGTCGGCAGCGCTGCAGCGACATCGACCGTCGGCTGCGCGATACCGAGGACGAAAAGGCGGGCGAGGACCGCCACCGCGTCCGTACGATTCTTGAGTGCTCGCAGAGCCGGCACCCTGGTTCCGCGTGCGAACGCATTGTCGGCTGCAACGCCCCACGCGGCGCGAATGCTCTCTGACGTAAAGCGCGCCTCGCGAAGGTCGGTGGCGAGCGCGGCGATCAGAGCGGAATCAGCGTGAATATGCACCTCTCTATTGCAACACGCGTAAGAGCGTTGTGTTTATACGGAGGCGGAACCACAAAATTGCGCAATTTGGGTTGTGCAAGCATGAGGCGGGGCCGGAACGCTCGACGGGCAACATGAGACCGTCCTAATCTTCGAGGGTGACGTGGAGCACGCCACTGAGTTCCTTTGGGAGGGTAAATGTCCATCAAGCGCATCGCTGGCACCGTCTTGGTCGCCGGTATTCTCACGTTCGGAGCGATGCCAATGCTGGCAACCTCCGCTGTTGCCGCACCGCACTCCGAGCAGATGGACGGTAGCGACCACGGCAACGCCAACAAGCCCGCTCGCCAAGACCCGCAGCCAGACAAGGGTAAGGACTGCATGGAGCACGGCCGCTGGGGTGGCATCAATGAAGACCACTGCGGTGGTGACCTGAAGTAGTCGACAGATGTCGAACGGTGTCGCGCGTGTCGGATCCGCGCGGCACCGTTCGCTATGTTCGAAGCACCCCATTCTTTGAACAACGGAGAACTCATGGCCGAGGTTGAAAGCTTCACGCTGGATCACACCGCAGTACTCGCACCTTACATTCGCCTGATCGGCGTGAGCGCGGGCCCACGCGGTGACGAAATCTCCAACTTCGACGTGCGCTTCGTGCAGCCGAACGCGGGCGAGATTCCCACCGCGGGTCTGCACACGATCGAGCACCTGCTCGCGAGCCTGCTGCGTGATCGTCTCGACGGCGTCATCGATATTTCCCCGTTCGGGTGCCGCACAGGCTTTCACCTCATCACGTGGGGTCAGCCCACCGTCGAGCAGGTCGCCGTCGCCATCACCGAGTGCCTCGAGTTCATCGGGAACGAGGCCGAGTGGAGCGACGTGCAGGGCGTATCAGCTGAGGGCTGCGGCAACTACCGCGATCACAGCCTGCACAGCGCCCGCGAGTGGGCGAAGGTTATCGTCGCTCAGGGCCTCAGCCGCGACGCTTTCCGCCGCGTCGGCGTCTAAGCGCAGCCGCCCTGATTCTGGCCGGGCTGCCAGGGTAGTGAGAGGCCCCTGCCCTAGAATCAAGGCAGTCGTGTGGCGTGTGTTCACCCGACCCCTGTGAAATGACCACGACGCGACCTCTTCCTTCAGCCCTGCGCTGGCGCCACGCGGCGACGCTGTGCGCCGCGATGCTTGTCGTGGGTTCGGGCCTCGTGATCGCACCCGCCGCTTTCGCCGCAGAAACTCCCACACCCACGCCCGCCGTGTCGCCAGTGACGCCGGCTCCGGAGCCCACGGCTGACGCCGGAGTCGGAACCATGGTTGCGGCTGCGCGCGCGGGTGGCGTCTTTGAGCCCGGCACGGATCTCGTCGTCGACGTGCGCCTCACCAACGGGGGAGCGAGCACGACTGTCGCGGGCACCGCGACGATGCGCGTCGGCGCCACCGCGCTCGCCGACGAAACGTCGATTGCCGATTGGTTGGCTGGCGGCACGGTCACCGGGCTCTTCACCGATATTGGCACCGTGGCGGTGGCCCCGGTCAGCGCCGGTGCCACCACGAACTTCGAGATGACGGGCTCGCGTATTGTCACGACGCTGACGGATCTCACCCCCGGCGTCTATCCGATTGAAGTGTCGTATGTCGCTGGCACCGTGACGCACACAGACCACACCGTCATCATGGTTCCGCAAGCCGGCGACAACGTTTCTGTCGTGGTTCCGTTCACGGCCCCCGCCATAACTTCGGGGCTTCTCACGCCCGCGGCGTTGGCCGAGCTCACGGATGCTGATGGTGACCTCACGCTCGCGTTGCGCGCCGCGCAGCAGGCCAACGTGATCGTCGCCGTTGACCCCGCGATCATTGCCGCCATGCGCGTGCTGGGTAGGTCGGCGCCGGCGTCGGTGCAGGCGTGGCTCACCGCATTTGATGAGCTCGACAACGACATTTTTGCGCTGCCGTTTGCAGATCCTGACATCGCCACGCTGGTGGCCGCGGGCCAGCCCACGCTGGGGCCGACGTCGCTCACTCGTTACCTCGACGCGAGCTTCACGCAACCGATCGATGCGGCAACGCCGACGCCGGGTGCCACGCCCGGTGCCGTGCCGACGCTCGATGAGTTGCTCGCGATTCCTGGCGCGTTCGACGACCTGGTGTGGCCGACGGGCGGAACCATGACGCAGGCAACGGCGGAGTGGGCAGCGGCCGAAGACAAGACGGTGTTGGTGTCGTCGGCGCAGGCTGATGCTTCGCAGGCGCATGTCACGCTCGATGGCAGTGGCGCTGATGCCCTGGTTTATGACGCCGAACTGTCAGCGGCGCTGTCGATTGCGGTCACGGAGAACGACGCGGTGTTGCGCAACGACAGCCTCAGCACCGTGCTCGCGCTGGCGAGCATGACGAACGACAGTCGCGTGCTCGTGGCTCTCGAGCGCGGGCTCGAGTGGGACGAAGCAGCGACGACCGACACACTGACCGCTCTCGAAGAGGCGTCGAGTGGGCGACTTGCTGGCGAAGTGAGTCTGCGCGCGCAGAC
>NZ_JBNTKF010000034.1:0-15732 GCF_050408675.1 Microbacterium daqui | reverse complement strand
CCAGCCGGAGCCAGCCGGGCATTAGCGTGAGACACGAGAGACCTCCGTGGACTCGAGGGAACCTAGACAGCTCCAACTCGACTACGGAGGTCTCTCCTACGTCAACAACGATCCGGGTCAGTACATCTAGCGGGCGCACGCCGTAGTTCCGTCGTCCGCAACCAGAAGAGATGCGAAAGACGGAACCAAGGGGCTTTAGATCAGGGTGCGCGCGATGCGACGCACCTCAGACTTACGGCCCTGACGCAGCGAGGTTATCGGCGCTTGGCCAATCAGCGGTTCAGTGTTGAGCAGCCAGTCGATGACCTCATCGTTGGAAAAGCCCAGGTCTTTCAGCACGATGATGGTGCCGCGAAGCGACGACAGCGGCTCGTTATCAACCAGGAACACCGCGGGAACCGCGAGTGCACCGGTGCGGCGACTGCCAATGAGGTAGTTTTCGTCAAGCAGACGGTGAATGCGGCCGACCGATTCGCCAAGCATCTCGACGAGGTCAGGGACCGTAAGCCAGTCAGTTTCAACAGGGGACGTGATCTCTGTATTCACCCCTCAACTATGTCACCTCTCGCTGGTAGATTGCAGATTCTCCTTTCCTATGGTGCGCCGTTGCCAAGTTCTCAGCGTCGGTCTTCGTAGACTCGATTCGTGAGTCCTACCCAGCCGAACGACCCGCTCATCGGGCGGCTTGTCGATGGCAGGTACCGGGTACGCGCACGAATTGCCCGCGGCGGTATGGCTACGGTGTATGTCGCGACCGACTTGCGACTCGAACGGCGCGTCGCTCTCAAGGTGATGCACGCGCACCTCAGTGACGACACTGTGTTCCAGGGGCGGTTCATTCAGGAGGCCCGCGCGGCTGCCCGCCTTGCTGACCCGCACGTTGTCAACGTGTTTGACCAGGGCCAAGACGGCGAGCTCGCCTACCTCGTGATGGAGTACCTCCCCGGCATCACGTTGCGTGAGCTCCTCAAGGAGCAGCGCCGGCTGTCGATCGCTCAGACGATCACGGTCATGGACGCGATTCTTTCCGGTCTCGCCGCCGCTCACCGTGCCGACATTGTGCACCGCGACGTTAAGCCCGAGAACGTTCTGCTTGCTGAAGACGGCCGCATCAAGATCGGTGACTTCGGTCTCGCGCGTGCGACCACCGCCAATACTGCGAGCGGTGCTCAGCTGATGGGAACGATTGCCTATTTGGCACCGGAGCTCGTCACGCGCGGCACGGCTGACGCCCGCAGCGACATCTACTCGCTCGGCATCATGCTGTACGAAATGCTTGCTGGCGAGCAGCCGTACCGCGGTGAGCAGCCGATGCAGATTGCGTTCCAGCACGCGACCGATTCGGTGCCGCGTCCGAGTGCGAAGAACCCGGGTGTTCCGGAACAGCTGGATGAGCTGGTGCTGTGGGCAACGGAGAAAGAGCCGGACGCTCGTCCGCTCGACGCCCAGGTGATGTTGGATCAACTGCGTGAGATTGAGCGCGAGCTCGGCATCGCGCCCGCAGTCACCGACGATGAGCCCTTCACGAACCAGACCGTGATTCTCGACGAGTACGACACCGGCGGTCACACATCGGTATTGCCCGTCACCGGCGCGATGTCGCTGGGATTGAACGCCACCGGGCCGACGGCTCCCCCGGCCGTGGCTGCTGACAACGCCACACGCTTGCGTCGCGTGACCGTGCGTCGCCGTCGTCGCAGCGTCGTCGCGCTCTTGCTCGTCCTCATTCTGGCGGTCGCCGCTGGCGGTGCGGGCTGGTTCTTTGGTTCCGGCCCCGGCTCCAATGTTGCCGTTCCCGCGGTCGTCGGTGAAACGTATGAGACGGCGAGCGCCCGGCTTGCCGATACCAACCTTGTCGCGAAGCGTACGGAGGCTCCGAGCCTTGACATTGCCCCTGGTTCCGTTATTTCTTCTGATCCGAAAGCCGGAACCTCGGTAAAGAAAGACAGCGTCGTGACGCTGGTTGTTTCCACCGGACCGCAGCAAGTATCGGTTCCGACGACGGCTGGGCAAACGCAAGAGAGCATCACCGCAACACTGAAAGAGCTCGGCATTGCGTTGCCGGCCGACAAGATCGACACCGAATACAACGCCGAAAAGGCTGCCGGCGAAGTGATTTGGATGGTCATCTACCCGCGTGGCGGCGGCGAGACGGACTACTTCCAGTGCGGTGATACCTGCACGGCTTTCGCCGGTGACACGGCCCGCATTTGGGTTTCACTCGGACCGGTGGTCGATCTTGTATCAACGCCGACCAACCTCGAAGATGCCCGCAAAGCGATCACAGACCAACAAATGACCGTCGGCACGGTCACCGAGACGTACTCCAACGACGTCGCCGAAGGCAACATTGTCGCGATGTCGAACAACCAGGAAGACGGCATATACCGCCCCGGCGCCGAAGTCGCACTCACGGTATCCCTCGGCCCCGAGCCCATTACGGTGCCGTCTGGCATCATCGGCGCTTCCCGCACCGACGCGGAGAACATCCTGCGCAACGCTGGCTTCAACGTCGACTACGCCTCGATCAGCATCATCAGCGGCGACAACCTCGAGGTCACGGGTATGCGACTCGGCGACTCCGGTGGTCAGGCGATTGAATCGGGTCAGTCCTATCTCCCGGGCACCACGATCTACCTGCAGGTCAAACTCGTCATCTAACGCACGAGCCACTGCACCCAGACAACGAGTAAGGGCCCCGTCTCGCAACGGGGCCCTTACTCGAATGCGTTAGCGCTTCTCGAGCTCTTCAGCGACCAGGAAGGCCAGCTCGAGCGACTGCATGTGGTTCAGGCGCGGGTCGCACAGCGACTCATAGCGCGTTGCGAGCGAAGCCTCGTCAAGCTGCTCGGAACCACCGAGACACTCCGTGACGTCGTCACCGGTGAGCTCAACGTGGATACCACCCGGGTGCGTACCAACGGCGCGGTGTGCGTCGAAGAAGCCACGAACCTCGTCGACGACATCGTCGAAGCGACGCGTCTTGTAGCCGGTGGGCGTGGTGATGCCGTTGCCGTGCATCGGGTCGGTGACCCACAGCGGCGTGGCGCCAGAAGCCTTGACGGCTTCGAGCAGCGGGGGCAGTGCGTCACGGATCTTGCCGGCACCCATGCGGGTGATGAAGGTCAGGCGACCGGGCTCACGCTCGGGGTCAAGCTTGTCAATCAGCGCGAGCGCTGTCTCCGGAGTCGTGGTCGGGCCCAGCTTCACACCAATGGGGTTACGAATCTTGGAGAAGTAGTCGACGTGAGCACCATCGAGCTCGCGCGTGCGCTCACCGATCCACTGGAAGTGACCCGACGTATTGTACGGGGTTCCGGTGCGGGAGTCGATGCGCGTCATCGGACGCTCGTAGTCCATAAGCAGGCCCTCGTGGCCGGTGTAGAACTCGACGTTGCGCAGCTCATCGAAGTCTGCGCCAGCAGCCTCCATGAACTTAATGGCGCGGTCGATCTCGGCGGCCAGGCCTTCGTAGCGCTGGTTGGCGGGGTTCGACGCGAAGCCCTGGTTCCACTTGTGAACCTCGCGGAGGTCGGCGAAACCACCCTGCGTGAACGCACGAATCAGGTTCAGCGTCGAAGCGGCCATGTGGTAGCCCTGCAGCAGACGGTCGGGGTCTGCGGTGCGCGATGCCTCGGTGAAGTCGTAGCCGTTGACGATGTCGCCGCGGTATGCGGGCAGCGTGACGTCGCCACGGGTTTCGAAGTCGCTCGAACGCGGCTTCGCAAACTGACCGGCCATACGGCCCATCTTGATGACGGGCATGGAAGCGCCGTACGTGAGTACGACGGCCATCTGCAGAATCGTCTTAATGCGGTTGCGGATGTTGTCAGCGTTCGCGCCGGCGAACGTCTCAGCGCAGTCACCACCCTGAAGCAAGAATGCCTTGCCGGCGGCGGCCGAGGCGAGACGCTCACGGAGCATGTCAACCTCACCCGCAAACACGAGCGGCGGGAAGGCCGAAAGCTTACGCGAGGCCTCCGCTACCTTCTCGGCGTCAGGCCACTGCGGCTGCTGCTTGATAGGGAGTGAACGCCAGGAATCGAGGTCTACTGCGGGCATGGTTCCATCCTATGACCGCTGGTACGTTGCGAGGCACAGTGTGACGCCGCGCGACCACCCCGGGCGTGACGAGGTGTCTTAATTCGCTTGAAGTCGGTCTTTGACCGTCGACGCGTAGACGTCTTCGTACTTCTGCTCACCCAGCTGCTGGAGCGCAATCATGATCTCGTCGGTCACCGAGCGCAGAATGTAGCGGTCAGACTCCATGCCCTCAAAGCGCGAGAAATCTAATGGCTCACCGATGACAACACCGACACGCACGACGCGCGGGAGCCGCTGACCGATCGGCATCATGGTGTCGGTATCAACCATGACGACCGGAATGACTGGAACCTTCGCCTCCAGCGCCATGCGCGCGATACCGGTGCGACCGCGGTAGAGCGTACCGTCAGGGCTCCGCGTGCCTTCGGGGTAAATGCCGAGGAGGTCACCGCGACCGAGAACGCGCAGGCCCGTGTTGAGCGAAGCTTCCGACGCCTTACCGCCAGAGCGGTCAATCGGCAGCTGCCCGGTGCCCTTAAAGAAGAGTCTCGTGAGGAAGCCCTTGACACCCTTACCCGTGAAGTAATCGCTCTTGGCAAGGAAGCTAACCGGGCGATCAATCATGAGCGGGAGGAAGATGGAGTCGGCAAACGAGAGGTGGTTCGACGCCAGAATCGCGCCACCGTTTTTGGGGATGTTACGACGACCGACCACCCACGGGCGCCAGATCGCCTTCACGATCGGCCCGATGAAGATGTACTTCATGACCCAATAGATCATTTGTTGTTCTCCTGTCGGGCGAGGTCGCCGGCTCCGATGACACCGGCGTCGTTCACAAGCTGTGCAATCTGGAACATACCGTCAACCGGCTTCTGATGCATCGGGCTGTGCACCAGGAACGACTCGCGCATGGGGGCAAGAACCAGCTCACCCAGGGCGGCTACTCCCCCGCCGATGACATAGCGCTGCGGTTCCAGAATGGCGTGGAATGATCCGCAGGCCTCACCGAGCGCCGCGGATACCGACCGCACGGCTTCCAACGCGCCACGGTCGCCGGCGAGGGCCAGTTCAGAAATCGTGTGCCCCGCAATCTCACCGTCGCGTGCCCGCCGTTCAGCGAGCACGACACCAATGCCACCGGCATCAGCAAGTTCATTCGCTACCCGTTGCAACGCGCGGCCCGATGCGTACTGCTCAATGCAACCGCGCTGGCCACAGCCGCACAGCAGGCCGTTGCGTTCGAAACGCACGTGGCCAAGCTCAGCTCCCATTCCGGTCGCGCCGCGGTGCAGTGCGCCGTCGGCGACGACAGCGCCGCCGATTCCGGTGCCCATCGTGAGCATCAGCATGTGTTGCACGTCGCGGCCCGCACCGAAACGGTATTCCGCCCACCCGGCAGCGTTCGCGTCGTTCTCCAACACAACGGGAACATCGATCTGCGCCTGCACGCGGTCACGCAGCGGCTCGTCGCGCCACGCAATGTTCGGGCTGGAAATGGTTCCGGCTTCGTGGTCGACGAAACCAGCGGCGGCAACGCCCACGCCCATCACGTCAGCATCGACGCTCAGCTCTTTGACGAGCTGCACGACGGCACCCACGATCTCATCCGACGACGTTGACGTCGCGACGCGCGTGGCGCGGTGCAGCGAGCCATCCGCCGCCACCAGCCCAGCGGCAATCTTGGTTCCGCCAATATCGATACCGATCGTGAACACAACGCCCTTTCTCGCCTCCGACACTCGCGGGTGCTCGAAAAGTCTATCGACCAGCACGCATGCTCACCGGAATATGTCACCGCCACCAGCGCAGAAAAATACGGCGGAACCATAGACAACTGAGCGGTTTGCTCACGCACGCGTCGTACTGAGTTTCAAAAATCATCGGACTCAGTTTCAGCGTTGAGCGGGTTTTCTGCCATAGACTCAAGTGAGCACATCTGCCCGACACATCCGGTACCGAAGGAGTTGCCGTGGTCCAGTTCGAAGTTCCTGCTATCGTCCCCGCCGATCCGCAGGCGAACATCACTGATCTACTCGTTGAACGCGTCAAGAAGACGCCGAACCGAGCCATCTTTAGCGTTCCTGAGGGCGAAGGTTGGCGAGATATCACCGCCGCCGAGTTCCAAGACCAGGTGATTGCCCTCTCCAAGGGCTTCGTCGCAAACGGCATTGAGCCGGGCGACAAGGTTGGTTTTGCCGCGCGCACCACGTATGAGTGGACGCTCGTTGACTTTGCCCTCTTCTACGCAGGCGCCGTCATGGTTCCGATTTACGAAACCAGTTCGCCCGCACAGATCCAGTGGAACCTCGAAGACTCCGGCGCCGTTGCCGTGATTCTCGAGTCTCCCGAGCACTTTGCGCGCTTCGATGAGGTGCGCGGCGATCTGCCGCTTATTCGTAAGTCGTGGCAGATGCACCTCGGCGACCTGCAGAAGCTGGTCGAAGAGGGCAAGGGCGTTGACGATGCTGAAATCGAACGCCGTCGTAACATCGCCAATGCTGACGACATCGCGACGCTGATCTACACGTCGGGCTCGACCGGCAAGCCGAAGGGCTGCGTACTAACGCACGCTAACTTCGTTGAGCTGTGCCGCAACGCCGGCAAGTCGCTTGCCGAAGTTCTTGACATGCCCGGCGCCTCGACCGTGCTGTTTATTACGACGGCACACGTGTTCGCACGTTTCATCTCGATCCTCACGATTCACGCTGGTGTTCGCACCGGTCACGAGCCCAACACGCGCAACCTGCTTCCCGCGCTCGGATCGTTCAAGCCGACCTTCCTCCTCGCGGTTCCGCGTGTGTTTGAGAAGGTGTACAACTCGGCTGAGCAGAAGGCAGAAGCGGGTGGCAAGGGCAAGATCTTCCGCGCCGCCGCCGCTGCCGCTATCGAGCACTCCACGCTCCTGCAGGAGGGCAAGAAGGTTCCGTTCGGCTTGAAGCTCAAGTTCAAGCTGTTCGACAAGCTGGTCTTCGACAAGCTGCGCGCTGCCATGGGTGGCAACGTCGCGTACGCCGTTTCTGGTTCCGCTCCCCTGGGTGCGCGCCTCGGCCACTTCTTCCACAGCCTCGGCATCACGATCCTCGAGGGCTACGGTCTCACTGAGACGACGGCGCCCGCGACGGTCAACCAGGCTCGCAAGTCGAAGATCGGCACCGTGGGCCCCGTACTCCCGGGCGTTGGTGTTCGCCTCGGCGAAGACAACGAAATCGAAGTTCGCGGCATCAACGTGTTCAAGGAGTACTGGAACAACCCTGAGGCGACCGCCGCGGCGTTCCACGACGGCTGGTTCAAGACCGGCGACCTCGGCTCGTTCGACAGCGAGGGTTTCCTCACGATCACCGGCCGTAAGAAGGAGATTCTCGTCACCGCAGGTGGCAAGAACGTGTCGCCGGCCGTGCTCGAAGACCCGATCCGCGCGAACCCGATCGTCGGACAGGTTGTCGTCGTTGGCGACCAGCGTCCGTTCATCGCGGCGCTCGTGACGCTGGACCCGGAAATGCTCCCCACATGGCTGGAGAACAACGGACTCAGCGGAACCATGTCGCTGGCTGAGGCTGCGACGAACGCCACGGTGCGCGCTGAAGTGCAGCGCGCGATCGACCGTGCGAACAAGACGGTTTCGCGTGCTGAGTCGATTCGTAAGTTCGTTATTCTGCCGACCGAGTGGACGGAAGCTTCTGGCCACCTGACGCCGAAGATGTCGATCAAGCGTCACGTCATCACGGCAGACTTTGCTGGTGAGATTGAAGCGCTGTACTCGGAGCCCGTCGCGACGAGCAACATCTCCGTTGGCTAATTGANACGCCGAAGATGTCGATCAAGCGTCACGTCATCACGGCAGACTTTGCTGGTGAGATTGAAGCGCTGTACTCGGAGCCCGTCGCGACGAGCAACATCTCCGTTGGCTAATTGAGCTGACGAGTAAGGGCCCTCCGAATCCTAAGATTCGGAGGGCCCTTACTCTTTTAGGTTTTAGTTCTAGAACCAGGAGCTTTCGCGTACCTGTTTCATCGCGACCTTCCGGTCTTCTGGCGACAGCCGGCGCAAGTAAACCATGCCCTCGAGGTGGTCGGTCTCGTGCTGCAGAGCCTGAGCCATGAGCCCCGTGCCTTCGAGGACAACGCGGTTACCGTCGAGGTCGATGCCTTCAACGCGCGCGTACTCACTGCGCAGGGCATCGTGCCACAGGCCGGGAACCGAGAGGCACCCCTCCCCTGTCGGGCGCGGCTCACCGCGAAGCTCGACGATTCGCGGGTTCAAGACGTACCCGACATCACCATCAATGTTGTAGCTGAACGCACGGAGGTTAACACCGATCTGCGGTGCGGCAACGCCGGCGCGACCCGGCAGCTTGACCGTGTCGATCAGGTCTTGCACGAGGGCACGGATGCCGTCGTCAATGTCGGTGATCTCCGCGCTCGGCGTCGTGAGCACCGGGTCGCCGTAAAGGCGAATCTCGCGAACAGCCATGTCAGTTCGTGGGCTTGCGCAGCGCGTCAATAACCTTCGCAGCCAGCTTGCGTGCCGCGTCGCGCGTCTCCGGTTGGAGGTCGCGGAACGAAATGGCGCTACCGGTTGCGATCATGGTGTCGTACGGAATGCTGACGACTTCGCGCACGCGGGTGCGGAAGTGCGACTCTAGCTCGTTTCGGTGCACCAGCGGGGTGCCCACAGATGCCTGGTTCAGCACCACGATGGCGTTCTGGGCCTGCTGCGCGTAGCCGTTGGTCTCGAGCCATGTGAGGGTTTCCGAGGCCAGCTTGGCCTCGTCAACGCTCAGACCCGCAACAATGATGAGCTGGTCAGCGAGGTCGAGCGTTGCACCCATGACGGAGTGAACGATGCCCGTTCCGGTGTCGGTAAGCACGAGCGAGTAGTAACGCGCGGTGACGTCGGCCACGGCACGGTAGTCGTCGTCGCTGAATGCTTCGGAGACGCGCGGGTCGGAATCGCTCGCGAGCACGTCAAGACGCGTCTCGTCGCGAGCAACGATGTCTGAAATATCGTTGTAGCCACGAATGTCGTCGCGAGCACGCACCAGGTCACGAACCGTCTTGGTGGTCTGGCGGGCAATGCGCTCGGCGAGGGTTCCGCGGTCGGGGTTGGCGTCGACCGCGATAACGCGGTCGTCGCGAGCGTCAGCCAGCGCCATACCAAGCAGAGCCGTGACGGTCGTCTTGCCGACACCGCCCTTGCGACTGAGGATCGGCACGAAGCGGCTGCCGCCCGTGAGGGGTGCGGCGATCTGGGCGGTCAGCGCCTTGCGGGCGCGAGCGCGCTTGCTGTCACCGAGGTTGATGCGCTTGCCGGTCATCGAGTAGACCAGGTGGCGCCATGCGCCTTCCGGCTCGGGCTTAGCCAGCTGCGAGCGGTCAAGCAGACGGTCTGCCGTCAGCAGGTCGCTCGTCTCGCGTGAAGCCGAGCTGAGGTCGTCAAGACGCTTCGAAGTAATCGGAGTTTCCTGACGCGTCTTCACGCGCTCCAGGTCGCGCGGGTCGCGCTTCGTCGGTGCCTCTGAGGCGGTCACAGTTGCTTCCTCGTCTCCGTCGTTCTCATCAGCGGTCGGTGCATCTTCAGCATCCGCCGCGAAAGTCTCATGGGTGTCGTCCGAAGCGGGAGCGCCTGAGCTATCGTCGTGGTCTGCTGCGTCGTCGTCCGGTGCGGCAAGAAGCGCAGCGTCGGCTTCGGCTTCTTCTGCGGCGATGCGTTCTTCTTCGGCAGCAGCCGCTTCCTGTGCGGCAATGCGTTCTGCTTCAGCAGCCGCCTCTTCTTCGGCGATGCGGGCGGCATCGGCCTCTTCCTCGGCCAGACGAGCGGCTTCGGCTTCCTCTTCAGCTACGCGAGCTGCTTCTGCCGCCGCTTCTTCCTCGGCGGCGATACGAGCAGCTTCAGCTGCCGCTTCTTCCTCGGCGACGATACGAGCAGCTTCAGCTGCCGCTTCTTCTTCAGCCAGGCGCGCGGCGTATTCCTCAGCCAGGCGTGCCTCTTCAGCCGCCGCTTCTTCCTCGGCAAGACGAGCAGCCTCAGCGGCAGCTTTTTCTTCCTCGGCGAGGCGAGCAGCCTCAGCGGCAGCTTTTTCTTCCTCGGCGAGGCGAGCAGCCGAGGCCTCTTCCTCAGCAATGCGCGCAGCTTTGGCTTCAGCGTCAGCGGCGGCCGTAGCTTCGTCGTCTTCGAGTACGGCCTCTTCTGCGTCAACGTCGGGGGCGGTCTCGCGGCCCGAATCGGTTTCTTCGATCTCTGCGATCACGACGTCTTCATCGGTGACGACAGTCGCGACAGGCTTTGCCGTCGCCTTCTTTTTGCTGGGGCGCCCCTTGGGCTTTTTCACTGGTTCCGGAGCCGCAACCTCAGCTACCGGCTCATCTACCAGCGGCTCGTGGGTAATCGCAGTGCCGGCCTCCGCGTCATCAATCGGAACCGTAGTTTCGATGATGACGTCAGCTGCATCGGAGGCCGACACCGGTGCGATCTCGGGGTTGAGAAGGGCATCAAACAGCAGGTGCACGTCGTCTGCATCGTCGTCAACATAGTCGTCATCGTCATCCGAGGCGGTACCGGGCAAGATCACACTGATCTGCGCGGTGTTGCCGCCGAGGAAGCCGAGCGACGATGTATCGATGTCGCTGGACTCCGCGAGGACTCCGTTTTCCGGTTCCTCATTGGAATCCATGTTCTTACGATCAGGCGCCACTGCGTTCACTCTCCTGTTGCTGCGAGATTTCTCGCCCGCACTAGGCTAATGCGCCGGACGCACTACGACCAAAAGATCGCCTGCCTCCACCTGCTGTGTTGCACCGATAGCAATGCGCTCGATGACGCCTGCGACGGGCGACGTGATGGCCGCTTCCATCTTCATCGCCTCGATCGACGCCACCGGCTGACCGGCCTCAACCCTATCGCCAACGGCAGCCTTGATCGTGACGACACCGGAGAACGGAGCTGCCACCTGACCAGGCTTTGATGTGTCAGCCTTCTCCGCTTCACGAGCCTCGACCTCGATGCTGCGGTCGCGTACGAAGACGGGGCGAAGCTGGCCGTTGAGCGTGGTCATGACCGTACGCATACCCTTGTCATCGGCGGCACCAATGGCCTCCAGACCGAAGAACAAACGCACACCGCGGTCGAGGTCGATCGCGTGCTCAGAACCTTCGGCAAGACCGTACAGGTAGTCAGCCGTGTCGAGCTTCGACAGGTCGCCGTACTTCTCACGCATCTCAGCGAAGATCTTCGTCGGAGCCGGGAACAGCAGCTCGTTGAGCATGTTGCGACGCGTCAGCGAGTCTGCGTTCAGCGCCGCCGACTGCTCGTCGGTGAGGTCGGTCAGCGCCGACTTCACTTCACGGCCAGCAAGCACCTTGGAGCGGAACGGCTCGGGCCATCCACCCGGCAAATCGCCGAGCTCGCCAGCCATGAAGCTGACGACGGAGTCCGGAACATCGTATTTCTCGGGGTTGGCCTCGAAGTCTGCCGGATCTGCCTTAACAGCAGCCAGGTAGAGCGCGAGGTCACCGACAACCTTCGACGACGGCGTCACCTTGGGTACGCGGCCCAGAATACGGTCAGAGGCCGCGTACATGTCTTCAATGAGCTCGAAGTCATCGGCCAAGCCCAGCGCAATCGCCTGCTGGCGCAGGTTCGAGAGCTGACCGCCGGGAATCTCGTGGTGGTACACGCGACCCGTGGGGCCCGGAAGACCCGACTCGAACGGGCGGTACATGTGGCGCACGGCCTCCCAGTACGGCTCGAGACCCGAAGCAGCGTCGAGGTCGAGCCCGGTGTCTCGCTCGGTGTGCGACAGCGCCGCGACAAGTGCCGACATCGACGGCTGGCTCGTGGTTCCGGCCATCGGCGCGGATGCGACGTCAACGGCGTCAGCACCGGCCGCGGCGGCCGCCAGGAGCGTCGCCAGCTGGCCACCCGGGGTGTCGTGCGTGTGCACGTGCACCGGAAGGTCGAAGTTCTCACGCAGAGCCGTTACGAGCTTCGCAGCCGCACCGGGTCGCAAGAGACCCGCCATGTCCTTGATTGCGAGGATGTGTGCTCCGGCACCGACCATCTGCTCTGCGAGGCGCAGGTAGTAGTCGAGCGTGTAGAGCGACTCGTTGGGGTTCAGCAGGTCGCCCGTGTAGCAAAGAGCTGCTTCAGCCACCGCGGTGTTCGTTGCGAGCACCGATTCGATTGCCGGGCGCATCTGGTTGACGTCGTTCAGCGCATCGAAGATACGGAAGATATCAACACCGGTTGCCGCGGCTTCAGCGACGAAGGCGTCGGTGACCTGCGTCGGGTACGGCGTGTACCCGACCGTGTTGCGGCCGCGAAGCAGCATCTGAATGTTGATGTTCGGCAGCTCTCCGCGCAGCGCCGCCAGACGCTCCCACGGGTCTTCACCCAGGAAGCGGAGCGCGACGTCGTACGTTGCGCCACCCCACGCCTCAACCGAGAGCAGCTGGGGCAACAGACGCGCCTCGTACGGGGCAACCGTCAGCAGATCCTTTGTGCGCACGCGAGTGGCGAGGAGCGACTGGTGGGCGTCACGGAACGTCGTGTCGGTAACGGCGAGGGCGTTCTGCTCACGCAGTGCGGCCGCGAAGCCCTTCGGGCCCAGCTCCTGAAGCTTCTGGCGCGAGCCGTTCGGCACGTCCGACTTGAGGTCGAGAACCGGAAGCTTGGTGCGCGGCTCGACCGTGATCGGGTTGTCGCCGTTCGGCTTGTTGACGGTGACGTCGACGAGCCAGTTGAGCACCTTGGAGCCACGGTCTTTCGACTCGCGACCCCGCAGCAGTTCCGGACGCTCGTCGATGAACGAGGTCGAGAGGTTGCCGCTCAGGAAGTCTTCGTCGTCAAGAACGGCCTGCAGGAACGGAATGTTGGTGGAGACACCACGAATACGGAACTCCGCCAGCGCACGGCGTGCGCGCGAAGCAGCCGCACGGAAGTCACGGCCACGGCACGTGAGCTTGGACAGCATAGAGTCGAAGTGCGGGCTGATCTGCGAGCCCGCAGCCGTGGTTCCGCCGTCCAGGCGAATACCGGCGCCACCCGGCGAACGGTACGTCGTGATCTTGCCGGTGTCAGGGCGGAAGCCCTGGGTCGGGTCTTCCGTCGTGATGCGGCACTGAAGCGCGGCACCACGCAAGTGAATGTCTTCTTGGCGCAGGCCGAGTTCATCGAGCGTCGCACCGGCGGCAATGCGGATCTGCGACTGCACAAGGTCAACGTCGGTGACCTCTTCAGTGACGGTGTGCTCAACCTGAATACGCGGGTTCATCTCAATGAAGACGACCTCCCCCGTACGCGGACCAGCCGTCTCAAGCAAGAACTCGACCGTTCCGGCGTTGATGTAACCAATCGACTCAGCAAAGGCCACGGCGTAGCGGTGCAGGTCTTGGCGAATGTTCTCGTCAAGGTTCGGCGCCGGAGCGATCTCAACGACCTTCTGGTGGCGGCGCTGCACCGAGCAGTCACGCTCGAACAGGTGCACGGTGTTGTCGTGGGCGTCAGCGAGGATCTGCACCTCAACGTGACGCGGACGCAGCACGGCCTGCTCGAGGAACATACGCGGGTCACCGAACGCGCTGCCAGCCTCACGCATCGCCTCAGCCAGCGCCGGTGCAAGCTCGGCCTTCGTCTCAACGCGACGCATGCCTCGTCCGCCACCACCGGCGACGGCTTTCGCGAACAGCGGGAAGCCAATCTCATCGGCCTGCGCGACGAGCGCGTCAACGTCGTCCGAAGCATCGGTGGAGCGCAACACAGGAACACCCGCAGCGATCGCGTGCTCCTTCGCCGTCACCTTGTTGCCAGCCATTTCCAGCACATTCGCAGGAGGGCCAATGAAGGTGATGCCGTTTGCGGCTGCCTTCGCAGCGAGGTCGGGGTTCTCAGAGAGGAATCCGTAGCCCGGGTAGATAGCGTCAGCGCCGCTCTCCAGTGCCACGCGAATAATCTCGTCCACATCGAGGTAAGCGCGCACAGGGTGCCCCACTTCGCCGATCTGGTACGCCTCGTCCGCCTTCAGGCGGTGGAGGGAGAAGCGGTCTTCATAGGGAAACACTGCCACGGTTCGTGCGCCGGCCTCAAAGGCCGCGCGGAATGCACGAATCGCGATTTCACCGCGGTTTGCGACGAGGATCTTGGAGAACATGGCACCTCGGACTTCCGATTTGGAGCGGGGGAAATAGCATCCCCAGCCTAGAGGAAGGTAACGTGGTTGATTGTGCACGTACTATCTGTCAGCTCTCTCAAGGGTGGCGTCGGCAAGACGACCGTAACTCTGGGTCTGGCGTCGGCCGCATTTGCCCGAGGAATCCGGACGCTTGTAGTCGATCTCGACCCGCAGTCCGACGTTTCCACCGGCCTCGATATCCAGGTCGCCGGACGCCTCAACATCGCGGATGTTCTCGCCAATCCCAAGGAAAAGGTGGTTCGCCAGGCGATCACCACATCCGGGTGGGCGAAGGTACACCCCGGAACCATTGACGTGTTGATTGGTAGCCCTTCGGCGATCAACTTCGACGGCCCGCACCCGAGCGTGCGCGACGTCTGGAAGCTGGAAGAGGCGCTCGCCACGATCGAGGCCGACTACGACCTCGTTCTCATCGACTGCGCGCCATCGCTGAACGCTCTCACGCGTACCGCATGGGCCGCTTCTGACCGTGTCGTAGTTGTGACGGAACCAGGGCTTTTCTCGGTTGCTGCGGCTGACCGTGCACTGCGCGCGATTGAAGAGATCCGCCGCGGCCTCTCCCCTCGTCTGCAGCCGCTGGGTATCGTCGTGAACCGCGTTCGCCCGCAGTCGATCGAGCACCAGTTCCGCATTAAAGAACTGCGTGACATGTTCGGCCCGCTAGTGCTGTCGCCCCAGCTTCCGGAGCGCACGTCACTGCAGCAGGCTCAGGGCGCCGCAAAGCCCCTGCACATCTGGCCCGGCGACTCGGCGCAGGAGCTGGCAGCCGACTTCGATGCACTCCTTGACCGCATCATTCGTGCCGGCCGCATTCCGGTCGCTAACGACGCGCCCACCGGCCCGTAGGTTCCGCCTGCTGGCTCAGTGGTACTTGTCGCGCCCGTAAACGGCACAAAAACACCGCTCAAATTGATTGTGACGATTACGTCACGCGTTACGGTTTGTTTCACTTTTGCGTGCACGCGAGTGCTTATGACGCCATGCGTCGCGTTTCGAGCAATATAAAGGCCCCTACCAAGGCGGGTTCTAGCGGTCGTCGCAACACCTCGAGTTTTGAGGAGTTGCGACGACCGTGTCTTTTTCGAAGGAAGAGATCGGCCGATTGAAGGCCGAGTTTCTGACCGCGTTTCATCAGTGTGGCAATGCGAGTGAGGCGGCTCGCCGGGTCGGGGCGAAGCGTGGCAGTGTGACCGCTTGGCTGCGAGCCGCGGGCGTCGTGGCCCGTGCGCAGGCTGGCCCGGGAAGCGGGCATCGTCGGGCGGATCATCCTGCGAAGGCCGAGTATGCGCGGTTGCGTGCTGAAGGTCTGAGTAATACCGCGGCTGCTCGCCGGGTCGGGATCAACCCGCGGACGGGACGTGACTGGCATCAAGGAATAGTAGTGCCCCTTAAGGTGGTGTAGCCCACGGTGGCCGGCTCGTCGCTTACGACGTAAGCGCGGTCACCGTGTGATCCTTCGAGAAGTCTCTAACCTCCACTCGAAAGGCATCATCACGATGACC
>NZ_JBNTKF010000033.1:0-17921 GCF_050408675.1 Microbacterium daqui | reverse complement strand
CTCCAACGACGACCGAGCCGCCGCCTTGACGACCTGGCTCGACCACTACAACCTAGACAGGCACCACCTCGGCATCGGAGGCAAGACCCCCATCGACCGAATCAACAACGGTCGAGGTCAGTACATCTAGCGGGTGCG
This sequence comes from Microbacterium daqui, assembly GCF_050408675.1. Classification (NCBI taxonomy): domain Bacteria; kingdom Bacillati; phylum Actinomycetota; class Actinomycetes; order Micrococcales; family Microbacteriaceae; genus Microbacterium; species Microbacterium daqui. Next base: position 17,783 of record NZ_JBNTKF010000033.1, on the reverse strand, counting down.
TTCTAGTACCCGATAAGCAGCAACGGGATCGCGACGAGTAAGCCCCACCCGATTGCGTGTGCGGCGCCCAGTGCGATACCGGTGATGGCCATCCATCGATTCGACTCCCCGGTTTTGTTCATGCGATTGAGCGCAACGATGCCGAGGGGAATCGCGACCGGAAACATGCCCAGAAGACCCGTGATGAAGGATCCGATGGCCATGCCGTTCGCGGCTTGGACGTTCGCCCCCTGCGGGTACGCGTTGATGATGTTCTGCTGTGGGCCGGGGTAACCCGAGTTGCCGAAATACGTGCCCGCGGGCGAACCCGGGTACTGCGGAGCGGCTTGCGGAGCGTATTGCTGTGAGAACTGCGGGGCAAGCGGAACCTGTGGCTCGCTTGTCGACGAAATTGGTTGTACCGGAACAGCCGCGGGCGGTGTCAGCGGTGTCTCAAAATCGCTTGCCATAGCGTTACCCCTCAGTACGCTCCAAAGCCGTGTCAATCAGCTCGGTAATAAGCTCAGCGTACGTCATTCCTGAGGCGATCCAGCACTTCGGGAACATGGAGATCGGTGTGAATCCGGGCATCGTGTTGAGCTCGTTGACCACCGGTCCGTCGGCGGTGAGGAAGAAGTCCACGCGCGCGAGGCCCAAGCCATCAACAGCTTCGAATGCCGCCACCGCAGTCTCCTGCAACGCACGCATTTCGTCATCCGTCATCGCTGCCGGGCACACAATGTCAACACCATCGCCGCCGAGGTACTTGCCCTCAAAGTCATAGAACGAGCGGGTCGTCAATACGATTTCACCGGCAAGCGAAGCACGTGCGGGCGCACCGCCGCGCCCCTCGAGCACGCCAACCTCGACCTCACGGCCGCTGATGCCCTGCTCGACGAGCACCTTGGAGTCTTCAGCCAGCGCGATGCGCATGGCTTCGTCGAACTCGCTCATGTCGCTGACGCGCGAAACGCCAACGCTCGAGCCTGCGCGCGCCGGCTTCACAAAGACAGGCAACGCGTATTCGCTTGCCCGGGCGCGAACGCCCTCGGCGTTCTGTGCCCACTCGCGTGCCGTAGTCGTGAAACCGGGCGACACGGCGATTCCAGCCGCCTCGAGGGCGATCTTCATGAAGTGCTTGTCCATGCTGATCGCCGACCCGAGCACCCCACCCCCCGCGTACGGGAGCCCCAGGATGTCAAGGAAGCCCTGCATGGTTCCGTCTTCGCCGTGGACGCCGTGAAGAATCGGCAGCACGACGTCGACCTCACCAAGTGCGCGCACCGTTCCGTCGGCTTCACGCACGCTCAGCGTGCGGTCATCGGCACCTTCTGGCCAAATGATGCGGGTGCCGTTGTCGACGATTTCCGGGAGGTTTGCAGCGTCAAGCTGAAACTTCCCGGGGTTGTCTTCTTCGAGCACGAACGTGCCGTTGCGGGTGATGCCGATCGGAATTACCGCGAAGCGGTCGCGATCAATGGCCCGAAGCACTCCGCCCGCTGTTGCGGAACTGATTGAATGCTCGCTGGAGCGCCCGCCGAAGAGCACCGCCACCACCTGCTTGGCCATACTGCGTCCTCTCCCCCTTCGGGGTGTCATCATCGGTGGTCAGATGCGGCGCGATATCGCGCGGGTTCATCTGCCCGTCCAAAACCATCTTTACCTGGCGCACGATGGGCATATCAACGCCCACCTCTTTCGCCAGCTGCAGCACCGGAGCGACGGATGCGAGACCCTCCGCCGTCTGGTTCATCTGCTTAACAACGTCTCTCATGCTGTAGCCCTGGCCCAAGAGGCGACCCGCGGTGTTGTTGCGGCTGAGCGGCGACTGGCACGTCGCGATCAGGTCGCCGAGACCCGCGAGGCCCTGCAGAGTCTCCGGCTCAGCACCGTACGCCACCGCGAAATCGGTCATCTCAACGAGGCCGCGCGTGATGATCGACGCTTTGGTGTTTTCGCCGTAGCCAACGCCGTCGACGATGCCAATGGCAACCGCGATCAGGTTTTTCAGCACGCCACCGAACTCGGTGCCGGTCACGTCGGTGTTCACGAACGTGCGGAAGTATCTGTTGCTCGCAAGGCGGGCGACCGCTTCGGCCGTCTCCCGGCTGGTCGAAGAGATAACGGCAGCGGTGGGCTGCTCGCGTGCAATCTCCAGCGCCAAGTTCGGGCCGGATGCCACGGCGATACGCGCCGGATCAATCCTTAGCTCTTGCTCGATGACCTGGCTCATGCGCAGGCCGGACGACTTCTCGACACCCTTCATCAGGCTGATGATGGGAGCATCGGAACCAGCAATGAGCGGGCGAATCGCCTTCAGATTCTCTCGGGCGGTTTGGCTCGGAATCGACAGAAAGATCTGTTCGGCGCCATCCAGGGCCTCCGACAGATGCGGCGTTGCCGTCATCGAACGGGGCAGGTTAATGCCGGGCAGGTACTGGCTGTTGCGCTTGCTCTCACGAATTTCGAGCGCCTGCTCAGGTCGACGCGCCCACATCGTGACGTTGCTGCCGCCATCAGCAAGGATCTTGCCGAACGTGGTTCCCCAGCTACCGGCGCCGATGACTGCGACCTTCGGCGCTGTCATAGGCTTACGACTCATAATTGCCAGTTTCTTTCTGGTTGTGCTTGCTCGGATCCCAGCGCTCGGCGGGGGCCTTCTCGTTTCGCAATTTCTCCACGAGAGCAGTGATCTCGTTCATCAGCAGAGTAGTCGCTTCAGCGAGCGCACGGGAGTCTCGTTCGCGCCCCTCGTATGCCGACAGGTCGATAGCTTCACCCACCAGGAAGACAGACTTCTTGCGTAGCGGCCACAGCGAGAACTTGCCGTAGCGCGGCATGATCTTTTCGCTACCCCAGTGCGCGGCGGGAATCAACGGCACACCGGCTTCGAGAGCGAGACGCACGGCGCCGGTCTTGCCACGCATTGGCCAGAGATCAGGGTCGCGCGTGAGGGTGCCTTCGGGATACACAATGACGCCGCGACCGGTTGCGGCCAGGTTTTCCGCGGCGTCAAGCGTCTGCCGCGCACCAAGGCTGGTCGACTCGCGCTGCACCGGGATCATCTGCGTGACGCGCAGAATCCTCCCGAGCACGGGAACCTTAAACAGGCTGGCCTTTGCCATGAAGCGCGGGGCACGCCCCATGCGCCAGACCGAAACCGCCACAATGAGCGGATCGAACTCCGACATGTGGTTGGGCGCGAGAACGTATGCGCCGTCTTTCGGCAACTCGCCGAGACGCTTCGTCTTCGTGATCAGCGAGACGAGCGGGACGGCGATAGCGGAAAGCGGCCAGAACCAGCTGAGCTTGCTCTTCTCCGGTGAAACGGACATCAGGTCAGATTAACCGACGACGTCGAAGTCAGCGCCAAGCGCGGTCAGCTTGTCGAGGAACTTCTCGTAGCCGCGGCGAATGATGCCAATGTTGCGTACCACCGATTCGCCCTCAGCCGTGAGCGCCGCGAGCACGTGGCTGTACCCACCACGGAGGTCCGGAACCACGATGTCGGCACCGTGCAGAGGCGTCGGACCGTTGACAACGGCCGCCTGCTCGAGCATGCGGCGCGGAACGCGACGCGGGCCGTCTTGCAGACCGTGCGGGTGCACGACGATGTTGGCGCCCATCTGGTTGAGTGCGCTCGTGAATCCGAAACGGTTCTCGTAGACCGTCTCGTGCACGATCGACTCGCCGTGTGCCTGGGTCAATGCCACGATGAGCGGCTGCTGCCAGTCGGTCATGAAGCCGGGGTGCACGTCGGTTTCGACCGTGACAGCGCGCATGTCGCCATCACGACGGAACAGAATGCCGTCTTCGCGCACATCGAAGTCGCCACCCATGCGGCGAATCACGTTGAGGAAGGTCAGCATGTCGGGCTGGCGCGCACCCTCGACGAAGATTTCGCCGTCAGTCGCGAGTGCAGCGGCTGCCCAGCTGGCGGCTTCGTTACGGTCGAAGATCGAACGGTGGTCGTAGCCGCGCAGCGTCTTGACGCCCTCGATGAGGATGACGCGGTTGGGTTCGATCGAGATGATCGCGCCCATCTTCTGCAGTACGGCAATGAGATCCATGATCTCGGGCTCGATCGCGGCGTTCTTCAGCTCCGTGACACCCTCAGCACGCGTTGCCGTGAGCAGAACCTGCTCGGTAGCGCCGACGCTCGGGTACGGGAGGTGAATGTTGGCACCGCGCAGGCCGTTGGGAGCCGACAGGCGAATACCGCTCGGCTGCTTCTCAACAACGGCGCCGAACTTACGCAGGGCGTCAAGGTGGAAGTCAATCGGACGGTCGCCAATGCGGCAGCCGCCAAGGTCAGGAATGAACGCCTGGCCGAGGCGGTGCAACAGCGGGCCGCAAAACAGAATCGGAATTCGCGACGAACCGGCGTGCGCGTCGATCTCTTCAAAGTGAGCCGACTCAACATTTGCCGGGTCAAGGAGCAGCGAGCCCTCTTCCGGACCCTCGGTCACCGAGACACCGTGCACCTCAAGAAGCGAACGCACGACAGCGACATCGGAGATGCCGGGCACATCGCGCAGCACTGAGGCGGATTCACCCAGGAGAGCCGCAACCATCGCCTTCGTGACGAGGTTCTTTGCGCCCTTAACGGAGACGCGGCCCGACAGCGGTTGTCCGCCACGAATGGCGAGGATCTCCTCGCCTCCTGAACTTGGTGCTCCAGACGATGAAACGGTGTTCAGGGTCATACTGCGTGCCTCACTGTGCGGGCGAAGCCTGCACCGGTAGGGTGCGGGGCTTCCAGGATTCTCGTTTCGCCTCGTAGGCGGCGATCTTGTCTTCGTTCCGGAGAGTCAACCCGATGTCGTCGAGTCCCTCCAGGAGCCTCCACCTAGTGTAATCGTCGATTTGGAAGGAGACGCTGAGCGCGCCCACAGTTGCGGTGCGATCTTCCAGGTTGACGGTCATCTCACAGCCAGGGTTCGCGTCAATCTCGGCCCAGATCTTTTCCAGGTCTTCTTCCGTAATGATGCCGGTCAGCAGGCCCTGCTTGCCCGAGTTTCCGCGGAAGATGTCAGCGAAACGGGGGCTCAGCACGACGTTGAAGCCAAAGTCGCGCAACGCCCAAACGGCGTGCTCGCGGCTCGACCCGGTACCAAAGTCAGGGCCGGCCACGAGAATCGACGCCCCCTGGAACTCGGGCTTGTTGAGCACGAACTCCGGGTCTTGGCGCCAGCCGTGGAAGAGCGCGTCTTCGAAGCCCGTCTTGGTGACGCGCTTAAGGAAGACCGCGGGGATGATCTGGTCGGTGTCAACGTTCGAGCGCTTCAGGGGCGCAGCGATTCCGGTGTGGGTCGTGAACTTTTCCATGTCTTACACCTCTGCCATCTCGGTGACGGTCGTTTCCAGGTCGCTCGGGCTCGACAGCGTGCCGCGAATCGCGGTAGCTGCGGCAACGAGCGGCGAAACCAGGTGCGTGCGACCGCCCTTACCCTGGCGTCCTTCAAAGTTACGGTTCGACGTCGACGCGCAACGCTCACCGGGCGCCAGCTGGTCGGGGTTCATGCCGAGGCACATCGAGCAACCGGCGAAGCGCCACTCGGCACCGAACTCTTCAACAATCTTGTCGATGCCTTCGGCTTCTGCCTCGAGGCGCACGCGAGCGGAACCCGGAACAACCATCACCCGAACGCCGTCCGCCTTCTTGTGACCCTTGATGACCGAGGCGAAGGCGCGGAGGTCTTCGATGCGGCTGTTGGTGCACGAGCCCATGAAGACGGCGTCAACGGCAACGTCCTTCAGCTTGGTTCCGGGCTTCAGGTCCATGTATTCGAGTGCGCGCTCAGCGGCTGCGCGCTCGTTGGGGTCAGCGACGTCGGCGGGGTTCGGAACCACGTCGGAGAGCGAAGCGCCCTGGCCGGGGTTGGTACCCCACGTCACGAACGGCTCGAGCGTGTCGGCGTCGATGAAGACCTCGGCGTCAAACGTTGCGCCCTCATCGGTCGGCAGGGTCTTCCAGTAGGCAACCGCGTCATCCCAGTCCTGGCCCTTGGGCGCGTGGTCGCGACCCTCAAGGTAGTCAAAGGTGATCTGATCGGGGGCGACCATACCGGCGCGGGCACCCGCTTCGATCGACATGTTGCAGATCGTCATGCGGCCCTCCATGGAGAGCGCACGAATCGCAGAACCACGGTACTCGAGCACGTAGCCCTGGCCACCACCGGTTCCGATCTTCGCAATCACCGCGAGAATGATGTCTTTTGCGGTGACGCCGGGCTTCAGCGTGCCGTCAACGTTAATCGCCATCGTCTTGAAGGGCTTCAGCGGGAGCGTCTGGGTCGCCATGACGTGCTCGACCTCGCTCGTGCCGATACCAAACGCCATGGCGCCGAACGCACCGTGCGTCGAGGTGTGCGAGTCGCCACACACGACCGTGATGCCGGGCATCGTGAGACCGAGCTGCGGGCCGACAACGTGCACAATGCCCTGCTCTTTGTCGCCGAGCGAGTGCAAGCGAACACCGAACTCGGCGGCGTTGCGGCGCAGCGTTTCGATCTGCGTGCGGCTTGTGAGGTCGGCAATCGGCTTGTCGATGTCAAGCGTCGGGGTGTTGTGGTCTTCCGTCGCGATCGTCAGGTCAAGACGGCGCAGCGGGCGACCTTCCGCACGCAGGCCATCGAAAGCCTGCGGGCTGGTGACCTCGTGAACGAGGTGCAGGTCGATGTAAATCAGGTCGGGTTGACCCTCTTCACCCTTCACGACAAGGTGGTTGTCCCACACCTTCTCGGCGAGGGTTTGGGGACGGGAAACGGCAGCAGTGCTCATGCAGATCTCCAAGAAAATTTGTGTGTGGGCCGCAGCGATACTCCGCGACGAGGAGGCCAGCTGAAACTAGGACTCGTCGCGGCTGCTAAGGAGGAGGATTGCGCCACGCACATCGTCAGGCTACCACCGTCAGAACGCGCCTCCGTTCGCGCCTTAACGTCACGACACATGACATAAGTCGCCATTCGCCGTAACAGGAGTACATATGCCAGCACGCGCGACTCCCCCGGTGTCAATCTGGTGTCGTCCTCATCGATTCAAGGAGCACAATGACCGTTCAGAAGGATCTGGGGTTTTCGACGCAACAATTGCATGTCGGAACCACCGCGGCCCCCTCGACGCCGCGCGCGCTGCCCATTCATCTGACGGCGGGTTTCACGTTCGACAGTTTTGAACAGGGCGTCGCGCACTTCGGCGAGGGCACCGGCTACGGCTACACCCGCACCGGCAACCCGACAATCGACGCGGTGGAAGAAAAGCTCACGGCACTGGAGGGCGGAACCAGGGCGCTGCTGGTTGGTAGCGGACAGGCCGCGGTATCGACCGCTGTGCTGGCGCTCGCCGGCGCTGGCGACCACATCGTCAGCTCGACGCACATTTACGAAGGTTCCCGCGGGCTCTTCCTTGACCTGCTCCCCCGTCTCGGCATCACCGTCACGTTCATCGACGACATTGCGGACCCCGAGGCGTGGCGTGCGGCGATCACCGACAACACCAAGATTCTGTTTGGCGAGTCGATCTCGAACGCGGCAAACCTACTGTTTGATGTTGCCGCCGTCGCCGCGATCGGTCGCGAATACGGCATTCCGCTCATCATCGACAACACCTTCGCAACGCCCTACCTGTTCCGTCCGCTCGAGCACGGTGCCGCACTGTCAGTGCACTCGACGAGCAAGTTCTTGTCGGGGCAGGGGTCTGTGATCGGGGGCGTGATCGTGGATGGCGGAACCTTTGACGCCGACGTATACGGAGCGCGCTTCCCGCATCTGGTTACGAAGAGCCGCCTCGGCGGCGCAAGCTACACGGAGAAGTACGGTGCAGACACGTTTGTTGGCTACGCAAAAGAAAGCGTTGCCCCGCGCATCGGGCCCACGATCTCACCGCTCAGCGCGTTCCTCATCGGCCAGGGTGCAGAAACGCTGAGCCTGCGCGTACGTGAGCTCTCTCGTCAAGCGCTGGCCGTAGCGAAGTACCTCGCACAGCACCCGGCGGTCGAGTCTGTCGACTACGTGGGGCTGGAGAACCATCCCTCTCACGAACTCGCGCAGACGCTGTTGCCCCGCGGCTATGGTTCCGTGTTCTCATTCACGTTGCGGGGCGGGCGCGATGCTGCCGCACACGTCGTCAACAACGTGCAGACGTTCACGCACATGACGCACCTCGGTGATGTGCGCTCGCTCGTGCTGCACCCGGAGACGACGTCGCATGCGTTCCGTACACCCGAGGAGCGCGCCGAGGTCGGCGTATACCCGGGCACATTGCGCGTATCGATTGGCTTGGAAGACATCGACGACCTGATCGCTGATCTCGATCGCGTTCTCTAAGTTCAAAAACGAAGCAGGCCTCCTCCGCGTCAATCACGGAGGAGGCCTGCTGTCGTCAGCGTGTTACGGCTTCAAATAGTCTTCGTCAGCATTCTTGTCGCCGTCGACTGCGCTCGGGGCAACCGACGATTCGTTGAGTTGCGCTTCGCCCTCGGCGACCGCCGAGGCGCCCGCAACCGGCGTGACCGAGGTCTTCGGTGCACGACGCTCGTCGCGACGCGAAGCGATGAGGCTTGCGATGGTGGCAACGATGAGCGATCCGAAGATCACCGTCAGCGACAACCATGTCGGGACCTCAGGAACGGGGAAACCTTCGCCGTTGTTGAGGAACGGCAGGTCGTTGACGTGCAGCGCGTGCAGGATCAGCTTGACACCGATGAATGCCAGAATGACGGCGATACCGATGTGCAGGTAGCGCAGCTTCTCGAGCATGCCACCGAGCAGGAAGTACAGCTGGCGCAGACCCATGAGGGCGAAGATGTTGGCCGTCAGCACGATGAAGAACTCGTGCGTGATGCCGAGGATCGCCGGAATCGAGTCGATCGCAAACATCAGGTCGGTGAGACCGATCGCGACGAAGACGACCAGCATCGGCGTGAACATCTTCTTGCCGTCAACGACGGTGCGGAGCTTAGATCCATCGAATTCGTCGGTGATTTCAACGCGACGGCGCAAGAACGTGATGATCTTGCTTTCCTTGGCTTCTTCGTCGTCATGGCTGTTGTCGAAGGCCTGCTTGTACGCCGTCCACAGCAGGAAGACACCGAAGAGGTAGAAGACCGGCGAGAACGCGTTGATGAGCGTCACGCCGAGGAAGATGAACCCGGCGCGCAGCACGAGCGCGATGATGATGCCCACCATGAGCACCTCTTGCTGCAGGCGACGTGGCACCCGGAACTGCGTCATGATCAACACGAAGACAAACAGGTTGTCGATTGAGAGGCTGTATTCGGTTGCCCAACCGGCGACGAAGAGGCCAGCCCAGTCCCATCCGGCGATGAGGCCGAGGACCGCGGCGAAGATCAGCGCGAGGGTGACGTAGAAGACGACCCACAGCGTGGACTCCTTGGCAGACGGTACGTGCGGTCGCTTGATAATCAGCAGGAGGTCGGCGATCAGAATCAGCGTCAGAACCACCAGGGATCCGATTTCAAACCAAAGCGGAATCGTAAAGGCGCCGGCCTGCGCTGTGTCTTCCCCCCCGGCAGCTGCGAGGACTGTCAGAGAATGTGCGAGCACCATGAATGCCTTCCGGAAGATACGTCAAGGGATCGAAAGTCTCTCCCCCGCGTGACGCGGCGCACACCCGGAGCGATGCTCGTGTTGACGAATGTGCATTGATGGGATACTCCCCTTCGCCCGTCAAGAATACCGTGCCTGTGCCTGACCAATAGCCACATGTCGTCCACAACGACCGAAAAGATTCTGAGACGATCACTACAGATGACACACCCGATAGTGAGAGACAGCTCCGCGAGATAAGGAAAAGCTGTGGACACAACGACAACAGACGCCGACCTGGTCGCCCGGGCCGCGAGCGGAAGCGAACATGCCTTCCGCGAGCTTTACCAGCGCTATGTACGGCCGGTCTACTGGATCGCGCACGGACTCTTAAGGAACGCTGCCGATGCGGAAGACATCGCCCAAGAGACGTTTGTTGTCGCCTGGAAAAAGCTCCCCGGATTCGTGCTGGAGGGCGAATCGCTGTTGCCGTGGCTCGCCACCATTTGCCGCTACCAAGCGTCAAACCGGATGCGTTCACGACGCCGCGAAGAGGCCCACCGCAGCGGTGAGGCCGACGACATGACCCCGTCGACGATCAACGTCGAAGATCAGGTCATTAGCCGTGACTACGCCGAAACGATCCTCAAGGAGCTTGCCGCTTTGAGTGAACTGGATAGAGAAATCTTCCGGCTCTGCGCTACCGAAGGCTACGCCTACGCGGCAGCCGCAGAAGAACTCAAAGTGACATCAGGAACCGTCCGCAATCGCCTCTCCCGCATACGCACACGCCTGCGGACAGCTGTAAGTGAATCGGAAGTCTCATGAACGACGAAGCGACCCGAACCCCTATCGTTCTCCCAGAACTCTCTAACGACTCCATCGCGCGCATGGAAGACGGCATCTTCCAGCGCATTGGCGAGCAGCGCACGGCTTCGGTCGCGCGCGCCAAGCGCAAGCGCAGCCACACGATTATGTGGTCCGCCGCTGCCGCAACCGTTGTCGTTGCCGGCGCTGCCGTGGTTCCGTCTCTCCTGAACGTGGGCGGAACCAGCGCTGGCGACTCAGCGATGAGTAGCGTTCCTGAGATGGCTGGCGGGGCTGACATGGACAGCGGTTCGGTTACACGCAACGACATGTCGGTTGAAGCGCCATTGGCGATGGACGGCGGTGGCGAAACGTCGTACGACAGCAAGAGCACATCGTCGACGACGGTCGAGCCGCAGGTCATTACGACGGCGAACCTCGGGATTACCGTGACTAACGTCGAGAAGTCGGTCGCAGACATCACGGCGATCACGACGGCGCTCAGTGGCTACGTATCGTCGCAGAACATCGGCACCTCCGGCTACGGGTATGACTACGCCACCGATGCGGAGAAGGCATCAGCGCCGCTCACGCCCACGTCCGGATGGATCAGCATTCGCATTCCGGAAGCATCCGTCGACGACGCCATCACTCAGCTACAGGCAATTGGCACTGTGACGTCGACCACCATCGACCGCTACGACGTCACCCAGCAGAGCGTCGACCTCAAGGCACGCGTCTCGTCGCTTGAGGCCAGCGTTGCTCGCTTGGAAGAGCTGATGAAGCAGTCCGGCTCGGTTGGCGATCTGATCACCGCCGAAGCTGCACTGAGCCAGCGTCAGGCTGAGCTCGAATCGCTCCAGCAGCAGCTCGACTCACTCACCGACCAGGTGTCGATGTCGACGATCTCGATCGACCTGCGCACCGAGAGCGTGACGGTTGACGCCGACCCCGACGGGTTCGCCGACGGCCTGCTCGCCGGTTGGAACGGTCTGATCGCCGCGTTCAACGGCATCATCATCGCCCTCGGTTTCGCACTCCCCTGGCTCATCGTTGTCGGTGTCGTCGGCCTCATCATCTGGCTGATCGTGCGGGCACGCCGCTCGCGTCGACGCGGTGACTCGAACGGCACCGTCAGCCGGGTCGCGGACGAAGCTTAAGACCAGGGTTCGCGCTGGCGGGACNCATCTGGCTGATCGTGCGGGCACGCCGCTCGCGTCGACGCGGTGACTCGAACGGCACCGTCAGCCGGGTCGCGGACGAAGCTTAAGACCAGGGTTCGCGCTGGCGGGACCAGCGCGAACCCTTCTGCCGGCCCCCTCGGAATCTCGCTCCGAGGGGGCCTTTTCTGTTGCGTTGGCGCTTTGCTCCTTGTGCTTTGCTCCTTGTGCTTTGTGTGCCCTCGCGACCCCTGTTGGTGCCGGCGCGCTTAGGCTGGCGGAATGGCGATCAAGTATGCAACTGAGGCACGAAACGACACGGGCGGCAACGGAACCAGTCGCGTCATCGACGGAATGGAAGTTGCCGTATCGTCGCCGCTGTCGGCGACACCCGACGCCGACGCGACAAACCCCGAGCAACTCTTAGCGCTTGCCTGGGCTACGTGCCTCAACTCGACCGCGCAGGCGATTGTGGAGCGTGCCAAGCGCACCAGCGTGCGCGTCACGATCGAACTGCACGATCTTCTGCCTGACGTTGGGTATGTGTTCGAAGTCGATGCCTATCTGTCTGTCGAAGGTGCCGACCTCGACGAGACCGAGCGCGTTCTCGCCGCCGCTCACGCGCGCTGCCCGGTTTCGAAGCTCCTCCACGCAGCCACAACCGTGCGCGTACACGCCGAGGCTTTCGACGCCAAGTAGCGCGGCGATCGTCATTCCGTTCTCCTCGGTTGCTCCGCTCCCTTGGTTCCGCTCTCGTGGTTCCGTTCTCGCGGCTCCGCTCCCTTGGTTCCGCTCTCGTGGTTCCGAGCTCCTCCTGGTGCCGGTCTACAGCGTTATGCACGAGCGAATTTTGTTACGCACGAGCGGACGGCCTGAAAGACCCGAAAATGCGGCGTGTCGCGGGGTTTTGGCGGTTTCAATCGTGCGTAACGAGAACGGCTCGTGCATAACGCTGAAACGGGACGGAACCACGGGGCTGGGCAACGGCCAGCAACGGAACCACGAACCACGGGCTGGGCAACGGCGGGCAGCGGAACCACGGGGCTGGGTGGCGAGGGCAGGCGCCGCGACCGCGATCTTTGCCAATACGTAGCCCTGCCGCTCGGCAGCAACATTCCGGGCAACGCAAAAACCCCCGACCAGATGGTCGAGGGTTTTTGATGTTGTGTGACCCCAGCGGGATTCGAACCCGCGTTACCGCCGTGAGAGGGCGGCGTACTAGGCCGCTATACGATGGGGCCGTATGTAAGACTTTCTGCCCTTCGGCTTTCTGTCTCGCGACAACTATTCGAGTATGCCATGTCTGCGACAGTCACACAAAATCGACTCCCGATTTCGCGCGCGCCGCGCGTGTCGAGCGCTTGCCTCCCGCGAAATTACGCGGTTTGATCGAGTCATGCGCATCACGAAGTACGAGCACGCGACGGTCACGATCGACACCGATGAATCGCGCCTGGTCATCGATCCGGGCGGATTCCTGACCTCGCTCACCGACTTCGCAAACATCGCGGCCGTCGTCGTCACCCACGTGCATCCCGACCACTGCTCCCCCGCGAATCTGCAGCGCATCAGTGAACTGAACCCCGAGGTTCCGATCTATGCGCCGACGGCAGTCGCCACGACGGTGCCGGGCGTCAACGTGATCGCCGTAAGCCCGGGCGACGTCATCACGCACGACGCCTTCACGCTTGAATTCTTCGGCGGCACGCACGCCGTCATTCATGAGTCGATCCCCGTCATCGGCAACGTCGGTGTGCTCGTCAACGACCAGTTCTACTACCCGGGCGACTCCTACGCGCTGCCCGGCGACAAAGACGTCACGGTTCTCGCTGCGCCGCTCGGTGCGCCGTGGCTCAAGATCGGCGACGCCACCGACTTCGTGCTCGACGTCGCACCCCGCTACTGCTTCGGCACACACGACATGACACTGTCTGACGTCGGCCACGGCATGCACCACGACCGCCTCGACTGGGCGACGCAGCAGGGCGGCGGCCAATACCTGCCGCTCGCGCCGGGCGAAGCCATCGACCTCTGATGGCTGACTCCCCCGCCGCCGACTTTCCCATCACCGAAAACCTCGTGCGCACGCTGTTGCGCAACGCCCACCTCGACTACGCCGAAGAGCCGCTGAGCCTCGCGTTCGCCGGGTGGGACAACGAAATGTGGCGCCTCGGCACGACCCGTGCCGTGCGGTTGCCGCGGCGTGAGCTTTCTGTTCCCCTCATTGATCACGAGCAGCTCGTGTTGTCGCGCATTGCCGCGCTGTTGCGCCCGGCGGGAGTGCAGGTTCCAGAACCATTGGCTGCGATGCCGGCAACGGAACCATTTGCACGGCCCTGGTCTGTGGTTCCGTGGTTTGGTGGTTCCGCCGCGCTGCACCAGCCCCGCGCTGCGCGCACGGCGTGGGCCGCGAAGCTCGCTGAGGCCCTCGCCGCGTTGCACGTCGCCGCTGACGCTGACGCACCGGCCAACCCAGTGCGTGGGCAAGCCCTGCAAACGCGTGACGGGGCGGTGCGCGAAAGGCTGGCCATGACTGTGTTCCCGCCCCGGGTGCTCGCAGCGTGGGAAGACGCGTTGTCGACACCGGAGTGGCCACACGCGCCGGTCTGGGTTCACGGCGACCTCCACGCCGGCAACATCGTGGTCGACGGCCCCCATCTCGTGGCTCTCGTCGACTTCGGTGACGTCACATCCGGCGACCCGGCGTACGACCTCGCCGCCGCGTGGATTGTGTTTGACGCTGCCGGCCGACGCGAATTCATCGCCGCATCAGCCCACGTCGACGCCGACACCTGGGTGCGTGCACGCGGGTGGGCTGCGGCAATCGCGGTCACGCTGACCGTGCTCAGCGACGATCGCCCTGACTACGCCGCTCTCGGTGCCGAGATCGTTGCGGAGCTCGTCGCCGAGAGCTAAGGCATCGGCAGGCCGGAGCCGATCGGCCACACCTCGAGACGCTTATCGTTCAGCACCCGTTGAGCCTTCACTGTTTTCCATGACAACTGTCGATACCCCGGGAACTCCATCGACGCGAAACAGCTTCGCATCGGGGCCGTTGGCAAGCACCCCGTGATCGCGACGCCATGTTGCTCCCCCATGTTGGGGAGGTCTTCCGCGCTGATTTCCGCCGCAGTGCCCGATGCCACCGGGGACGGCGTCGTGCCCCACTGCACGGCCAGCGTCACAACGGCGGCTATTGCGAATCCCGCGACCGCCGACAGAATCTTGGTGCGTTTTGAGCGGGTTTCTCGTTCGGGCTTCGGAGGCGCCAGCTCGAATACCTGCGCCCCTGTCTCTGGCGCACCGTCATGAACCGCGGTTGGTTCCGTAGCCTTCTCTGAAACCTGACCCGGAGGTTCCGGAACCATCGCTGACGGCGCGAGCGCTGGTTCCGGTGCTTCCGCAGGCAGCTGGGCGGCGGCGCGGCGGCGTTGATCCAACGCGGCAAACCGCGCCTGCGCAGCGGCGTCCGGTGCCGCTCCCGGCGAAAACAACGCGCGAGTCAGTCCGGCAAGCTCGGCTTCTTCGTCGGGCGTCAACGCAGACATGTCCTTCACCCTACCGACCGGCAACGCGAAGGCGGGCTCAAGCGCGTGGCATCCGTAGAATGGGTTCGGTGACTAGCGTGTGGACCGAGAACTCCCCCAACCTCGTGATTCACGGCGACAATCTCGACCTGATCCGCACGCTGCCCGACGAGTCTTTCCAGCTGATTTACCTGGATCCGCCGTTCAATACCGGCAAGAAGCAGACCCGCCAGAACGTTTCGTCGCTGCGGCACACCGGTGGGAGCCGTGTGGGGTTCCGCGGCTCGTCGTACACGAACGTGCGCAAGACCGTGTCGACGTTCAACGACGATTTTGAAGACTATTGGGCGTTTCTTGAACCGCGGCTTGAAGAGGCCTGGAGACTGCTCGCGCCAACCGGAACGCTCTACCTGCACCTCGACTACCGCGAATCGCACTACGCGAAGGTGTTGCTCGATGCGTTGTTCGGCCGCGATTGCTTTCTCAACGAGATCATTTGGGCCTACGACTATGGTGCGCGCACGAAGTCGAAGTGGCCGGCGAAGCACGACAACATTCTGGTGTACGTGAAGGATCCGAAGCGCTATCACTTCAACAGCGCCGAGGTCGACCGCGAGCCCTACATGGCACCGACCCTCGTGAGTGCCGAGAACGCCGCAAACGGCAAGCTACCGACCGATGTGTGGTGGCACACGATTGTCTCCCCCACCGGCCGCGAAAAGACCGGCTACGCGACGCAGAAGCCCGAAGGAGTACTGCGCCGCATCGTGCAGGCATCGAGCAACCCCGGCGACTGGGTGCTCGACTTCTTTGCCGGCAGCGGAACCTTGGGTGCGGTCGCGGCAAAGCTCGGCCGCCGCTTCGTGCTGATTGATAACAACGCCGAGGCCATTTCGGTCATGGCCAAGCGCCTCGGCGATGGCTCAGCGGCACCCATCGACTTCGTCGAGTACCCCGGCGCCGCCGAGCGCCGCGCCTAGCGCAGCCAGCCGACCCAACCGGCTGACCCCCAGCCCGGCCGAGCCAATCAGCTGGCCCGCCCACGCGCCCAATCAGACGGCCGGCCCAGTCGAACCGATGGTTCCACCTGCCCCCGCGGCCATCAACAACTACCGTTTTGCACGATCAGAACCGGTGCACACGCAAAAAGTGCCACACCAGCCCCACCAATCACATGAGTCACACATGTGCGTGCAGAACGGTCGCTATTGGCGTGGTTAACTCGTATATTCATACTAAAAAACCTTTGCTTTACACGAACATCTGTACTAAAATGAGGGCATGAGCAATCCGCACCTGATCCCGCTTCTAGAGGCAGTCGCGTCTCTCGAAGCGGCGTGGGCTGATGCGGATTGTGGGGCCGATCTGAGCCGCCAACAACTGTTGGCGGTGAACTCCGCGATGGGTATCGTGCAGCGTCGCTTCGATGGGTTGCGTGCGGAGGTTGCCGCCGGAATCGATCATGAGTCGCGGCCCGAGTTGGGGCCCGATGGCCTGGCGAAGCAGCAGGGGTTTCGCAACTCTGCAACCCTGATTGCGGCCGGCATCGGCAGTTCGACAGGCGATGCTGCAAAGCTCACGAAGCTCGGCAAAGCGACCGCGCCACGCTCGAACCTCTTAGGCGATCGGCTGCCCGCGAAGTATCCGGCCGTTGAGGCCGCTATCCATCACGGCAAAATTGCCGCGGATGCAGGTTCATTGATCGTTAGCACACTCAACGATGCGCGACTCCACGTCAATGTCGAACGCATCACTGAAGCCGAAACGCTCCTGGTCGAGAAGGCCGCCGGGCTGACACTCGATGAGGTCCGCAAGCTCGTTACTCATGCCGCAGCCTGGCTGAACCCTGATGGTGTCGAACCGCGTGAAGAAGAAGCCCGTGCCACCCGGTCCCTCACGATGTTCGAGCGCGACGGATCCCTGTTTCTGAACCTCAAAACCGACGTCGCCTCGGGCGCGCCAGTGAAAGCCGCGATCGAGGCCTGGGTAGCCACGGTTTTCCAGGCCCGACAGAACGACCCGCACGGCGACACCACAGATGAAGGCGGTGTAGACCGCCGCACGGTCGCGATGATCCGAGCCGACGCCCTCACCGCGATCTGTGAACACGTCGCCGAATGCGACAACAACGGACTCCCCCTCGCTGGAGCCACCGTCATCGTGCGCGTCGCGCTCGACGACCTCAGCGACGGCACTGGCCTCGCGACGATCGATGGCACAGATCAGCCGATCAGCGTCACCACCTGCCGCCAAATAGCCGCCAGCGGGGGCGTCATCCCCGTAGTGCTCGGCTCCGCGGGTGAAATCCTCGACTGGGGTCGCGAGAAGCGACTATTCACCCGCGCACAACGCCTCGCACTCGTCGAACGAGACGGCGGATGCGTGATGTGCGGGTTACCACCTCAAATGACCAAGGCACATCACATTCGATGGTGGCTCCGAGATACCGGACCAACAGATCTCAGCAACGGGGTGCTGCTTTGTACCAGTTGCCACCACCGCATTCACGACAATGGCTGGGAAGTTCAGGTCGAAGGCATCACTCGCGCATCAAAAGTGTGGATCATCCCACCCACAAGCGTCGACCCCGCCCAAACCCCACGACTCAGCGGCCGCGCCCGAACCAGCATTGCGGCTTAACCGGCTCTTCACGAACGAGGGTGTAGTGGGTTGAGCGCGTCGCTGGCTGGGTAGGGGTCGAGGTCTCCCGGAGGATGGAAGTTCTTCACGCTCACCATCCCGAAAGACCTCGACGTGCTCCA
>NZ_JBNTKF010000032.1:0-18058 GCF_050408675.1 Microbacterium daqui | reverse complement strand
GATCGCCCGCCTCCTGCCAATTCGGGCAATCCTCGATATGCAGCACCTGGATCTTCACACGCCCATTCTCCCGCGCAACTCGCGGCGGCTGGCCACCCCGCACCTTCTTGATCAACACGCCCTAGTGGACTCCGCAGTGGACGCCGCTCGGAACTGCCGGACGGCGTCGAGACGACGCCGGAGCACGGGCGAGCGTGCGATGTCGCTGGGATCTAGATCCACGAGCCAAAGACACCAGCGCGGCTCGTTGTGGATGAGCTGGCGCGCACCGACGAAGGGGCGGATGTACTTTGCCGCGACAGGGTCCGCAGCGACATCGTCGTAGTCCTCCGCCTCGATGAGGAGGTTCCCGTCGTCACGCGCCATGTTGCCGAACACCATTGGCGGAAGCTGCGGGGCCAGTGGACTACGGCGCTGCTCGACAAGCGCGTTGGGCCCGTCCACGAGGTATCCGTTGAGCTGCCCGATCACCGGCAGCTCAACGGGTTCGCCCTTCACATTGCCCGAGTAGTCGAACAGTCGAGCGCGTTTCTTCTGCGCTCGGTCGAATCCGATGACAGAGCAGTGCACTGCGGCAGCGCCAGGCGCTTCGCTCGTCCACGCAAACGTCCTGTGCGCGAATTTGACACGCCACCCCGCGGCGAAGACAGGGCCGAACAGCGCCGGCACCGGCTCACCCTGCGCGATTGAGTTTGTGGAGACGAAGGCAAACTCGCCGGCGTACTGCGGCCGGCTGAACAGCTCGAGGGACTTCGCATACCAGCCGGTGACGTAGTCGAGCCGGCCGATGTCCTTGCGACGCCACACGTCGCGCAGCTCCTGGGCCTGCTCGAGTGAGCGGGTCGCGTGGCCTAGGAAGGGCGGGTTGCCCATGATGTACAGGTGCTCGCTCGGTTCGACGACGTCGGCCCAGTCCATGCGCAGCGCGTTGCCGACCTGGATGCTCCTGATCTTGTCCAGCGGAAGAGGATCTGGCGCGGCGCCTAGGGCCAGCTCCATCGCCTGGTTCGCTTGGTGTTCCACCAGGTGCAATGCGGTGGCGGCGATCTGCGCCGGCCATTCCTCGAGTTCGATGCCGTGGAAGCTGGTGAGACGCACCGCGAGATGCTCTTCGGTGAAGAACATCGTGCGTGAGGTCTCACCGGTCAGCTCTTGGATGCGCAGCAGCACCTCCAAGTCGAGAGCGCGCATCTGCCGATACCCGACGACGAGGAAGTTTCCGCAACCGCACGCCGGATCGAGGAACCGCATGTCGCTCATGTCGGTGCGCAGCTTCTTCAATGCGCGCGTGTCATGGAATCCATCTGCGAACCGTTGCCGGAGCTCGTCGAGGAACATCGGGCCGATGACCTTCATGATGTTGGTCTCGGTCGTGTAGTGCTCGCCGAGCTCGCGGCGGGCGACCTTGTCCTTCACTGCCTGGAACAGGCTGCCGAAGATCGCCGGGGAGATCGCCGACCAATTGAACATGGCCGCTTCGACGAGGCGATTGCGCATCGCGGTGTCGAAGGACGGGATCGATAAGGGCTCCTCGAACACGCCGCCGTTGACATAGGGGAATCGAGAGATCAGCTCGTCGAGGTTCGACTGACGGCGCCCCGGCTCACGACCCATCACCTGGTAGAGCAGCGACAGCTGAGGCCCGAGGTCGGATCCGTCTTGGGCGGTGCGTGTCTCGAGGAACTCGAGGAAGAGGTCACGGTCCCACACGCCGGCGTCATCGGCGTAGAGAGCGAACAGGGTGCGGACAAGGAACACGGACGCTTCGTGGTCGTCGTAACCGGAGCCCTCGAGGGCCTCGTATAGGGACGCCATCAGCTTCGCAGCCTTGATTGACGCCGCCTCCTGGGCTTTGGAGCCGAAGATCCGCTCGCCGTAGCCGGCGAGGAACGCCAGCTTGT
Organism: Microbacterium daqui; assembly: GCF_050408675.1. Taxonomy (NCBI): domain Bacteria; kingdom Bacillati; phylum Actinomycetota; class Actinomycetes; order Micrococcales; family Microbacteriaceae; genus Microbacterium; species Microbacterium daqui. The sequence goes on along the minus strand of NZ_JBNTKF010000032.1, from coordinate 16,157 downwards.
CCGCCGCATCGCGCAGCTGCGCAAGCGTGAACTCGACAGGTGGTGAAGAGGTATCGGCGCGAAGGTCCAGCAGTCGGAATCGGTGGAAGTCGCTCGTTAGCACCCAACGGGGCACCTCGGGATCCGGTAGGTCGTCGATGTAGTCAAGCGCCTGCTGCTCTGCCGCGATGAGATCCTTCCCTGCCGACTTCATCTCGATCAGCACGAGACCAGGAATGAGGGCGTCGATGTACCCCCGCGATCCCGTCGACGAACGCTTCACCCGCCGCTCGTAGAACGCCGCGCGCGTTTGGGTGATCCCGTAGACGCCGAGCAGGTCGCGGACGAAGGACTGAGCCTGCTGACGCTCGTCACCCGGCTCGCCTTGCCAGTCGCGGATGAACTGCGCAGCACGAGTACGGATCTCATTCATCGACAAAGACTTCGGCACGGCACCACGTTATCCGGCGACGTGACGACAACGCGGGCGCCGGCGCAGCAGCAACAACAGTGTAGGTTCCCGCTCGAGATGGCGAGGAATGCCGCGATTCCACGGTAGTTGGCTGGGGTTTCGGGTTCAGGATTCCGCGAGTAGTGGCGGATTCTTACAGGAGCTCATGGCCGTCGCGGCGATCGGCTACACACCATGCAGCGTGTCCGAACCGGCAGCGACGCGCTCTCCCCGGCCGCAGCAGCGCCCCCCGACGTGAACGGGAATACTCTCGTCAATCGGGGAGCTCCGGCAGGCGTCATCCTCCGCCGGGCAGATGCTCGAGGTGCCCGATGGCCTCCTCGAGCAGTTCGGAGACGTGGTCGTCGAAGAGCGAGTAGTGGATGTGCCGGCCGTCGCGCGTGCCAAGGACCAGGCTCAGATGCCGCAGCAGCCGCAAATGGTTCGATGTGGTCGTCTGTCCGATGTGCAGCTGTTCGCTGAGGTCGGTCACGGTGCTCGGCTGAACACTCAGCGCGCTCAGAATGCGCAGCCGCACAGGTGACGCCAGTGCCTGCATGATCTCGGCGAGACGCTCAGCATCCGCTACGGACAGGGTCCCTGCTTCCCGACGCGTCTCAGTACCGGCCATGCTCACCATCGTGCCCTCCGATCACGATAATCATTCACAACTACAATATGTCATGATCTTGTGATGTATCCTCGTCGTATGACTGCTTCTTCCCCGACGACTACCGCGCCCGCTGCGGAGACGCACGACCATTCCCACGGTTCGGCCCGGTGGGAGCTGTGGTTCGCGATCGCCGCGGGCGTGACCTACGCCGGCGGGATGATCGCCGAGTTCGCGTTGGGGCTGCCGATGGTCGGGTGGCCGTTGGTGTTCTTCCTCGCCACCTACTTCTTCGGTGGGTTCTTCACGTTCCGCACCGCGATCGCCTCGACGATGCGAGGGAAGTTCGAGGTCGACTTCCTCATGCTGGTGGCCGCGATCGGCGCCGCCCTCATCGGCCGGTGGGCGGAAGGGGCGGTGCTGCTGTTCCTGTTCAGCCTCGGCCACGCGCTCGAGGAATACGCCCTCAGCCGTGCCAGCAAGTCCATCGAGTCCCTGGCCGAGCTCGCTCCCCGCAGCGCCCTGGTGCGCCGCGGCGGGGACGAGCCGGTGGAGGTGCCGGTGGAGGAGATCGTCGTCGGGGACATCGTCGTCATCCGCCCGAACTCCCGCATTCCCTCAGACGGGTTCGTGATCTCCGGGGTGTCCGCGGTGGATCAGTCCGCGGTCACCGGGGAGTCGATTCCGGTGGAGAAGGAGCCGGTGGCCGACCCGGAGCGGGCGATGCGCACCGTCGACACCCTGCCCGCCGCCAACCGTGTGTTCGCCGGCACCGTGAACGGGTCCGGCGTGCTCGAGGTCGAGGTCACCGCGACCTCCGCGGACTCGACGCTCAGCAAGGTCGTCGAGCTCGTCCGCTCCGCCGACCAGGCCGCCTCCCCCACACAGCAGTTCATCGACCGGTTCCAGCGTTGGTACGTGCCCGCCGTGATCCTCGGGGTCGCCGTCACCCTCCTGATCTCCTGGCTCGCGTTCGCGCAACCGTTCCCCGACGCGTTCTACCTCGCCATGACCGTGCTCGTCGCCGCCAGCCCCTGCGCGCTCGCGATCGCAACCCCGGCCGCGGTGCTGGCAGGGGTCGCCCGTGCTGCGCGTGCCGGGGTGCTCGTCAAGGGCGGCGCCCCGCTCGAGACGCTCGGGCGGGTCAAGGCGATGGCGTTCGACAAGACCGGCACCCTGACCTGGGGTGCCCCCCGGGTGACGTCCGTCACCCCCGCCGCCGACGTGCCCGAGTCCGAGCTGATCCGCACTCTGGTCGCTGTCGAAGCGCTCAGCGATCACCCGCTGGCCGAGGCGATCGTCCGCGACCTCGAGCCCCGCGTCCCCCAGGCCGAGCGCCTCACCGCGACAGACCTGAACGCGGTCGTCGGGCGTGGCGTCACGGCGACGATCGACGGCGAGCGGGTCGACGTCGGCAACCTGCGCATGTTCGACGAGCAGCAACTCGCGCTGACCGGCACGCTCGCCGACGCGTACACGCAGGCGCGGGACTCCGGGCAGACGCTGATGATCATCCGCCGTGGCGACCGGTTCCTCGGCATCGTCGGCGTGATGGATGCGTCCCGCGCGGAGTCCGCCCAGGTGCTCAGCGCGCTCCGGGGCGCGAACGTGGGGCAGCTCGTGATGATCTCCGGCGACAACCAGCGCGTCGCCGACGCGGTCGGCCGGGAAGTCGGCGTCGACACCGCGATCGGCGAACTGCTCCCCGAGGACAAAGTCGCTCAGATCACCCGCCTCGCCGAAACCCACCGACCGATCGCGATGGTCGGCGACGGCGTCAACGACGCCCCCGCGATGGCCCGCGCCGACGTCGGCATCGCGATGGGCGCCGCCGGCTCCACCGTCGCGTTGGAAACCTGCGACATCGCGCTGATGAGCGACGACCTCGGCCGCGTCCCGTTCGCCGTGCGGCTCAGCCGCGCCACCAGCCGCATCATCCGGCAGAACCTCATCGCCAGCCTCGCGATCGTCGCGTTCCTCATCCTCGCCACCTTCCTCGGCCTGAACATCGGCGCGGTCGTACTCATCCACGAAGGCTCCACCCTGATCGTCGTCGGCAACGCACTCCGCCTGCTCAACTTCGAGCGCGGCAAAGAGCACCACGGCATCGACCACGAAGACAGGCCCACCGCTTGAGAGACTCAGCCGGCGCAGGCGACGGCCTCCCTTGCGCGGCTATGTGGCCCAGCAGGATTGCACGGTGCCGGTCGTTGCCTGCGCGACGGTCGGGATGGTCTCCACGAGTGCTCGTGTGATCTCCTCGGACGCGGGGTACTCGATGACCCGCCAACCGACGATGCCGAAGGCCTCATCCAATGCCTGCACCGCGCATGCGAACGACGTCCCAGCGGGTGGCGTGGCTTGGAAGGATACGGTCACGGTGCGCGCATCGACCAGCTCGTATCCGGTCTCGTCGAATCCGACGTCGTCGAGCGAGTTCGAGACAGTCAGCCACGAAAGCCCGGCGACAGACAGGATTGCCGCCGTCGCGACGGTGACCCAGAACACGCGGCGGCGGATGGGCCGCGGTCCCCGACCGTAGCGGTCGGCGAGCTCCTCTTTCGTCGTCACGTAGTGCGCCCTATCTGCGGCTGCGAGCATCGCGGTCGGCGAGCTCGGTGAGGCGTGCGTTGTAGGCCTCGAGCTCGGCTTCGCCGGTGCGGTCGGCGTGCCGGTCTCGCCGCTTGGTCTCGCGGTCGTCGCTGCGACTCCACTGAATCGCGACCGTGATCGCGAGGATCAGGGTGGGGATCTCACCGATCGACCACGCGATACCGCCGCCGGTGTACTGATCCTCGAGCGGTGTGACACCCCAGGTGCGACCCATCGACCCGAACCAGTCGGCGACCATCAGCCCCGACTGCATCATGATGGCGATGCCGAAGAACGCGTGCATCGCCATCACACCGATGAGCAGCAGCAGCCTGCCGGCGTAGGGAAGCCGCCACGGCACCGGGTCGATGCCGATCAGGGAGAGCGCGAACAGGTAGCCGGTGATGAGGAAGTGCGCGATCATCCACTGGTGGCCGAGGTGGTCGTACAGCGACCAGCGGAACAGGTCGGTGTAATAGAACACCCACAGTGAGCCGATGAACAGGGCGGCCGCGACGAACGGGTTCGTCAGGATGCGGGCGACGGGCGAATGCACCGCCCACAGGATCCACTCCCGCCCGCCGCGGGTGCCGTCGTCGCGTTTGCGGATCGCCCGGGCGGCGAGGGTCACCGGGGCGCCGGCGACCAGCAGCACCGGGATCGCCATCGTGAGCAGCATGTGCCCCACCATGTGCATGCTGAACAGGTAGTCCTGGTAGACGTTGACGACGCCGCCGGTGACCCAGACCAGCAGCACCATGCCGGCGACCCACATGATCGTGCGATACACAGGCCACGCGTCGCCGCGCCGGCGCAGCCGCCACACCCCGGCGAGATAGAAGAAGATCGCGAACCCGGCGAGCACCGCCCACAACATGTCCACGTTCCACGCGGTGACCCACCGTTCGATCGTGAGCTCCGGGGGCAGCGGGGCACCGGTGAGGCGTTCTGCCGGCGAGGGGATCTCGGGAAGCGGGGCCGGGTTCGGTGGCGGAGTGCGGGCCAGCGCTGCGGCGGCGCCGCTGGCCACACCCATCAGTGCCAGCTCGAACGCGATGAGCATCCAGAAAGGGCGGGATGCCGCGTCGGAGCTGCGCATCCTGCCGATCAGGCGGGTGCGGTACCACGCCCCGAAGAGGCCGAGGCCGACGAGCGCGACGACCTTGATGCCCAAGATCGCGCCATAGGGCGAGAGCAGATCGGACCACTCCTGCAGGCCGATGGCGGCGCGCACCGTGCCGGACACGGCGACGAGCACGAACGCGGCCAGAGCGATGCTCGAGTAGCGGGCGACGAGATCGGGGATGCGGCGACGGTCGAGGGCTGGACGGACGGCGATGAGCAGCAGGAGCCCGCCGAGCCACACCGCGGCGCCGATGATGTGCAGGATGAGCGCCATCATCGCCTCGTGGTGGAAGGCGTCATCGCCGGAGTGCCCCTGCGTGCCCATCGGCACGAGCGAGGCCACCGCCACCAGGGCGACCAGAAGCGTCCCGACCCAGGACCGCACGGCGAATGTCAGGACGGTGAGGGCGGCGCCGGCGACCGTCGTGATCAGCCATGTCCTGCCGACCTCGAGCTCGACGAGGAACCGGCCGAGCTGGGCACCGAACTGGGGGCCTGCGTCGATGGCCGGGTTGAACACGCTGAGAAGCGTGAGGAACCCGGTCGCGCCCGCGGCCACGGTGAACAGGGCTGCAGAGATCGACGCGGTATCGAGGGCGACGTCGAACTCGCGCTCACCGGCCCGCAGCGTGAACAAGGCGGTCACGAGCACACCGACCATGCCCGCGGCGGCGAGATTCACGACCAGTTTCGTGACCGGAAGCCCCCAGCGCACAACAGGGCCGGCGTCGCCGAGTGGGATCTGCGCAGCACCCCCACCGAACCACAACGCCCCGACCAAGGCGATGAGTGCGACCCCGCCGAGGATCGCAGGCCCTGCGACCCGCAAGACGCGAGGAGTCATTCCTGTCGCGGTCGGAGTGACCGCTGTCCGCGTTCAGTGGCATCCGCACCCGTGGTGGCGGGAATCGAGAGTATCGGGGTCATGTGCGTGCTTTCGGCTCGGGCAAGAGGGCGGGGCAGGGGTGCGGGGTCATGTGAGCCCGGAGTAGGAGTGGAGGCCCTGGAAGAACATGTTCACGATCGTGAAGTTGAACAGCACCGCGACGAACCCGATGATGGACAGCCAGGCGGAGCGGGTGCCGCGCCAGCCGCGGGTCGCGCGGGCGTGGATGTAGCCGGCGTAGAGCACCCAGATCACGAACGTCCACACCTCCTTGACATCGAAGCCCCAGTAGCGACCCCAGGAGTCGTTGGCCCAGATCGCGCCGGCGATCAGGGTGAACGTCCAGAACACGAACCCCACGATCGCGAACCGGTACGCGAGGGACTCGAGCACGTCGGCGGCGGGCAGAGTGCGCAGAAACCCAAGACCGTCGGCGCGGGCAGTGTCCGAGGATGCTCGGGTGCGGCGCTCCCGGCGGGCCTGCAGGAGCTGGGTGATGGAGATGCCGCAGGCGATCGCGAACAGGGCGGTGGCCAGGGACGCGACGAAGACGTGGATGACCAGCCACACGCTCTTGAGCGGATCCATCAGCGGAACGACCTCGACGTAGAACGAGACCGTCGCGCCACCCAGCAGCAGCACCACCATGCCGATCAGGAACGCACCGAGGAAGCGGAGGTCGTAGCGGCGCAGCACCAGCAGGTAGACGGCCACGATCAAGACCGTGCCGGTCAGCGCGAACTCGTACATGTTCGCCCACGGCACCCGCTCCGCGGCGATGCCGCGCAGGATGGTGCCGGCCAGGTGGAACAGGAACGCGAGGACCGTCAGCGACGTCCCGATCCGCGCCCACAGCAGCCGTTGACGCTGCGCGGGCGGCGTGCGAACACTGTCCACCGACCCACTCTGGGCGTTGTCCGTCTGCTGGCCCGCCCGTGCGGTAGCGCCGGCCAGGACCGGCTCCCGCTGCGGGACGCTGGCGGGGACGGAGCGCCCGGCCAGGTCGATGGTGTACGCGATGAACGCGAGCAGGTAGGTGGCGATCGCCGTCCACACCAGCAGCAGTGAGATGCCGTCGAGGGAGAGCGCGTCGGTTCCGGTCATGGCAGGGTCGTCCTCTTCGTCGTTGCGGTCAGGGGGTGCCCGCGAGCGGGGTGGCGCGGTAGATCCGTGCACATCGGTCAGCCCGCGTTCGCTTCCAGCCAGGCCAGCGAGTCCACGGCGGTTCCGTCGAGGTAGACCTCGAAGTGCAGATGGTTCGCGGTGGAGCGTCCCGTGCTGCCGACGAGTCCGACCAGCTGCCCGGCCGTGACGGTCTGCCCGGCGGCGACCTGCCGGCTTCCGGTCTGCATGTGCGGGTACACCGTGCTCACCTGTTGCCCGTTCAGCACGGACTCCACCACCACGGTCACCCCGTATCCGCCGTAGCTGTCCTGCGAGATCCGCACGACGCCGTCGACGGACGCGTAGACGGGGGTTCCGCCGGCAGCGACCATGTCGGTGCCCATATGCGCGCCGCCTCGAGCACCGAAGCGGTCGGTCACGGTGAACGGACCGCCCACCGGCCACCGCACGGCTCCACTGCCTTGGGGCACGATGCTGTAGTCGAAGGGCACCGAGGCGACTTGTGCGGAGGCGCGGGCACGTTCTGCGGCTGCTTCTGCCGCCTTCTTCTGGTCGATCTCCGCCTGGGTGGTGGCCGAGTAGCTCTCCCGTGTGAGCTGCGTCCCAGTCGCGTCGGAGGCGACGATCAAGGATTGCGCGTCCTCGGACGCGACTTGCTGCAGTGTCGGGATCTCGAGGTCCGCCGGCTGCCAGGCGGCATACGCGGGGAGGGCGAAGGTGGCGATCAGGCCGGTGACCACCGTCAGGACCGCCAGGGAGCGCACTGGGCGCAGCGCGATTACCCGACCACGGGCGGACGTTTCTGCGGGCGGGCGCCGTGGGGGGCGGGTGGTGATGCTGGTGACTGGCGGGGTTGCGGCGCGGCGGAGGCTGCGGCGCGTGGGGGGCGTCTGGGGCTGGTCGCCGCCGCCGGGTGGGGCGGTCTGGTCAGTCATGATGTCCTGGTTCGTTTCGGATCAGATGGACACGCCGCGGTCGGCGAGGAAGGGGATGGGGTTGACCGGGGAGCCGTTCACGTAGGCCTCGAAGTGCAGGTTGCAGCCGAACGCGTTGCCGGTGTTGCCTTCGCTGCCGATCAGGTCGCCGGCGTTCACGCGTTGGCCGTATCCGACGTAGAAGCCGCCGGGGCGGATGTGGGCGTATCCGGTGCCGATCCCGCCGCCGTGGTCGATCTTGATGTAGTTGCCGTAGCCGCCGTTGTACCCGGCGTAGACGACGGTGCCGGCCGCGGCGGCGTAGATCCCCGCGCCGCATCCGCCGCTGAGGTCGACGCCGTAGTGGTAGCTGGTCGAGCAGTACCCGTTGCCACACTGGGAGCTGCGCGGCCCGAACCCCGAGGTGCGGTGCCCGGAGGTCGGCCGTGCCCACCCGGAGCTGACCACACCCCCACCAGCACCTCCCGAGGCAGCGAGCCGTTCCGCTTCGGCGCGCTCCGCCGCTCGCCGCTACTCCTCGGCGATGCGGGCAGCCTCCACCCCGGCCTGATAGTCGGCGATGGTCTTCGCGGTGGTGTCCTCGAGGGCGGCGAGCTGGGCCTGCAGCTCGCCGAGGTGGAGGGTCTGCGCGTCCAGCGCGGCCTGCGCAGCATCGGCGGCCTGCTGCGACTCGAGCATCTTCTGCTCGGCGACCTGCTGCAGCCGGTCGCGCTCATCCCGGGCCACCACCGCCTGATCGGTCAGGCTCTGCGCGGCATCGCGGGCGGTGAGCGCCGCAGCGTAGACGGCCTGGTTGCGTTCCAGCAGCTTGTCCATCACGCCCAGCCGGGACAGGAGATCGTCCGCGGTCGCGGCCGACCCGGAGAGGAACAGCTCGAGGGAGGTGGTGTCGCCCCCGTCGCGGTACAGCTGCGCGGCGATGCGGCCGGCCTTGTTCGCCGCGTCGGTCGCGTTCTGCGCTTCCAGGTCGGCTTGGGACTGCAACGTGTCGGCGCGGATGGATGCGTCGAAGTACTCCTGCTGGGCGGTGTAGAACGCGCCGGCGGCCTGCTCGGCGGCGGTGCGGGTGCGCGCCACCTCGCCGGTCAGGCTTTGGATGAGGCCCTGGATCCGCTGCACCTCGGCAGCTTTGGTGGCCTCGTTCGCTTTCGCGGCCTGCACGTCCTCCCAGGACGGATAGGTCGCCGCGAACGCTGCCGGCAACAGCGGGCCGGCGACCAGGACGGCTGCCGCGCTCAATGTTCCCGCCGTCAGCAGAGTGCGCCGGCTCACCCCGGCCCGGAATGCGCGGCTCTCCGCGGGCGTGGGCGCGCACCCACACTCCTCCGCCGTCAGGTCACCAGGAAGGGTGAGATCGCTGCCCGTCGCCAGCGTTCGCAGCGACCAAGCCAGTCGACCTCCGGCAGGCCTCATCCGTGGCGTGTTCATGGGTGCCTCCCCGGATCAGTCGAACGATCTGCGGCGGCCGCACGCGTGCGGGCACGGTGGGAGAACCCCGCCGCGGTGAGAGCGCCGGCGGCAGCGAGGACGATGAGAGCGGTGAGCCAGGGACCGAGGATCACCGCCGGGGTGAGTCCGGTGCGCAGCGGGACGGTGGTGATCGACGCGTCAACGGTGTCGACGCCGATGCTGTCGACGGTGGTGCCGTCCGGGGTGATGACCTGGCTGGTGCCCACCGTGGAGACGTTGACGACCGCGCGGCCGGTTTCGATGGCGCGCATCCGGGCGAACGCGAGCTGCTGCAGGTTCTCGTCGGTGCCGCGGAAGTCGGCGTTGTTGGTCTGGAACACGAACACCTCTGCGCCGGCGCGGGCACCGTCCCAGATCACGGCGTCGTAGATCACGTCGAAGCAGATCGCCAACCCCACCCCGACGTCGCCGACCTGCACGAGCGGCGGGTTGCTGCCGGGGGTGTATTCGCGTTGGATCAAGCCCACCAGGTCGGGGACGATCAGCTCGTAGAACCACCGGTCCGGCACGTACTCGCCGAACGGGACCGGGTTGACCTTGTCGTGCCACTGCCGGCCCGTGGGATCCGCGGTCCACAGCAGGGACGTGTTGAAGACATCGTCGCCGCGGGTGGTGGCGGCGTTCATCAGCAACGGCGCCCCGGCCGAGCGCACGACCCGGTCCAACGCCTCGGCGGCGGCGGGATCACTGAGCGGGTCGGCGTCGACGCCGCCCTCCGGCCAGGCCAGCAGATCCATCGGCTGCCCGTACAGCGGCACCGTGGCGGCGGTCTGCGCGGCCAGGACGTCGCCGGGCGCCTTGTCGTCGAAGTACCCGGTGGGACCGTTGCCCTGCACCCATCCCACGCGGAACTCCCCGGCCGGCGCGGTGGGGAACTGCGGCGCTATCACCAGGAGAGCGGCGACGCTCACAGCAGGGTGCAACCCGAGCATGAAGCGGATGCCGCCGGCGCGGATCCACTGCACCACAGAGGCGCACAGAATGACGATCAGCAGGGACAGGCCGGTCACGCTCGTCCACGACACGGCCTCCGCGAGCGGGCCGCCCACCTGGGTCATCCCGAGGCGCGCCCACGGGAACCCGGAGTACGGCCACGCACCCATCACCACCTCACGGGCCGTCCACAGAACCCCGATCAGCGGCGGTACCGCGAGCAGCTGCACGAGGCCGCGGGCCGGATAGCGGGCGGTCCACCGGTAGGCGAGCGCGATCGGCACCGCGCCCGCGCCGAACAGGACCGCTTCCAGCCCGGCGAGGGCAAGCCACGGCACCGGGCCGAGGAACTCCCCCACCCACACCAGATGGGTCGTGTAGAACACGGCGCCGAACACAGTGCCGACCAGCAGCGCCCCGCCGATGCTGCGGCCGATCAGGGCCACCAGGGCGACCGTGACACTCACGAACGTCAACGGCCACCACCCCACCGGTGCGGAGGCGAGATCCAGCAGCAGGCCGGCGGCCGCGGATGCCAGCACCGCCGCCCACACCGGCAGCGACCATGCCGCCACGGTGCGGCGCGGCGTCTCCTGCTCCGGCGCGGCGGCCGGGGCGGGTGTCGGCAAAGGCGTGCGCATCGGTCAGGTGTCTTTCTGGTGGAGTCGGGTGAGGTAGTCGTTGTACGCGTCGAGCTCAGGGTCGCCGTGTGCGTCGGCGCGACGGTCGGCGGCGACCGCTTGGGCGGTGTCGTCGCGGAACCAGCGGTGCATGACGTAGATGAGCATCAGCAAGGTGGGGGCCTCGCCGTAGGACCAGGCCAGCCCGCCGGCGAGGCGCTGGTCTTCGATCGGGTCGATGCCCAGCGCGCTCGTCGGGCCGGCGAACCCGTCGATGAGGGTAGTGGTGGCCATCATCAGGAAGACGCCGAAGAAGGCGTGCAGGGCGGCCTCGGCGAACACGTCCAGGGCGCGGCCGCCGTGGCTCATCCGCACCGGCAGCGGGTCCGACGACAGGATCGGGATGGTGAACAGCATCCCGGCGACCAGGAACCCGACCTCGAGGAGGGTATGGCCGGTGACGGTGGACAGGATCGGATCGGCGAAGTTCGCCAGGTACAGACCGTAAAACGCGGCCAGGTATAGCGGCACCGCCAGCCACGGGCTGAGCAGCCACCGTGCGGTGCGACTGCGTAGCCCGGCGTGCGCGGCGCGGAGCACCAGGAGACCTGGGCCGTGGTGCGGGGTGGCGCGCAGCAGCAGGGTGCCGGGAGAGCCGAGGACCAGCAGCGGCGGGATCGCCATCATCAGGGTGAGCTGCTGGAACATGAACACCGAGAACAGGGCGTACCCGAAGTTCTCCACCGCCAGGCCGGTGACCGCGGCGAGGGCGACGCAGCCGAGCAGGAAGCTGACCGTCCGCCACACCGGCCAGCCGCGGCCGCCGACCCACATCCGGATCGCACCGGCCAGGTAGGCGACCGCGAGGAGTCCCGCGAGGAGCGGTAGCACCGGAGCCGGAAGCGGGGCCGGGGTGAGGAACCCGCCGAGGGTCGGCGGGGCGTCCGGGATCCACACGGTCGTCACGGTGTGTCCTTCGCAGGCTGGTCTACGCCGAGGGCGTGCGCGTGGCGGGTCGCGAACTCGTCGACGGCGCGCGCCAAAGCGGGGTCTTCGCCGCGGGCCAGTCCCGCGTACTCGACGTGCACACCATCCGGGGTGGTGCGGGCTTTCACCCAGAGCCGGCGGCGGGGCACGAACAGGCCGGCGAACAGGCCGAGGGTGGCGAGCACGGAGAACGCGAGCACCCAGCCGCTGCTGGGGTCGCGTTGGATCTGCAGCGAGGTCCGCTGCTTCGCCATCATGACCCGCTCACCACGGAGCCCGTCGCAGGCGCCGCGCTGTCCGCGCTGACGCGGGAGCGGCGGTGTCGGGTCCACAGGCTCAGGCCGAGGACGATGACGCCGGCACCGAGGGCGACGTCGGCGAGGTTGCCGATGAACAGGTTCCCGTAGGCGAGGAAGTCGGTGACGTGCCCGACCCCGAACCCAGGGGGGGAGAACAGCCGGTCGATCAGGTTCCCGATCGCGCCCCCGAGGATCAGGCCGATCCCCATCGCCCACCATCCGGTCCGCGCCCGCGCGGCGGCGACGACCAGCAGCACCACGGCACCGACCCCGAGGAGAGTGAGCAGCCCGGTGACCCCGGCTCCGAGGGAGAGGATCGCGCCGGGGTTGAACGCGAGCTGCAGCCCAAGCAGATCCCCCAGCAGCGGGATCCGCTCCTCCTGACTCAACCCTCCCAGTGCGGCCGCCTTCGTCGCCTGGTCGACCAGGACCACCACAGCGGCGGCCAGGCACGCGACCGCGAACCGCCGGGTCTGCTCACGAACCATCAGCGGCTCCTCCTGCGTTCGCGAGGGCCGCTGATAACCCGGTCATCAGACCGGCTATCAGGAAGAGGTTTTTGGTGTCAGAAGTCGAAGAGGTCACCGAGGAACCCTTCCTTCCGCCGACGCCCGGAGCGACCGTGATGATCCCTGTCGCGGTCAGAACGGTGGTCGCCCTCGCGCGGATAGGGGGCGGTGCTGGTTTGCCGGCCGCCGCCGGCAAGGTCGGCGGCGCGGTCGATGATCTTGTCGAGCTCGCCACGGTCCAGCCAGACGCCCCGGCACTGCGGGCAGTAGTCGATCTCGACCCCGGAGCGTTCCGTGATCAGCAGGGCNCGGCCGCCGCCGGCAAGGTCGGCGGCGCGGTCGATGATCTTGTCGAGCTCGCCACGGTCCAGCCAGACGCCCCGGCACTGCGGGCAGTAGTCGATCTCGACCCCGGAGCGTTCCGTGATCAGCAGGGCGGTCCCGTCGACCGGACATTTCATGAGGGGTTCTCCTTCTGTTGCTGGTCGTCGGCGGTTCCACCATCCGCGGCGGCCGCGGCCGCGGCTGCTCGGTCGCGGCGACGACGCTCTCTGGCCACCATGAGCACGACCACCAGCGCGCCGCCCAGCACGATTACGCCACTCAGGACCGCAAGGACGGGGAGGAGTTCCCAACCTCCGGATGGCCCGTTGTGAACCTCTCCGGACGTATTGGCGGCAGATGTGGGAGACGGGTCGGGTGTCTGCTCCTCGGTCGCTTCGGGGGTAGGGGCGCTGGTGGGGACGGTGACCGCTTCGACGGTGTACTGGTACTCGTTGCTGATCGGGTGCCCGTCGCTGGACACGACCCGCCACCGCACCGTGTACACGCCCGCCTGACCAGGCGTCACCGCCTGGGTGACCGTGGTCCCGTCGATGACCGGATCCCCCGATGCGATGTTCTGCCCGTCCGGGGCGACCACCTCAATGATCACGGCGCTGAAATCGGTGAGGATCTCGCCGCTGAACGTCAGCGAAATCTCCTCCGGGACCACGCTGACCGTGGATCCGGCTTCCGGGGAGGAGGAGACGATCTCATCGTGCGCGGCTGCGGGCGCCGCGGTGGCGAACAGGAGCCCGGCGGCCAGCAGCAGCGTCGTCAGAGTGGACAGGAGGAGGATGCGTCTCCGTGAGCCGGATCGGTGCGGGTGTTCGTGGTCGGTGACGGTGGTCAAGGCGGTGGTCCTTTCAGGGCCGGTTGATGATGTGCTGGGCGATCGTCGTCGCGTCTTTCCAGACCCCGGCGAGGGTGTCGGAGCCGCGGCCGCCGTACTGCGGCATCCCCGCCACGAACAGCCCGGGCAGGCCGGTCAGGGTGCGCCGCGGCCGGTCGACGCGGGCCGGTTCCGGGAGCCAGTCGTCGCCAGGGGTGTAGCCGGTGGCGAGGATCACCGAGCGGGGGGATGCCTGCGTGCCATCGGCGAAGGTCACCCCGGCGCCGGCCGCGTCCTGCACCGCAGCTGCGATCGTGACCCCGACGCGGCGCAGCTGCTCATAGCTGTCGCCGAAGATCGGCTCGGGGCGACGCTCCCGCGAGAACAGCGGCACCCTCTCCCCCGCCGCGGCGGGATAGCTCATCGCGGGGCGATGCTGCCGCCGGGTTCGCACGGACAGCGTCACGGTGTGCGACGCGGACAGTTCGCGGGCCAGCTGCACACCGCTGTTCCCGCCGCCCACGATGAGCACGTCGCCGACGGGGATCTGCTTCGGGTACAGGTACTCGCTGCTGTGCAGCACCACCCCGGGCATCGTCAGCAGAGACGCCCACTCCGGAATCCGCGGGTGCGCGGCCGCGCCCGTCGCGCAGATCACGTTGCGGGTCTGCACCTCCCCTGCCGTCGTCGACAGCAGCAGAGTCGAGCCGTTCCCGCGATGCTCCACCCCGGTCGCCTGGATGCCCCAGACCGTCTCCACGCCCAGCCCGGCTTCCACGAAGGTGAGGTAGTCCGCCATCTCGTCCACTCGCGGATGCCGGCGCTGGTCACCCAGCAGCCGCCGCGGAGACAGCGCGCTATGCCGGGCGTCGCTGAGAAGCTCCATCGAATGCCACCGTGAGGACCAGGAACGCTGCCCCGTGCTGGCGGCGTCGATCACCACAAACTCGTGCTGCGGCCGCAGCCCTTCCGCGGCCAGAGCCGCGGCAACCGCGAGCCCAGACTGCCCGGCGCCGACGATGATCGCCCGCCGATGCGTCAAACCCGCCCGCATCACCGGCCACCGTTCACCGCAGCCTGGATGGCGTTCTCGAGGTCGTCCCACTCCTGCAGCTCGAGCAGCTCACCGTCGAGGAAGAACGTCGGCGTGCTGCTCACCCCGAGCGCCTGGCCCTCCTCGAAATCCAGCTCCACCCGCTCCGCCGTAGCCGGGTCCGCCACGGCGGCGTCATAGGCGGCCATGTCCAGACCGATCTCCTCCGCGAAGCCACGGAACAGGTCGGCGCGAGACTCCTGCGCCTCACCCCACTCCGCCTGCGTCTCGAACAACCGGACATACATGTCCTCGAACCGGTCCTGCTGCGCGGCCGCTTCCGCCGCGACCGCCGCGTTCTTCGAATTGAAGTGACCGGGCAGCGGGAAGTAGCGGACCACATACGTGATCTCCCCAGCGAACTGCTCCCGCATATCCTCCACGATCGGGAAGAACGCGCCACACGCCTCGCACTCGAAGTCGAGGAACTCCACCAGGGTGACAGCGCCCTCCCCGCCGTCGTCGAGGACATGCGAGCTCTCCCGCACCACCTGCGGGGATGCGTCACCGCCCCCAGATGAAGGTGGAGCGGACTGGCTCTGATTGACAAGGACATAGATCAACGCGGCGATCACCATCACCACCACAACGGCAATGGTGACGAGCGTCGCCTTCACAGGGGTTTTCATCGGGTACTCCAAACCAAGACACGGCACAGGACAGAACCCGGGCACGCAGCCCGGGACGAAGCGCCACCCGGAAAGGGTGGCGTGCCAAATGTCAGGTTCGGGAAAGACCCAACTGCGTCAACGAAAAGACAATCGGGTGAGCACGGGCAGCCGGCGCCGGAAGCAGCGAAGGCATCCGTGGCCCGTCACCGAGAACCGGAGGCATCCGCCGACGCCACAACCCCCGCAGCACCACCATGAACGTCAGCCCGCACAACACGCCCAACATGCACAGCGCAGCGCCCACCAACGCGTTCGGCCCAGAAACGACGCCACCGGCGACCGCCTCGTGCTCGACTGGGGCGTCTGCCACGGGCTCGACGTGGGGGTCCATGAACCCAGAAATCACCAGCGGAACAGGAGTCGAACCGTCCGCCTCTGTGTGACCCGTCGCTGCCAGACCCAACATCAGCAGCAGCGCCAAACCGACGCTGGTAATGAGCCTCATTATCAACAATTGCTCATTCAGCGTCGTGGAGCGCGGAGTCCGGGCCGAAGAGATCATCGCCCACAGCCTACCATGCGCACCTAAACCCATTCGGAGCCCGGTTCACCCGAGCACGGGAGCGCCGGCCGCGCCGGCCGGGTCCGGCGCGGCTAGGGCGTGTTGATCAAGAAGGTGCGGGGTGGCCAGCCGCCGCGAGTTGCGCGGGAGAATGGGCGTGTGAAGATCCAGGTGCTGCATATCGAGGATTGCCCGAATTGGCAGGAGGCGGGCGATC
>NZ_JBNTKF010000031.1:0-22618 GCF_050408675.1 Microbacterium daqui | reverse complement strand
AACCACGACCGCCGGCATTCATCGCTCGGCTACCTCGCACCCGTCGACTACGCTCGGCAATGCACCCATCAATCGGAAACCGACGACTCGCACAGCGACCGGACCGAATGAAGGGGGCGGCCCAGGAACACGGAAAACGACCCCCGGACATGAAGAAGCCCAGGCGAGAAACCTACTCTCACCTGGGCTTTTACGTCGGGCTGACAGGATTTGAACCTGCGACCCCCTGACCCCCAGGCGTCCAAACGACTCTGACGAGGCCAGATTCCGCGTGATTCCGGGCGTCAGATCATGCAGAGCACGTCACGAGATGCATGGTTTGCGTGATTCTGGTCCCTTTCTGGTCTCCCGCTCGGCAGCCGACGATCAGGACCGGATCTGGCGCGACACGACT
Organism: Microbacterium daqui; assembly: GCF_050408675.1. Classification (NCBI taxonomy): domain Bacteria; kingdom Bacillati; phylum Actinomycetota; class Actinomycetes; order Micrococcales; family Microbacteriaceae; genus Microbacterium; species Microbacterium daqui. The sequence goes on along the minus strand of NZ_JBNTKF010000031.1, from coordinate 22,224 downwards.
CGGGAGCGGGGTCTTTCTCGGCGCGGCGGCCTATACGTGCTTGCGAATCCACTCCCAAGTGTCCTTCGTCAGCCAGCCCTGACGATCCTGGCCTGAGATGTCGACGACGAACAGCCAGCCACTGTCGTCCATCGCCCCTCGTAGGTGGGTGTACACGGCGTCTGCCGACTTGTTGGATACCACAATCCAAGTGGACTTCATCAAGTTTGCCCAAGTGCCATAGAACTTGATGCGCTCAATTAGCGACTCATAATCCTGCCCCGGTGCGTTCAGGTCATAAGTGACCAGGTATGCGCTCATGCTTTCTCTCCTCTCGAAGTCGACCACTCACGCCTGGGAGACTGCCCCTGGGGCCGCGTCAACGGTTTCAGGCAAGCCAGCGTCGCTGGCGGTCCCTGGCGTTCCCTGTCCCGTGTCAGGACTGGGCGTGAAACTTACTGGCTCGTTGGCGGCTTTGCGCTTCCCGAGATATGCGAGTGACCGAAGAGCGGTGTGAAGCTCTTCAATGTCTTCGATGGCCTCGCGTGGGTCATCATCGAGGTGGAACTGAGGTCGCCATGAGCGCATCTCAGCCCGAACGTCTTCGGCTTCCTCGGAATTGTCGAGTTGTCCAGAGATCTCCTCGATGAGTAGCAGGACGTGCTCGCGCGTTGCAGTGGAGACATGCTCTCGCATGAATCGATCTCGCGCGCGGTTGATACGGCTGGAGACACGTTCCACGCTCTCGGCGCGAACCGCTGCTCGCTGCCTGACACCGAGAGCCGTGAACAGCTGACGGAAGTTCGCGGCCAGGAGCTGACGATCCTCCTCCTGCACCGCGTCGCTCGCGAGTTCTGCCAGAACACTCCGGGCAAAACCGATCTTGTTCAATTCGAAGCTCTCCTGCCCAGTGACCTTGCGGATGGCTTGCTCCAGAGCGTCGATCGTTCCTTTGGCTCCCGCTTTGGTCGGTGCTTCATCGAACACCGTGCCAGCGCTGAGTCCGAGCGTTGAAATATCAACGTCGGGTACGAATTCAGCGCAGTAGCGGCTCGCAGCTGCGATCGCGATGTTGAACGGGATCAGATCTTCAATGGCGACCCTGCCGTGCGGGTTGTCGGTCGTGACGCCATCGAGTTCTGCGTCGGAGAGTTGAAGCACAAGGTCGTCGGCAATGAGCGGCTTGCGCCGAGCACCACCCCTACGGATTGTTGCCCGAGCTTCGTTGCCTGCCTTATCGCCGTCCAGGAGCGCGATCACTGCCGGCTGTTCAATGTCACGCCCCCTGGCTAGATAGATCAGATACGGCACTTGACTGACACCACCGGCAGGGACGAGCGTGATGCGGTTGAGATCGAGCCTTTCGCGGTCGGGAGCGTTCTGGCGACCCAGCCAGCTTGAGATCCCCGCGAGCAGAATCTGATCAGACGGACCTTCCAGCATCAGGTTGCAGGTGCCGATGAAGGCGGTCTCACCGACGAAGCTCCCGAACGCAGATCTGAGCGGCTCGTAGTGGTTCTGCGCAACGCTTGCGACGATGCGTGTCCCCTCGTCGTGTTCGCCCTTTTCGAGTACTCGAATTCGCTCGGCATGGTTCTTATCGATCAGGAACGGTGAGTGGGTGACATAGAGGACCTGTACTGGAGCGCGGGCCTCGTCTTCCGGGTCCGCGAAGTCTGCGAACACTCTTAGGAGATCCTGTTGACCGGAACTAGATAGAAAGCGGTCGGGCTCGTCCATCAGCAGAATTTCTGGTCGCCCATCGCTGGGAGCCTCGTGGGCGAGGTACTGCACGAAGTAGCTCAGGAAGTACTTGAGGCCATCGCTTCTCTCATCGAATCCGTAGGAGCGTCCAGTCCGATCCCGGATCATGAAGACCAAGTCGTATTCAAAGAGTGCGACAAACAACTCGAACTGACTGTCTTGCGTCCACCAGTGCGGGAAGTTAAGCGCCTTCGAAAGCTCACTGTTGATCGTATCGACGATGCTGTTCGCGTACCCGTTCTTGGTGCGGACTGCGTTCTGCAACTCCACGAATTGGGAGCGGTCGAGGCCAGCGACCTTGAGCAACAGATCAGCAGCGAGATGGTACTTCTTAAGTTCCTCATTGTCGATTGAGGTCGAGGTCTTGAAGGAAGACGAGATCTCGTTTGCCTGGCTGACAACGGAGTCTTTCGAGTCGAACCAGCTGGAGTTGTTCGTGACGGCATCCCAGATGCTTCGAAGCACGCTGCGTCCGACAGCTGCCGTCGCTTTGCCTGTGGCCAAGAACTCCAGGGGAACGCTATCTGGCAGGGGCACATCGGCGTCTATATTGAACGGCGCTGGAAGTCCAGCTTCGCTCAAGAGCGTCGGCTTCTTGATATGACTGGGTTCCAGCCACTGATCCCCGCGATAGGCGTAGAGGCGAAGTTGCGGGGTCGTATTCATTCGGAATATGGCAACGCGATCAGTTCCACTGAGTCCTGTCTCGCCGGTCGCTTCCTCGATCGCCTTGATATCAGCCTCACTGATGTCTCGGAACTCGGCCCCGAACTCTGGACGAACAAGAGTCTTGTCCACGGAGAAGAACGGCGAGTAACGGCAGAAGTCGCTTCTCTCGTATCCTTCGCCAGTAAGCGCAGCGCGCACGGCCGCGAGCACCTGGCTCTTGCCTGACTCATTGCCGCCGACGACAGTAGTGATCTGGTCCTCCAGGCGCAGCCGCACGAACGGGTACTGCGCTCCAGAAGGTGTGCTATCCCAAGGGTCAGGGCTGTAGTTCGGATTCGAGAGGCGCACGTAGTCATAGTTCAGCGAGCGAAAGAATCTTGCGTAAATGGCGGTGAGCTTCATTGCGTGCGCCTTTCGGGGCGTCAGATGGGAGCGGCGATCGCTATGATCCCGATTGGGCTTTTCTTACTTTTGCGGCGGCGGTCCTGGTTCCGGGATCACCGGCACTACCTGATAGCACCTGCCATAGGTCCCGCAGGTCGGCTCCTGCCAAGTCTGACCCTCTTGGAACGTGCCGACCCCAGTCAGTGTCGGAAAGTTGCGAAAGGAACTCTCGGGCCTCTGAGGGACGAAGGGCGCCTGAGTCATGGCTCCGCGCAAACTCTGCACCGAGCGAGTTCGCAGCCGTTCTCGGGACTGAACTCATCCGCATGACGACGCCCGCCTCAGTGTTGACACCGTGATACAGCATGGCACCTAGAAGATTGATGCTTCGCAAATCGCTCTCACTCACGTTCTCGAAATCGATTCCGCTAGTGGGCAGCTTTGACAAGGCGGAAATACCCCACGTACCGGCAGTCGCAAGGTTCCGGTAGATAGCCTTAGTTGCTTCCGTGAGAGCGGCCGTTGGGCTTGATGCATCACCAAAGTATCGCTCGGCGATGGACTTGATGGAGACGCCCGCCACCCAATCAGCGGCGATCTTTGCGGCCCTGTCGCCGATTCCCTCGCCGACACCACTCAGTTCATCGATACTCTCTCTGATCTGCGGTAGCTGAAGCATGACCCGCATGAGGTCAGGTAGAGCGCTAGAGGTGACATCGCCAAACAGGCTGCCCGGTTGCCAATCGCTCGCGTCGAGCGACTTGTCCATCCGACGCATCTCGCCCATCGCTGAACGGATCCCCTCGGGAGTAAACCCCGTGCTGTCGGCAAGCGTCGTCGTCTCGACGTTCTGTGCAAGCTCTGCGGCGTATGCTCGCGTCGCCTCCAGCAGCCTCAGTCCCTTTTGCCGTTCAGCGGGGCTCGCCTCGGCCAGGGATGAGTATCCGAACGTGTTGCGCAGCAGCAGCTCTGTCTCAGATAAGACTGCATCTAGGTTCTTCTTCTGAGCGAATAGGTGCGCGACGTAACTGCGGAAGTCTGCCCATTGGTCGTTGTAGAGCGATCGTTCAAGATTCAGCAATCGACCGGCATCTTCAAGTTCGTCCAGGAGAACCACGAGCCTGGAAACAAGCGCTCCTGCTTGTTCCGACAAGAACTGTGCCAGCGGCTCTCTATCGCCTTCCTTGCTAGAGATACCGACAACGCCGATGCTGTCCTGGTCTACGCGGCCTGCTCTGCCCGCGAGGTTCCAGAACTCGCGAGCAGTCATGGGGCGGTTGAACTTGCCGCTCGGCAAGTTCCGGCTTGCGAGGAGGATGGATGAGACCGGGAAGTTCAGGCCCTGGGAGAGTCCGGTTGTCGCCACGAGAATCCGCAGTTTCCCTTGCTCGGCGAGCCATTCCATCAGTGCGCGGGTTTCGTCGGAGAGCCCCGCATGGTGTACTCCGACCCGCCGGGCGAGCATTCCGATGAGGGCGTAGTCTTCGCTGATTTCCGCTGCTAGGTAGCGCTGCACCAGAGCAATATCCGGATCGTCCGCTTCTGGAAGCTCTCCTGAGAGTTCCTCCGCGATTGTCCACACCGTCGGGATTGTCGGGCATATCACGATCGCAGTCCCTCGCTCAGATAGCGTTAGCGCCGATGCGCCAGCGATCTTGCTGAGACTGTTCTTGATACTAGAGAATGTGCGATCAAGTTGTGGCGCTTCACCAATCTGGTAAAGGCCTGAGACGTTCATCGATGAGCCGCTAGTCAGCATGGGTTCGAAAGAGAGTCGCCAATCCCTACCCCGCCCAGAGGCCGGAGCTACTGCTGAGACAAGACCGATTAGCCGATCATTGGGCTGCCAAGGTGTTGTTGCAAGACTTATGCTCTTACCAGTGCGTGGCGCTAGCCATCGGGCAAGGTCGTCGCCATTCGGCACATAAGGCATAAGCAACAAGAAGTTCGCCTGGGTGCAGTCTCGTTTGACCGTGGCTAGCAACAGTTCGATGCGAATACCTCGGTCGGAATCTTCAATGTTGTGCGCCTCATCTAACACCAGCAATGCGAGTGGGCGATCGATCGCCGCATTGCGGATTGCCAGGTGGAGCTTCTCCGGAGTTGCCACCAACACGTCAAAGGGAGACTCGTTGAGCATTCCGGCTTCGATTTCATCGATCTCCACAGCGGAGGTGAGCTCCTCAACCCGAACACCGCTCGGCCCGAGGTCACGCCTTAGCCGTCGAGTGATCTGCGAGACGAGCGCCCGTGTCGGCGCCACATACGCGACCCAGCCCTTGTCCTGCTTGAACTGGCTAATCGCCTGAACAATCTTGAACTCGGCGAGGATGGTCTTGCCCGCGCTCGTCGGAAGATCGACGACGACGGCCGCGCTCGCCGGGTCCAGAAGCCCCTGTTCCTGGATCGCGATGCGCTGCGGAGGCAGCATCTCGAACATGGATCGGTGCCGGGTCGCGGTTTCGACGATGCTCCGAATTTCGGGACCGATTCGCGTGACAGACCACAGTGCCCCCGCCACCATACGTTGAGCCATCGCACGTTGCCACTGGAGCACCACTACGAACGCTGGATCAGCAGACTGCTGCGCCGCGGAAATCGCTCGGTCGAAGTGGAAGTCAAGTTGCGTTGCGATGTCCGCTGGCTCCCCTTGCATGAGGTAGGTGGCAACCATCTCGGAGAGCCTGGCCCAGTGGTACAAGGCCACGAGGCGCCACCCAGCTGCCTGCAATTCTTCGGGCCGCGATTGTGCACTGAAGAGAAGCTCCTCGTTCTGCCGCTGCTCTGCGCGCAGCCGCGCCACGGTTTCTGCGACGCCTTCCAGGTCGTGCCATCCGTCTTTGCGAAGAAGCCGAGTCCAAATCTGCCCGAGGTCACTTAGAACGCGTGTGTCCCATGAGCCGTCGGATTGGAAGAGTTCCGGGTTGACTTCGCGCTCGCGCATCCAGGCCCGGTACTCCGCCCAACGGTCTGAACAGTATGCGAGCGCACCAAGTTGGAGGACTTGATGTACCAGCGCCTCCAACGAGTCAAGCTTCAACGGAAGCGCCCGAAGGAGAGCGAACGCCTCGTGGGCCGCGGCCTCCGCCACCGCGTCGTCTGATGTGCCCGAGTGCAACGACACCTGCGCGAGGGCCTCGATACCTTCGCTGGCGACAATCTCATAGGCGAAGGCGACGTCCTGAATGAGAGCCTCGGTCGCGGCGTCGTGAGTGCCTTCGCGGTGAAGCTGGCGGCCAAGGTTCGAGTCGACGTACATGGAGGCAGCCGCGTCGTGGGCCGCATTCACCCGGTCCGCGCCGAGGGCTTCGATTGCCCAGTGTGACCTGAGGCGGCTGATTGCTTCGCGGGAGATAGTCATGCCGCGGTCTCCAATACGACCGAAGCATCAGCGACCTGAGCCAGTAGTTCGGCGGTCAGGTAGATCGCGACGAGCGCCATGCTGGTTGGTTCTTTCACGGACTGGGCAAGACTGGAAGCTCGGGCACGAAGGTCTGCCTGGTTTGGTTCGGTCGCATGGATGAGAACGCCGTAAATGACGACATCCAGGCTGTCCGCTAGGTAGGTTGCAAGCGCCCGACGGAAACTATCCAGCCACGATTTGCCCACCGAGTTCATCGTCAGGTATCGAATCGCCCACCTGCTACGGTCGTCGCCCGCGTTGAGTCCGGACAACTGACTATGAAGCCCGTGGCTTCGGCTCGTCAGCAAGCCGGGAGGCCATGCCTGCTGATGGCTGGTCTTCACTTCAGCAAAGACGAATCGAACTCGATCGCTCGCGTGGAATCCAATAAGGTCCACGCCCCCTCCGCTGCTGTTGGGGTTTCGCGTCGATCGACTATCCGGCCAAGGGAACTCGCATCCGACCTCCGTGACCAGATGATGTTCGGCGAGCGCCTCCCCTACTCGCCATTCATCGAAGGAGTCAGGAGAGTTGAGAATACTCTCCAAACGCTCGTTCTCGAAGTCGGTCTTTGCCAGGTCGGCGAGCGCCTCGCGCGCTTCTTGAACGCCAGTGTCATCTCGCAGAATCGATTGCACACCTGGCGCGATGTCGGCGACATCCGCCTCTTCAAGGAGGTGACCGGTCGCGGAGACTGCGCCGTGGTCGACGGTGTACGCCAGCGATCCGACCACTGCACCACCTCTCCCTTGCTCCCCACGCGCGGAAGGGTAGGCTCCGCTGGCACCAGTCTACTTGGACACCTCCGACAGACAGCCTTCCCGGCGCCCGCGAGTCCTCGACCTAAGCAGTAGGAGCAGGCTGACCGGCCCGATCCAGAGGAACTTGAAGGCGTTCCAGATGAACAGTAGGACCAGCAGGTAGAGCCAGCCGGGACCGTCGTCGTTGATGATCGTGGTGCAGATCGCGGCGGCGTAGAGGTAGGGCACGGCCAGGAGCATCGCGGGGACGCCCCATTTGAGGCCGCGTCGGGTGCGGATGGCGTTGAGCAGCAGGTTGGTGGGTGCGTAGCGGAGTACGCCGTAGCCTCGTGCGCTGAGTGCCACAGATGTGCGGAGCATTGCGGGCCTCTTTCCTCGTCATAGCGCGACGGCGTTCCGTCGTGGAGGCGGCTATGAACCGAGTGCCCGCGAGGGGCCGTCCCGAAGGACCCGCGTAGTTTGCTGAACCTGCCTCGCTACCGAGTTTACGACTGACTCGTGACAGAGGGAACCCCGGCGGCAGATGGGCGTGTACCTCGTCGGTGACCTTGGAGCGAGAGGACACCGAATCATGGCGACGTTGGCGGAGCAGGTGCAGGGTGAGCGGATGGCGCGGATCGCGTTGTCGATGATCGCCGAGCCGAACGACCCGACCACCGGGTACATCCTCACCCGTCACGGCGGGGTCGAGACGCTGCGGCTGATCGAGGCGGACGACGAAGTGCCCGGTCTGGCGCGCGCCGACGTGCTGATGTGGCGCGAACGGCTGACGGCGCGGATCACGCCCGGCCTGCTGGATCGGATGGCTCAGGCGGAACGGCACGGGTTCGGCGCGGTCATCCAGGCCGACAAGGAGTGGCCCGCCGGGCTGAACGACCTGAGCGATCGTGCGCCATACCTGCTGTGGACGCGCGGCGCGGTCTCGTTCTTGACGACGCCGCTGAGTGATCGGGCCACGATCACGGGCGCTCGCGCCGCGACCTCCTATGGCGAGCACGTCGCCGGCGAGCTGGCGACAGGTCTTGCCGATGAGGAACGGGTCGTCGTCTCCGGTGGCGCCTACGGCATCGAAGGTGCCGCGCACAAGAGCGTGCTCGCCGCGAGCGGACACACGATCGCCGTCTTGGCCGGCGGGCTGGACCGTCCCTACCCTGCCGGGCACAGCGAGCTGCTGGGTCGCATTGGAGATGTCGGGCTGCTGGTGAGCGAGCTGCCGCCGGGCGCCGCGCCGACGAGACACAGGTTCCTGGCTCGCAACCGCCTGCTGGCGGCACTNATTGGAGATGTCGGGCTGCTGGTGAGCGAGCTGCCGCCGGGCGCCGCGCCGACGAGACACAGGTTCCTGGCTCGCAACCGCCTGCTGGCGGCACTCTCGGGTGCGACCGTGATCCCCGAGGCCGGTCCCCGATCCGGGTCGATGACCACCGTCATCGCCGCGCACGAACTCGGCCGGGGCGTCGGCGCGGTGCCCGGTCCGGTGACCAGCGTGGCGAGCGCAGGGCCGAACGAACTCATCAAGCAAGGCTTCGCCGTGCTCGTCACTCAGCCCAGCGACGTGATCGCTCTGCTCGATTCCAACACCCCCAACCGCGTTGTTGCGCGATCGGAACTTGGACGGGACCTCGGCTACCGGCGCCCGTCTTCGGGCGCACCGGGACCCTCGCTCTAACTTCCGCCGCCCCGCATCAGGCGTCATGGTGCCGGCACCCAGGTGTCAGCGATGCTTCTCCGGTAGACTTGATGGCATGGGATCGCCTGAATCAGACAGAGCGGGGCTACCGGTACACCGGTAGCCCGTGATGCTGGCGTTTTCCTCATCCTCTTTTCGCGCGCTTCTTGGCGCCGCGTCTGTGTGAGCTTGCGCATCCGAAACACCGGTCGTGCCATACGCACCCGTACCCGCTCTCTCATGTTTCGGAAGCACACTCATGCCCTTCTTGTTGTATCTGCTCGCCCTGGCTGTCTTCGCCCAGGGAACCTCCGAGTTCGTCCTGGCCGGTCTGCTGCCAGCGATCGCTGCTGAACTCGGCGTGTCGCTGAGCCAAGCCGGTCTGCTGACCTCCGCGTTCGCGGTCGGCATGGTCATCGGTGCACCCGCGATGGCCGCCGGCGGCCGGAGACTGTCGCCACGGTGGACGATGACCGGTTTCCTCACCATCTTCGTGATCGCCCACGTCGTGGGGGCCGTCACCGACTCCTTCGCAATCCTCCTGCTGACCCGGTTCGTCGCCGCCCTCGCGAACGCCGGATTCCTCGCTGTGGCCTTGTCGACGGTCGGTCGGATCGTGCCCGCGGGCCAGCGCGCCCGCGCTCTGGCCGTGATCCTCGGCGGCACCACCCTCGCACTCATCGCTGGCGTCCCCCTTGGCGCTCTCGTCGGCGAGGTGCTGGGGTGGCGTATGACCCTGTGGGCGATCGCCGTCATCTGTCTGCCTGCGCTCGCGGCCGTGCTGGTAGCGACCCCGACCCGGACCGAGCCCGGTGCCACAGCCACCGCCCCGGCGACACTTGGCGCCGAACTGTCGGTACTGCGGCGGAGACCGCTACAGCTCGCTGTCACCTTGGCGGTCCTGGTCAACGCAGCGACATTCTGCACATTCACCTACCTGGCGGTGATCGCTACCCAACCGGCGGGCGTAAGCGAGGCCGCGATGCCCGGACTCCTGGCGCTGTTCGGGATCGGTGCCTTTCTCGGGGTCACTGTGGCAGGCCGGCTCGGGGACCGTCATTGGCGTCCGTTGCTCGGGATCGCGAGTCCCATCCTGCTCGTCGGCTGGGTCACGCTCGGCCTCGCGCCCGTCAGTCCCGCCCTGCTGTGGTCGCTTGCGTTCACGCAAGGCGCCTTGTCCTTTGCCGTCGGCAGCACCCTGATCGCCCGGATTATGGCCGAAGCTGAAGCGGCCCCAACCATGTCCGGGGCCTACTCCACCGCAGCGCTCAACATCGGAGCGGTCATCGGTCCCATCGCCGGCGGTCTTGCCCTCCACCTCGCCGGAACCCACGGCATCGCTCTGACCAGTGCAGCACTCATCGGCCTCGCGCTGCTTCTGTGGTTGTGCAGCGCAAACCAGCACGAAGGAACCGGCATTTAGGACAGGCCACGGAAAGAAGACCCGGCACCGACAGGGTTCGACAGCACGATGTCACCTCCTCGCGGCGGATCACTCTGGTTCGAGCCAGTCGTAGCTCGAACCAGAGTGATCCGCGCAGCCGTCGCACCTCTGGCATTCAACTGCGTGACCGTGACGGTCGTTCGCGCCGGCAGCGCGATCTTGCTCAGCGAGTTCGGACAGAAACCGATCAACGTAGGCGACGTGACCCTGCTGGGCGCGAACACGCTTTGTGGCGGGGAACCGGAAGGGCAGGTGACTGTCACGACGATCTGCGCGGACACCGACTACGTGATCGATCAGGTGTTCTGGCAGCACGTGGGCCTGTTGCAGGATCGATTGGACGCGCAAGACCTCGCCGCCACCATCTATACCGAGCCCGCGCAGATACTTCGCCTCGGCGAGGATCGGGTCAGTGCGCTCGAGCCCTGGCTGGATGAGCTGGTGGCACTCAGCACTGAGCACCGTCCGGTGGAGAACTTCCACCGGATGCAGGCATTGTGGTTCTCCATAACGCACGTGATCGCGCCGTTCATCAGAACATCTGAGATGCGCCTGTCATCGACGCAACGAGCGACGACGTGGCCTGCAGTTCCGCGCGTTCGCCGGTTCTCCCCACTACGCCGAGAGGCACGGAGAGGCGCTGAGCTGCTGTACGCCGATCCAGCGCGGCGTTGGTCGGTGGGCGACCTCGCCGCCGAACTGCATCTATCGAAGTCGCAGGTTAGCCGACTGTTCGTGGACGCCTACGGCAAGTCACCGATCGCCTATCTGACGATGCTGCGGACAGAGCGGATGGCGCGCCTGCTCCGCACGAGCGATGATCCGATTTCGGTGATCGCCCGTGAGGTTGGCTGGGGCGATCCTGACTTCGCGGCACGTCAGTTCCGCCGCAGCATCGGCGTGACACCCCGTAAGTACCGTTCGATGATCTATGGGACTGCTGCACGAGTAGGTGACATCTGATCTGGCTTGCCCGAGGGGTGGGCCTGGAAGGATGTTGCTGTGCCTAAGCCCTACCCGAGCGAGTTCCGTGACGACGTCGTTCGCGTCGCGAGGAACCGCGAGCCCGGAGTGACGATCGAGCAGATCGCGAAAGACTTCGGAGTTCACCCGATGACGCTGCAGAAGTGGCTGCGTCGCGCCGACATCGACGAGGGCGCCAAGCCCGGCCAGACCCGGACCGAGGCGGCCGAGATCCGTGAGCTGCGGAAGCGGAACCGGCTGCTTGAGCAGGAGAACGAGGTCCTGCGGCGCGCGGCGGCGTATCTGTCGCAGGCGAACCTGCCGGGAAAAGGACGCTTCTATGCCTCGTGTCAAGTCATGCGGGTGCGTAGTTCACGGTAGAGCGCTCGGCAGACGTAGCGTTTTAGGCAGCGTCGGATCTCACGGTTGGAGAGTCCTTCGGCTCGGCGGCGGGAGGCGTACTCACGGGTGGCGGGGTCGTAGCTCAGGCGTGTGCGGACGACGACGTCGACAGCGCGGTTGAGTTGGCGATCGCCGGACCGGGAGAGGCGGTGGCGGGTGGTGTTGCCGGATGACGCGGGCAGCGGGGCGATGCCGCCGAGCGCGGCAAATGCAGCTTCCGATCGAACGCGGCCGTGGTGGGAGTAGGCCGCGACCAGGATCGCGCCGGTCACGGCTCCGACTCCGGGGACTGCCTGCAGCCCCGGCGCCAGCGCTTCAGTGAGCTGCCCGAGCTGGCGGTGGTTCTCTCGCAGAACTTCGGTCTGCTCGAGCACGGCTCTGGCGAGTCGCCGTGCTTCTTCGCGGAACACCCGAGTTGTCGCGTCGTCGCGATTCGTGCGCCAGGCTGCTATCGTCGCGATCTGGGCGTCTGTGAGCGGCTTGCGGGCGTCGACCGAGAGGTCGATGCTGCGGACAAGGGCGGTGAGGGCGTTGCGATTCGCGGTGCGTTGCTGATCGACGAGCGCGCGGGCAGCCAGGAGTACGCGCAACGCCGTCCGGTCCCCGGTTCGGCGTGGCTGGGCGAGCTTGTCGAGGTCTTCTCTGATCACGCTTCTCGCGGCGGCTTCCGCGTCGATCGGGTCGGACTTCCCGGTGCGGGCGCGTGACGGTCTGGCGATCGGTCGGATCTCCGTAACTTCGAACCCGCTCGCAGCCAACGCCGCCGCGATGCCCGCGCCGTAGGAGGACGTCCCCTCGACGGCTGCGAGGGTCGTCGTCCCCTGGGAGCGTCGCGCGATCCAGGAGAGCGCGCGGTTGGTGCCGGCAACTGTGGTGGGGAAGGTGGCCGTGTCGATGATGCCGCCGGTGCGGGTCTCGACGAGGCAGTAGGTGTGTGTTCGAGCGTGGGTGTCGATGCCGACGACGTGTTCGAACTGATCGGCGACTGTGGTCATGCGAGCTCCTCTGGGAATGTCAGCACTTCGGCGGGCTGGCTCGGGTGGGGTCGCTCAGAGACACATCTGTAATGAGTCACGCCATCGCGGGCGGACAGGCTTCTGATCAAGGCATCTGCGCGGGCAGGCCGAGCCGCGGCACGGTCGCGGACACGTCCTTTTCAAGACACCGCCGCGAGCGACGGGTCGGTTCTACCCGGAGTCACACGACCGAGCCGAGGCCCAGCCTGTCAGCCGGCCGCAGGCCCGCCAGAAGCCATTACAGTTCTACCCGCTCGTGACAGAGCTCGCCGTTGCAGGGATCCCTGTGACGGTGACGTGCCGGGTATTGAAGCTCTCCCGCCACCCCTACTACCGGTGGCTGGCTGACCCCATCACCGAGAGCGAGGTGGTGGAGGCGTATCGCGCGAACGCGCTGTTCGACGCCCACCAGGACGACCCCGAATTCGGGCACCGGCTCCTCGCCGACGAGGCCCGCGACAACGGTGAGGCGATGTCGGACCGGACCGCGTGGCGGATCGCGTCGACGAACGGCTGGTTCAGCGCGTTCGGGAAGCCCAAGCGCAGCAAGCACCGCCGGCCCGGTCCGCCTGTTCACGACGACCTCTGCGCCGTCGTCGACGAGCACGGCCGAACCAGGCACGTGTTCGCCGCGGACGCCCCGAACGAGCTGTGGCTGACGGACATCACCGAGCATCGGACCGCGGAGGGCAAGCTCTACCTCTGCGCGATCAAGGACGTCTACTCGGGCCGGATCGTGGGGTACTCGATCGACTCGAGGATGAAGTCGCGACTGGCCGTCCAGGCGCTCGAGAACGCCGTCGCGATGCGCGGCGAGGTCGCCGGCTGCATCGTTCACAGCGATAGAGGCAGTCAATTCCGAAGCCGAAAATTCCGGCGCGCTCTCGCCCAGCACCACATGGTCGGGAGCATGGGCCGGGTCGGGTCGAGCGGCGACAACGCAGCCATGGAGAGCTTCTTCGCATTGCTGCAGAAGAACGTCCTCGACCGCCGCGCCTGGACCACCCGCGAGCAGCTGCGCATCGCGATGGTGACCTGGATCGACCGGACCTACCACCGGCGACGCCGTCAGGCCCGGCTGGGGCGTTTGACGCCCATCGAGTTCGAGACCATCATGAACACGACCGTCGCGCTGGCGGCGTGACTAGGAACTGTCACCTATCCGTGCAGCAGTCCCTATGACCGTGCAGCGCAGGTGGTTGGCTGATGGCGGTTTCAGAGGCTCGGCCCCTGCCGCACCACGACGTTCGTCCGCTGCTGCTCCGCCGGTGTGTCGGCGGCGATGGCTTGTGTGCGGTTGAGAGCGGCGCGGGCGCGGATGGCGTCGATCTTCTGACTGGTGCTCTCCGGCGTCGGGCCGAGCGGGGTCCGGTCATCGGTGATGCTGTAGCGGTCGCGGTAGGCGGCGATGGTGCAGGCGGCGCGCCACCATGCCGCCTTCTGCTTCTCACCCCTCGGTGCCGTGCCGAGGTCTGCCGTCCACGGTTCCTCATCGGTCAGGGAGCCGCGGAGCACGGCGTCGGCGCGGGCCTCGATCAGCTCGCGGCGCTCGTCCAGAGCTTGCCGCATGTCGTCGGTCATCTGTCCGCCGGCGTGCGGGATCAGGCCGACGATCAGCCTCGGGGGCTTGCGGGTGCGGCCTGATCCGGCAGGCCGTGCGGTGGCGCGCGCGACGCGGGCGTGGAGAACGGAGGCGATGTCGTCGGCATCGTCCAGACTCCGCGCGGCGACCAGACGCGGGAGCAGCGCGTCGAGGTCATGGTGGTTGGCTTCGGCGTGACGCAGCTCGGCCGACAGCGCGCCGTGGGCGTCGGAGCCGAGCACGTCTTCGACCTGCTCGACGGGGAGCCCGGACGCGGCGAGCAAAGTCGCCCAGCGGTCGTGCTGGGCGGCTTGCGCGATGGTGTCGTACTCGGCCGCGAGTTGGGCGATCGAACTCCAGCGGTCTTGCTCGGCGGCGATCGTCTCGTGCGCGGACAGCTCGGCGCCGATGTGCTGCAGAACGCCGTAGAGGACCGAGCCGGCGGTGACGTTCGGGTTGTCGCCGGGATGCGGCACCGCGTGTTCGGCGTCCTCTCGATCGACGGCGACGTAGGCGTGGTTGCCGTGGGCGCCGCGGGTCATGGAGACGTAGAAGTTCTCCCGCGTGGTGGTGGCAGTGACGACCGCGTGCGCGGTGTCGGTGGTCACGCCTTGGGCGCGATGTGCGGTGACCGCGTAGCCGAGGTCCAGGTGCTCGGCCACATAGTCGGCCGGCAGGACGATCCCGCCGCCGAACCTGCGCCCGGCCGGACGGATGCTGACCGACCCATCCTCCCGAACCCCGGTGACGATCCAGCGGGAGCCGTTGCGGACCCACGCTCGGCCGTTGCGGAGCCGCCGGTCGTTCTCGCGGGTGATGACCAGATCGCCCTCCGAGACCGCGGTGCCATCGTGCAGGGCGAGTTCGCGAGTGGGATTCACGGTGCCGTCGATGATCCGATCCGCCCGCGCCCTGGCGTTCAGCTCGGTGACGGTCGCCTGGGTCTCGGTGACCAGGATCGACGCGCGCCCAGCGGCAAGATCACGCCGCCATGCGGTGTAGGCGGCGTCGACCATCGCTTCCTCATCGCCCCCGGTGATCCGGCCGTGCTCGATCAGGGTGTCGATCGCCTCGGTGCGGCCGTGGCGGAGCTGGAGCGAAGTGGCCTTCTCCCACTCATGGGTGAAGCGGTGCAGATCGGTCAGCTCGGGGGCGTCGTCGCGGGCGTGCACGAGCATGGCGAAACTGCCGCCGGCGCCGGGTGATTGGAGCTGGCCCCAGTCGCCGACCAGGAGGACTTTCGCGCCGGCCTTCTCGGCTTCACGGGTGAGCCGATCCAACGACATCGTGCCGGCCAGGCTCGCCTCGTCGATGATGACGAGCTGCCCGGCCGTGAACGTGGCCCCGTACATGATGTGGTTCTGCCACCACTTCGCCGTGTTCTCCGTGGCGATGCCGAGGTCATCGGAGAGGACCTGCGCGGCGCCCGCCGAGGGGGCGAGCCCGATCACCGAGCCGATGCCGTGCTCCTTCTCCCATGCCCGCCGGAGCCCGTTCATCGCCGTCGTCTTACCGGCCCCGGCCGGACCGACCAGCACGTCCACGACACGGCCGGAGACCGCGACCGCGGCCAGGGCCGCGGCCTGATCCTCGCCGAGCACCCGGCCGCGTGCGTCGGGCTTGCGCGCGATCCTCTCGACCGTCTCCAACGGCACCACCGGCCCGGCGGTCTTGGCGGCGCGCGCCAGGAGGCGGTCTTCGGCGGCCAGCAGGACTTCGGATGAGAACAGGGCCGAGGCGTGCGGCCGGAACCGGGAAGTGCCGTCCACGCGGCGGAACTGCAACGGGCTCGACGCCAGCTCCGGCGGCGTCAGCCGCAGCGAAGCGTGCTCGGCAACATCGACCACGAGCCCGGTGATCGCCTCCCGATCCTGGATGCTGGCGAACCGCCACCCCATCAACTGCCTGCTCGCTTCGGCGTGCAGGTTCCAGCGGGTCCAGGTCGAACGCTTCTCACCCACCGTCTCCATCACCGTCTGCCCGACCTCGCGCACCACATCCAGCGGCACGTCGTCGGCGCGCAGCACCCGCCGCGGTGCGTCTGCGGTGGATGCGGTGAGCGTGCGCGCCCAGCCGTTCGCGTCCCGGCGCAACACCCGGCCGGCGCGCTGGCGCCATTCACGGGTGAGGTCGGCCAGCGACCGGACCTGCTTCTCCGGCCTCGTGGCGAGCGTCGCCTGTGCCCGCAGTTTCAGAACCGTTCGGGATGAGGGCTGCCTGCCGTGCTTCGCGACGTACCCCGCGACGAGGCGGTCTTTCTCGGCCTCGATGTGCCGTGACCGGGTAGAGAACTCGGCCACCAGCTCATCGGGCACGCCCTCGATTTCCCATGCCGGGTTCCGATCCCTGCCTCGCTCGCGCACTTCCCACTCCACACCGAGAACATGGGTGAGCTGATCGGCCAGAGCAGCGTTGTAGAGCTCGGAGACCGCGACGACCACCGCGTGCATCGGCCGGCCCGCGAGGGTCCGCCAACGCCCGTCCTGCACAGTCAGGACCTTGTTGCTGATGACGACGTGTGTGTGCAACTGCGGGTCGCCGGCGCGGCTGTCGTAGTGATCGAACGCCGCGGCCACGACACCGGCAACATCGACGTGCGCAACCGCTCCGTCCGGGCCGGTTGCACCGACGCGGGTTGCGGCAACCTCGCGTTCGAGGAACGCAACCAGCTCTGCAACCGCCGCATGATGAGCGTCCGCGATCAGGGCTTGGGTGCCGGCGTCCGCAACCGCCCAGATCGTGGAGACTGACTTCGGCACGCTGAACGTGAAGTCGTAACCAGCTACCGCACGGCGGGTGCCGCGCTCGGCTTCCTCCGCCTCGATTGCGGCCACTTCCTGCGCTCGAGTCGCCGGTCCCAACTCGGGGTCGAGGACGTCGACGCGCTGCTTGATCCGCTCGGTGATCGACGCGAACTGCTGGTAGGCGCGGCCCAGCGGCTCGCCCGTGATCGGGTCATGGCCCATCCCGACCAAGAGCGCGAGCTGAGCTTCTGAGACCTGCGCTCCCGCGACCAGCTCGCCGTGCCCGAGCCGATCCAGCCCCGAGCCCATCCAGAAGCCCGGCGGCGTCCCCGCCTCCGCGTAGTAGCGGGTCAGCGGCGTGCTCAGGCTCCGGTCGCCGTCGCCCGCGGCGATGGACTTCAACAGGTACTTGTAGCCATCGCCCGCGCTCATCACACGCATCGAAACCGTCACCTGGGCTGCTCCTTCCGCCGACGTTCGGAGGGCAGGTGAGCCCGCGAGGCCGGTCGCATCCGATGCGACTCGGGACGGCTCGCGCCTCGTCTGAAAGACGTGTGGTGGCTCTGATGGCCGGAGGCAGGGAGTCCGGCATGCCTGACAGACGAGTGAGTCAGGACGGTGCGCGTCGGCGGCGCATGTGAAGACGGACGCGGCGGATCGGGTAATCGAGCACCTAGAGGTTGACCAGCCCGGCAACGACTTCCTGTGAGGAGTCCGACCGGGGATCACCCTGTCAGCCGGAGTCCTCATGCTCGACACCGATCACCACGACCGCCCGCTGCAGGTCGGCTCCCTATTCAGTGGCTACGGCGGACTCGACCTCGCCGTCGAGCACGTCTTCAACGCCGAGACCGTTTGGTTCTCCGAGATCAACGAACCCGTCGCCCGCGTCTTCGCTCACCACTGGCCCGACGCCCACAACCTCGGCGACATCACCACCATCAACTAGAGCGGCGTGCCAGCCGTGGACATCCTCTGCGGCGGCTTTCCATGCCTCAATGTCAAGCTTCGCCCGCGTGGGGTGAGCAGACAGTTCTGGATGGCAGTGTGGTTGACCGCATACGCTGTGGTCATGGGTGCGGAGCAGCTGAGGTTTCAGACGACGATCGGTGTCGAGGTCAAGGGCGACACATGGAGTTGTGTGGAGATTCCTGGGTCGGCGGAGTTCTTCGGCACCGGCAAGACGGTCAGAGTCGACGCCAGCATCGATGACGTCCTGCTGGAGAACGTCGGGGCGATGGTGACCGGCACCGGAGGTCACATGGTGTCTCTGAACGCCAAGGTCCGCAAGACCTTGGGCAAGGACGTTGGCGACACCGTCGACGTGACGATCACGAAGCGATAGCTTGCCGGCTCAGCCGTGGTCGCCGTCCCTATGCGGCGAGACGCTGAATTGTGGGCGGTTCAACCAGGCTGGCCTCTTGCGGGACGCTCGCGCGCAACAGTGCGAAGACGCGCCTGGCAAGGTGCCGTTTCAACGCGCGGATCGCCTCGGTGTTCGAGTTCCCCATCGCTCGCCTGGCCGCGAGGTAATCCTGGGCCGGCGGGTGCATACGCTTCTGAGTGATCGCGATGCGGTGGATCGCGGCGTTCATCCGTCGGTTCCCGCCGCGGTTGAGCCTGACTCGCTGGCTGTTACCGGAGGACGCCGGAATCGGTGCGCAACCGGTGAACATCGCGAACGCCGCTGCGGATTTGAATCTGTCGGGGTTACCGGTCTCAGCCACGATGCGCGCCGCCGACATAGGGCCGCACCCAGGGAGATCCAATAGTTGCGGCGCCTCGACTTTGATGCGCGCCTCCAGTTCCCGTTCGAGACGTGAAGCGCGGTCGCCCAGGTCCTTGATCCGCTCAGCCAGGTCCAGGCAAATCGACGCCGCGATGCCGCCGTCGCGCTCGCGCAGGAACGCGACGACCATGGTGTTCCACTTCGGCCGATGCAGCTTGCGGGCCGGGATCGTGGCGGCGAAGTCCGGGTCGATATCGTGCAGGTGCCAGCGCAGCCGGCAGCACATACGCACCATCTCACCCACCAGGTCCTCCCGGTGATCCAGGAGCATCTTGATCTCCCGCACGTCCGTCTCCGGCACCGCCACTGGTAGGTCCTCCGCCAACGCCGCACGAGCGCAGGCCAGGGCGTCAATCGGATCGGACTTCCCGATCGCGCGCACCCGGCGGCGATAGTCGGCGCTCATGTGCGTCGGCACCCAGACGACCTGTTCGTCTTCGGCGAGCAGGAACCGCACGAGCCCGCCGGCGACGTGACGCACGTCCTCGACCGCCCAACGATGAGGGCCCAACTTCCTCGCCCAGGCAAGCAGCGCACGGTATCCGCGCGGTCTCGCGGTGGCGTCCTTCACTTCGAGCTGCCTGCCGCTGCGGTCCACCGCGACAGCGACCAGGACGTCCTTGTGCGGATCGAGCCCGATCACGACCTCCGCGTCCATCTCCGTTCTCCTCTCGTGTTTCAGGGGTCGACCGGTGGACATGCCTCAATCAAGAACCCCATCCGAGGTCACGCTCCAATGAAGTCACACCGGCCCCCAGCGAAGCGGCGACGGGCGACATGACAAGACCACGTCAACCATCAAGGCGACCTCAGGGAAGGAGCCAACCCGCCACCGTGCTCCCATTCTCGAAGCACGGCCCGGTCGACTCTCTCGTCGGTTGCGCTCGTGGTGACAGCACGGGAACGAGTCAGCCCGACGCCGCTTCACTGGCCACCGTCCACGAAGACGGCACCACCACCCTGACATTGGAGCGACAGGACGTGTCCACTGTAGGCAAGCAGGCTGGCCTCGCACCCGGCACCCGCTCAGGACTTTGGTCACACATGGCCGAAGCGATCGACGTGCTGAAGCCTCAGCTCGTCGTCATCGAAAACGTGCGGGGCCTGCTGTCCTCACCCGCCGTCCGTGCACCATTGGAAGGAAAAGACGATGCGCAACGCGACCCGGAGTTTGCAACCCACGGCGATGCAACCGTTCGCAACCTGGAACCCGACTCGTGGGGCTTGGGAGACTTCCCAGCTCGACCTCTCCGGGCAGCCGGCGCCGTACTCGGTGATCTGGCCGACCTCGGGATGGATGCACGATGGATCGGTCTACCAGCTTCCCTCGTCGGCGCACCCCATCACCGCTATCGCATCTTCATCTTTGCCCATCGCCGGGACACTGTTTCGTACCCCGCTGGCCTCGGACTCAGCCCGTGGCAGCGAAACACTGGATCAAGTTCGCGCCCGACGCGGCACCATCGCTCTGAGCCATCAGGTTATCGACATCGCACTGAACGGACCGCCTGGCTCGCGAGCCAAGTACAACGAGTCCGAGACCCTGTGGAGCCTGATTCAGAGCATCTTCGACGCTGGGGGGGTACGCCCGTGCGATAGCCCGTTGGGAGCACATCACCGGACGACCAGCCCCATCACCGACGCTCCTGAACGACACGGACGGTCCGAGGCCGTCGCCGGAGTTTGTGGAGTGGCTCATGGGCCTCCCATCTGGATGGGTTAGCGCCTCTGAGCACGGCCTTACCGTGAACCAACAGATGAGTACCCTCGGGAACGGTGTTCTCAGCCTCCAGGCCTTAGCAGCAATACCTCCCCGAGTGAGCCCGTGGCACGGGTCATCTGCCGCCGACGCTGCTGTCGGCTAGAATGGGAGGCATGTCAGGTGCTTCTGCTGCGGCCGCCGCCGCTGTGACGGAGACGCTCCGCTAGCGGCGGAACGTCTTCTCACTTTTCCAGTTCCACGTTCCGTCGCTTGATCGTCGGTTCGGAGCGACACCCGTTGTCGCCCGATTCTTCATTCGAGCAGCGGAGTTTTTATGTCTTTCAGCACCTCATCATCGCGGCCAGCGCAAGTGTCGGCCGCGCGTTCCTGGGCAGCCCTCGTGTGCCTGTCTGTCCTGCAATTCCTCATCGCCGTCGATGTCACCGTGGTCAACGTAGCGCTGCCATCCATAGGCAACGATCTGGGCGTTGACCCGCGTGGGCTGACATGGGTCGTCGTCGGCTACACCATCGCAGGCGGCGGCTTGCTCATGCTCGGTGGGCGCCTGGGGGACGTCTTTGGCCGCCGCCGCCTCCTTCTCACCGGTACAGCGATCTTCGGAGCAGCCTCGCTGATGGCGGGCCTCGCGGATTCCTTCGCGCTACTCGTTGTCGCCAGGTTGCTCCAGGGAGCAGGCGAAGCACTCGCCCTGCCTGCTGCGATGGCAACGATCGTCCTGCTGTTTCCCGAAGGGAAGGCTCGCAGCCGTGCCCTGAGCGTCTGGGCGGCAGTGGCGAGCTGCGGTCTCGTACTGGGATTCGTGCTCTCGGGAATCATCACCGAGCACCTGGGGTGGCGATGGATCTTCCTCATCGCGGTTCCGTTCATTCTGTTCGTACTGCTCGCCACGGTAGTCCTCCTGCCACGCGACCAGAAACAAGAGCGCGCCCCGTTGGATTTCCTTGGATCGATTCTGCTGACGAGTGCACCCCTGCTGTTCGCATTCGGGGTGGTCGAAGCCGGAGAGAACACCGGGAATCTGCCGTGGCTAGCAATCGCCGCGCTGATAGGAGCGAGCGTCGCCGCAGGCCTGTTCGTCACCGTGGAACGCCGAGCCGCGAATCCTCTGGTTCCTCTGACCTTCTTCCACAACCGAACACGAGTACGAGCAAATCTTGCGACTGCACTGCTGAGCGCGGCGCTTTCGACATCGTTCCTGCTGTTCACGTTCTACCTACAGGATGAACTCGGTCTTTCCCCACTGGAAGCCGGTCTGCTACTCCTGCCCCTTGCCGTGGCACTCATCGGCGCCGTGACCATCGTGCCCCGCCTCTTGGGGCGCTGGGGAGCGCGTTCTTGCATCGTTGTCGGGCTAAGTTCTGCAGGCGTAGGCATGATCGTGATCGCTATAGCTGCGCAGTTCGAAGCCCCCGCATGGCTGCTGATCCCAGCGATGCTGTTCATCGCCGCAGGTATGGGATTCGGGCTCGTGGGACTGCAGTATGCGGCGGTGACCGAGGTCACAGAAGAGGATGCGGGAGTCGCGTCCGGGGTCCAGCGGGCCTCGGACCAGCTCGGCGGGTCCGCGGGGGTCACCGTCTACGTCGGATTGGGTTTTACGTCGATCGTCCACGGGATATCGCCCTACGTACTGAGCAGCGGACTCGCAATTATCGGTCTCTGTATTGCAGGAGGCGTTGCCGCGCGAATTGCCCTCCCCAACGTCGAAGTCACGAACACTGACTCGATGGGCAGTTCGTAGGCATCCGCGAGCACATGAATGCGATGGACGAGGTGCTCAATGGCGTCCTCGGACAGCTCGTTTGATGGCTCTTCGCATTTGAGGGTGTAGGTGGGGTGCGCTCGCTGGTTCGCGGATAGGGGTCGAGGTCTTCCAGGATGGAAGTTCCTACGCTGCCCATCTGAAAGACCTCGACGTGCTCAACGCTACCT
>NZ_JBNTKF010000030.1:0-23063 GCF_050408675.1 Microbacterium daqui | reverse complement strand
CTCCAACGACGACCGAGCCGCTGCCTTGACGACCTGGCTCGACCACTACAACCTAGACAGGCACCACCTCGGCATCGGAGGCAAGACCCCCATCGACCGAATCAACAACGGTCGAGGTCAGTACACCTAGGGGGCGGAACCATGGGTGGCGGTGGCGGAACCATGAGTGGCGGGTGGCGGAACCATGGGCTTCGTGAGCGCGGAACCATAGGCTGTGGATAAAGCACGCCGTCGGTACGGAAATTTTGTACCGTCACTCCATGCGGATCTCTCGGATGGTAGCTGTTGTCGGCGTCGTGTCGCTGCTCACGCTCGCGGGATGCACAGATGCGCCCGAGGAGCCGCTGCCTATTCCGACGTCGAGCAAGACCGCCGAGCCCACCCCGACACCCGAGTACACGCCCGGGATCGATCCGGAGGCCGACGTCGCGGCAGCGATCAAGACCTATGAGGCGTACATCGCAGCTGAAAACGGGTTGGTCGTATCTGACCGCAGTACTTGGGATCCCTATCTTGATTTGCTAGTCGGTGAGATGCGTGATGGCACACTAGCGAGACTCACCGCAATGGCTGAGGACGGAACTTCGCTGAGTGGCGAGACAAGGATCCTGTCGACTTCGCTTTTCGGTCAGGACGCGCAACGTGTTGTGTTGGATGTGTGTCTTGACATTGGAGATACCGACATCGTCGGCAAGGACGGGCTGTCCTTGGTCAGCGCGGGTCGCGACCCAATCTCGGCCATGCGTGTGAGAGTCGTGCCGGGTGACGATACCAGTTCCTGGAATGTCGATTACATCATCTTCAGAGACGATGGCCCCACATGCTAGCTGAACTCCTGATGGTCGGGATGTTGTTCGCCGCCGGAACAGATGTAGAAACTGAGTCACCTCCTTCGGGTTCTCCGTGCGACTGCGATTTTGAAGAGGAAGACGACTACGTCGATATTTGGGGCACTCGCATTGGCAAGGAGGAATCTGAGTACGGCATCGAACTCCCTCCCGACGAGGACGGAAACCCGCGCTTTTCCGAAGCTCCCAACCCGATCACCCTTTGCAATACGGGTGACGATACGTTCCCAGTGATCGACCCACTCGAGGGCGATTGCATGCCAGGGGATGACGAACCGGGCATCCCGTACCCGACGATCTCCGATCTCGCACGCTTCACTCCGAACCCGCCAACCCTCACCGGCGAGCCGTACACCGCCGGTGTCATTGGCAAGCCCACGAACTTCCTCAGTACGGCGAGCGAACACACTCTCGATGGGGAGCTCTTCGGCTTCCCCGTGAGTGTCCGGTTCTCGCCGGTCGAGTACACCTTCGACTACGGCGACGGAACCACGGCCACGGTCACCGACGCCTACGATTCGTGGGCTGAGGCGGGGCTGCCGCAGTTCACCCCGACCGCCGCCGCGCACACCTACTCGGCGAAGGGCCAGTTCGATGTCAGCGTGACCGTGTATTACTCGGCTGCCGTGAACTTCTGGGGCACGGGCACGTGGCTGCCCGTCGACGGCTACGTTCACGCGAGCGCGTCGGGTTACGCCGTCACGATCTACGAGGTTGTCACCGCGCTCGTCGACAAAGACTGCAACGAAGACCCCACCGGCATCGGCTGTCCGTAAGCGCGCTGCCCGCGCACCCACGCTCCTGGTTCCGCCCCGCCCCGCGCAACCGCACTCCTGGTTCCGTGCCCCGACGTCGTCGCCCGCAAAACCCGCGCCATGCCCCTCAAACCCGCCGTCACGTCGCGTTCAAGAGCGCCGAAACGCTTCGCTACACTCAAGCCAAGCCCAGGGAGATTGGGCTCGCGCTCGCCGGTACGTGAAGGCGGGCCGCCGCCGTCGCGCCCGCGCGCCGGATCTCAAAGGAGAGACCCGTGCCCACGCCGACCCTTTCCGAGCGCTTGCGCTACCGTTTTGACGTCTGGATGGCCGGCGGCACCGTCGCCCTCATGGGCCTCCTCGGCCTCGCCACCCTCATCTTCGTTGTTGTGCTCGGCATCATCACATGGGTGGTACTCGCCATCGTCGACGACAAAACATCAGCAGACCCCGACGACGACGCGTTCGACTTCATTTGGGGTTCGCTCATGCGCGCGCTGGACCCCGGAACCATGGGTGGCGACCGCGGGTGGTGGTTCCGTCTGCTGATGCTGATCGTCACAAACGGTGGCCTGGTCATCGTCGCAAGCCTGATCGGCATCGTCTCGGGCGCCGCCGACAGCCGCGTCGAGCAGCTGCGCAAGGGCCGCTCGCGCGTGCTCGAGAAAGACCACACCCTGATTCTGGGCTGGAACCCCAAGGTCTTCACAATCGTGCAAGAGCTCGCCACGGCTAACGAATCTCGGGGGCGCTCGCACATCGTGATCCTTGCCGACCGCGACAAGGTCGACATGGAAGACCTGCCCAGCATGCCCACAGAGCTCAACCAATACGTCGCGCCGGGGTCGATCGCGACGATTGTCACGCGCGGTGAGTCACGCGTCACGCAAAACATGGATCGCATGGCCATCACGCACCAGCGCGGTGATGCCACCCAGCGGAGCTTCCTCGAATCGCTTGACCCGACCTCGTACGACCACGTCGTGGTGCTCGCCGACATGTCGATCAATGCAGAGCAGGCAGACAGCCGCACTCTCGTCACGCTGCTGCAGTTGCGCGACATCGCACGCCGCAACGGCAAAGACCTCAACATCGTGACCGGCGAAACCGCGATCGGGTTCAGTCAGGCCGCCAACTCGCGCAACAAGGCCGAGGGGTACGGCGTGCGCCTCAACCCCACCAAGTCCGAGCGCCTCACCTTCGCCGCCGGCGACGAGGTCATCGTGCTCGCAGAGGCGTAATTTCGCGCCGCAACCTCTCGCTCAACGGGGGGAGGCGGCCCGAAAACCTAGCGGTCGAGGGCCGCGAAGCGTTCGATGTCGGAGTTGGTGCCTGACACGATGATGAGGTCGTGGTTCGTGACGACGGTGTCGGCCTCGGCGTACCGGAATGGCTTGCCGGGGCTCTTCACGCCGACGACGGTGACCTTGTACTTCGAGCGCACGCCCGATTCGTTCAGGCCAACGCCGCGAATGAAGCGCGGCGGGTACATCTTGGCGAGCACGAAGTCGTCGTCGAAGCGGATGAAGTCGAGCATGCGGCCCGAGACGAGGTGCGCGACGCGCTCGCCAGCTTCACGCTCGGGGTAGATGACGTGGTTCGCGCCGACGCGGGCGAGAATCTTGCCGTGCGACTGCGACACTGCCTTCGCCCAAATCTGCGGAATCTTAAGGTCAACGAGGTTCGCGGTGATCAGCACCGACGCCTCGATCGACGAACCCACCGCAACGACGGCAACCTGAAAGTCCTGGGCGCCAACCTGGCGCAGCGCATCGAGGTTCTTCGCGTCGGTCTGCACGGTGTGCGTGACGCGCTCCGACCACTTCTGCACGAGCTCGAGGTTCTCGTCGATTGCCAAGACCTCGCGGTCGAGGCGGTCTAGTTCTCCCGCGCACGCGGCGCCGAAACGCCCCAGTCCGATGACGAGCACGGGGGCATCGCTGCGGATCTTCTCAACCAACGATCGGCCTTTCAACGGGCAGCGAGTACAGCTGCGTACGGGCGGTGGCGGCCACTGCTGCGGCGAGTGTCACT
The DNA here is from genome assembly GCF_050408675.1 of Microbacterium daqui. Taxonomy (NCBI): domain Bacteria; kingdom Bacillati; phylum Actinomycetota; class Actinomycetes; order Micrococcales; family Microbacteriaceae; genus Microbacterium; species Microbacterium daqui. Next base: position 19,426 of record NZ_JBNTKF010000030.1, on the reverse strand, counting down.
GTACCAACGCGACCCATGAACATGGTGAGCGCGAGCACGTAAACGCCGGAGTCCGGCAGGTCTTCGGTGAGCCCCGTCGACAGGCCAACCGTGGCGAAACCGGAGATCACGTCAAACAGAACGTGTTGCAACGGCGCCTTTGTGATTTGCAAAATGATGATGGTCGACAGGGCCACGATGGTCGCGCCCCACGCCACGACCGAGATTGCAACACGCTGCACGTCAGACGGAATGCGGCGGCCGAACGCCTCAACGGTCTGGCGCCCGCGCGCCTCAGACCAGACGGCGAGGGCGAGTACGGCGAGCGTGGTCACCTTGATACCGCCGGCGGTGGAAGCGGAACCACCACCCACGAACATGAGCATGGAGCCAACCAGCATGCTCGAGCCGTTGAGCTCAGAAATATCGATCACCGCGAAGCCACCGGAGCGGGTCATCGCGGAGAGGAAGAAGGCTTGGAAGGTGGTGTCCCACGCGTCCATCGAGCCGAACGTCTTCGGGTTGTTGTACTCGAGCACAAGGAAGACGGCAGCGCCCGCGAGGAACAAGACGACCGTAGTAATGATCGTCAGCTTCGCGTGCAGTGACCAGCGGCGCACGTGCCACACGTGCTTGGCGAGCGCGAAAATCACCGGGAAACCGATGGAGCCCAAGAACACGCCGACCATGAGCACGCTCAAGAACAGGTAGTCGTCGGCAAACGGCGTGAGCCCACCAGCGTTCGGTGTGAAGCCGGTGTTCGTGAACGCCATGGCCGCGTAGTACGGTGCCTCCCACAGGGCCGTGAGCGGGTCAACCCCCGCGATCACCATGAGCGGGTACAGCAACACCGCGAGCGTCGCCTCAATGATGAGCGTCGACAGCGCGACCGTCACGAGCAGCTGGCCGACCTCACCGAGACGAACGGTCTGGCCCTCGTTCACCGGGCCACCGTGCACGCGCAGCGGGTTGGAATCGCCGGCAGCGATCAACTTCGCACGCAAGCCCAGGCGTTTCGAGATCACAAGACCAAGAATTGACGCGAGCGTCAACACGCCCATTGCGCCGATCTGCACACCGAGAAACACCAGCGTGTGGCCGAGCGGCGACCACTGCGTGTCCATATTGACGGTCGTGAGGCCCGTCACACAGATCGTTGACATCGCCGTAAAGAAGGCGTCAGCGAGCTTCAGTGATTGCCCGTCAGCGGAGGCTGCCGGGATCGAAAACAGCCCGGTGAACAGCAAAATGAGGGTGCTAAAGATGATGACGGCAAAACGGGCAGGCGACTTTGTCGTCTGCTCGCGCAAATCATGGAACCAGGAGCGGAATCGCTCAGAGAAAGGGCGCTGGGTGGATGCGCGCGTACGCCGTGCCATCTGTGCGTCCCTCCCCTCAAATCGTGAATTCAGGTCGCCCGTCATGGTACTCCTCGCGAGCACTGACTAACCTAAACACATGGCTGACATCTTCGACGTGATCGCCGACGGTACAAGGCGAGAAATCTTGCGCCTCCTTTTAGACCGCTCCGACACGCCCTCGTACGACGGCACGAGTGTGTCCCACATCGTGGCCGACCTCGGTGTGAGCCAGCCCACCGTCTCCAAGCACCTCAAGGTTTTGCGCGAGGCCGGGCTCGTCGTCGTGCGTGAAGAGGGTCAGCACCGCTACTACAGCCTCGACCCGTCGCCACTGGCCGACATCGACGACTGGATCCTGCCCTTCCTCGACGCCGAGGTTCCGGATTCTGCCGCGTCTCTTCCGGAGCCGGCCGTCAACGCCGCCGAGTTCGTCGGCCGCGCCGCGGCCTCGGCAAAGCACGCTGTCGAGAGCGTGTGGCGTCGCCTCCCGGGCGTCAACTAAGGCACCGGAACCACGGGTCCTGCCCCGCAGAAAAAGAGATGCGAGCGGGAAGGATGCTCCAGATCTGCATCCCACCCGCTCGCGCAAGGGAACCATTAGGGGGACTGGTTCCGCATCTTCGGGAATCTCAGACCGAAGTGCTTGCAGACCATTTGACTCCAGCACCCTGGAATGGGGATGGGCGCACCTTATGGGGTTTCTGAGAACACTGCCGCGAACCAGCCGTGCACGAAACTGAACTTCTCCCACGCCAGTCACAAAAATCACAGGTATTTACACGCGCCACATCAGTCCCATAGAGTGACAGAAAACAGGGGGAGTCGGAAATGGCGGAAATTCCAGAGGTGACGTTCTTAACAGTCGCCGAGGTTGCGAAGCTCATGCGTGTGTCAAACATGACGGTGTACCGCATGGTTCACTCGGGCGAGTTGCCCGCCGTGCGCTTCGGCCGTTCCTACCGCGTCCCCGAATCTGACGTGATTGCCGCGATGAACCGACCCATCGCAAACGCGGGCTGATCACGACACCCTCTGACAGCGTGTAAACTGTCGGAGGCATTAATCTGCCCGTTCCCGGACGCCCGGGTCACGTCCCGTCCGTCCAGCCCCGATCTAGTGAGGTTTCCGTGGGTTCAGTCATTAAGAAGCGCCGCAAGCGTATGGCGAAGAAGAAGCACCGCAAGTTGCTTCGTAAGACTCGTCACCAGCGCCGCAACAAGAAGTAAGCGGCTGGTCTTCCAGACCGTAGACACTCAGCGCCTGTCAATTTTGACGGGCGCTTTGTGTTTTCTTGCAGCGGAACCAGTGGGCTGATTTCCCAGGTTCGGGATACCCCCGGGGGTATATAGTGGGGGCATGGCTGAAGAGAAGAGCGACGAACTCCACGTCAATATGGATCACGCGATGCCGCGCCTCAAGCGTGCGTACGGGCAGTTGGCCGGGGTCATGAACATGATTGAATCCGACCGCGATTGTTCTGATGTTTTGACCCAGCTGGCTGCCGTGTCCAAGGCCATCGACCGCGCCGCCTTCTCCATCATTTCCTCTGGGCTGGAGCAATGCTTCATTAACCCGGAGTCGACCGAACAAGACCGTGCCCGATTGGAGAAGCTGTTCCATGCCTTCGCGTAAGCGCATCCTCGTCGTCGGTGGTGTCGCAGGAGGCATGAGCTTCGCTGCCCGCGCCCGCCGCCTCGACAACAACGCCGACATCATCGTGTTCGAAAAGGGCGATGAGGTCTCGTATGCAAACTGCGGCCTTCCCTACTTTGTCTCCGGCGAGATTGAGAACCAGTCGTCGCTGCTCGTGCAGACGCCCGCCTCACTCAAGGCCGCCCTCGACCTTGACGTGCGCACCGGCCACCTCGTCACCGGCATCGACACCGAGCGCCGTATCGTGCGTGTTTTCGAAAGCCCAGATGCCACTGAGCCGACCGAGTTTGAGTACGACGAGCTCGTGCTCTCGCCCGGTATGTTCTCAGGAATCGCAGATTACCCGGGTGTGACCGAAGTGCGCTCGCGCCTCAGCACGCTGCGCACTGTTCCTGACGCCATTCAGCTCGAGAGCATCGCACAGAGCGCATCGTCGGCTGTCGTTCTCGGTGGCGGCTACATTGGCGTTGAAGCAGCAGAAGCATTGCGCTCACGTGGCCTGGAGGTGCACCTCGTGCAGCGCTCGGCTCACGTGCTGACGCACCTCGAGACCGAACTCGCGTCGTACATCACCACGGAGCTCGAGGCGAACGGCGTCGTTATCCATGCGAACGCGCAGCCGACCGGCTTCAGCGAGCGCGATGGCCAGCTCATCGTCGCCCTCAGCAACGACAGCGAGATCGTGACCGATCACGCCGTGATTGCCCTCGGCGGTGTTCCGGCGACGCAGATCGCCCCCGAGTCGATCGCAAAGACCGACCGCGGCCTGATCATCGTTGACGAAAACGGTCGCACCTCGGCCCCCAACGTTTGGGCCGTCGGCGACGCTGTGACGCACGTCGACCCGATCACCGGAGCCCTGCGTTCCGTTGCCCTCGCTGGTCCCGCGAACCGTGACGGCCGCTACATCGCCGACGCCATGCTGTCGACGAGCTTCCGCCCGAGGCCTGCGGCCCTCGGCACGTCGATCGTGCGTGTCTTTGGCCTGGCAGCTGGCGCCACCGGAGCTAACTCGCGCGAACTCATCGCCGCGGGCATTCCGTTCGAAACCCTGCACCTGCATGCCAATTCGCACGCCGGCTACTTCCCTGGTTCCGAAGCCATCCACCTCGTTGCGTACTTCGCGACTGATGGTGACGAGCGTGGCCGCATTTACGGCGCGCAGGCTGTCGGTCGCGACGGCATCGACAAACGCATCGACGTCATCGCCACCGCGATTCGCGGCGGCATGACGATCGATCAGCTGGCCGATCTTGACCTCTCCTACGCGCCGCCGTTCGGTAGTGCGAAGGATGCGGTGCAGATGGTGGGCTTCGTCGCGCAGAACGTGCTCGACGGAACCACGACACTGTGGCAAGCGCGCGACCTGGAGAAGGTGATGGCTGAGAGCCTCATTCTCGACGTGCGTCGTGCCGATGAGTTCGCCACCGGTCACCTGCCTGGCGCGCTCAACGTGCCGCACACTGAACTGCGCGAGTGCCTCGATGAGGTCATCGCCGCAGCGAACGGTCGCCCGGTGCGTGCGCACTGCGCTGCCGGAATTCGTTCATACCTCGCTCACCGTGTGCTGGTTGCGGCGGGCCTCGATTCTGCAACACTTTCAGGAGGGATGCAGACCCTCATCGCCTACCACGGGAAGGACATCCTGACTCATGAAGACAATTGACGTATCGGAGCTCGAAGGCCGCGGCCTGCCGCTCGTTGACGTTCGCGAGGTTGACGAATACGCCGCTGGCCACGTGCCGGGCGCGATCAACATTCCGATGTCGCAGATCACCGAGCGCCTGGGCGAACTGCCCGAGGGTGCTTTCGACGTGATCTGCCAGTCGGGTGGTCGCTCGGCTCGCGTAAGCGAGTACCTCGAGGCCCAGGGCCATGATGTCACCAACATTGACGGTGGCACCGGCGGCTGGATCTCGCTCGGCAAGCCGGTCGAGCAGTAAGACGCTCGTAAACACCCCGATACGCCCGGTGCGTGTCGGGGTGTTTTGCGTTCGAGAGCCCGTATGCCTCAGCGGGCATAGAATTGAAGTGTGACCACTCTCACCCTGATCGGCAAAGACGGCTGCCACCTGTGTGACGTTGCTGAAGGCATCGTCGAGCAGGTTATTGTCGAGCTTCCCGATGACGTGGCCGACACCATTGAAGTCGAATCCGCTTCGATTCTTGAAGACAAGGCGCTGTACGACCAGTGGTGGGAGAAGATCCCCGTCGTGCTGATTGACGGTGAGTTGCACGCGTATTGGCGAGTGGCCGCTGACCGGCTTCACGACGCCCTGCTCGCCGCTAACAAGGAGAACGCGCGATGACCGTTCGTCACGTCGTTGCTTGGCGCCTGGCCGCCACCGATGAAGCCGAGCGCGCAGCGCACGCGAACGAAATCGTGAGCCGTCTTTCGGCACTTGTCGGCGTGGTTCCGTCGATCTTGTCGTTGACGGCAGGCGCTGAAGCGCTGTACGTCGGAACCAACTGGGACGTCGTGCTGATCGCCGACTTTGCAGACCAGGAGGGCCTCGAGGCCTACCAGGCGCATCCCGCGCATAAAGAGGCCGGCACCTTCATCCGCAGCGTCGTTGCCGACCGCGTGGCTGTCGATATTCACGTCGCCTGACGAGAATTGACCTCGTCAAGTCGTCGACTCGGCTTTGAATTTTGACTTTGACCAGTCTTGAATCGATGACAATGATTTCCTGATCAGGTGGGAAAAAATAGTCATCCGATCAGTTGACAACGCCTATTGGCGTGTATGTATCATCCCCCCATGTGCGTGAGGCCTCGGCCCGCAGTCCAGATGCATCTTTCGCGCACGGTGCGCACGTCGTTGCGCATGAATCTCAAAATTGATGGGGAGAACATGAAAGTAAATCGTCGCGCCTCGCGGGCGTCGCTTGCGACGCGAATAGTGGGCGTCGTGGCAGCGAGTGCACTCATCGTGCTGGCACCATTCGCGGCGCAGGGCGCCGTTGCTGCCGTCATATCGAGCACTGGTCCGCTGACCGAAATTGAAACCACCGCTGACCTCAACTGTCGTGTCGAGCACATTGAAGACGACGCCAGCGAGTTCTTCGGACGCACGGCGTGCGCAACGCTCGTCACCATGGGTGGCGTGCTCTACGGGCCAGAAAACATCCCGGCCGGTGGCGCTACGAACAGTGCCGTAGCGTGGACCCCCGTCTCTCAGGAGCAGGGTGGTTCCGGAACCGCGGCTGATCCGTTCTGGATCAAGACCGTTGTGCAGGGTGGCCCGCTCACGGTGACACAAGATGACACGTACGTCGACGGTGACAACGCCTATCGCACGTCGATTTCTGTCAACTCGAGCGAGCCCGGCGACGTCATCATCTACCACGGTGGCGACTGCTATCTGCAGAACAGTGACGACGGCTTCAGCGAGCAAGACCCGGCGACGGGTGCGACGACGTGCCGCGCGGTCAACGAGACCGGCGACGGTCCTGGTGAGCGCATTGAGCAGTTCGTGCCGCTGACCGGTGGCAACACGTTCATGGTCGGTCGCTACAGCGCGGTGTGGGCTGCGATCGCAGAAATGTTGCCGCTGCCCAACACGGTTCTCGAAGGTGAAACCGACAACGGCATGGCCTTGGCTTGGGGTTACACGCTCGAGGCTGGCGATTCGGCAAGCGTCTCGCTGCTGACCAACTTCTCGCCGCTGGGCGTTCGCCCACTGCCGACGTCACTGGCGCCCGAATTCCCCACGACGCCGGTTGACGACGCTGTGACGGTCACCGCGACGGTGGAGAACCCGAACGTCATGGATATCGAGCTCTCCGAGTTGGTCGTCACTCTCACTGATGGTCTCACCTACATTCCTGGCACGACGATCGGTGCCGACGAGCCGACGGTTGACGGCCAGACGCTGACCTTCGCTGGGCCGATTACGGTCACCGCGGACGGCCAAGTGCAGGTCGATTTCGACGTCACTGCTGACACGGCTGGTTCGTTCGCCGTCAACCTGACGGGTCGCGCAACCGGCGGCGCTCCGGTGCTGGCTTCGAACACGACGGTCGTGTTCGAAGGTGTCTCGCCGACGCCGACTCCGACTCCGACGCCGACTCCCACGCCGGAGCCCACCCCGACTCCGACGCCGACTCCCACGCCGGAGCCCACCCCGACTCCCACGCCGGAGCCGACCGCCACGCCGACGCCGACCGCATCTGCGTCGCCGACCCCGAGCCCGACGCAGTCGGCAGCGCTGGCAGTGACCGGTGCGGCTGAGTCGAGCGGATACCTGGGTGCAGCATTCGTGCTGATGCTCGCTGGTTCCGTCCTGATTCTGGGTGCACGCCGCGCACAGCGTAGCGAAAGCTAAACAGAGCTAGACACAGCAAGAGAGGCGGGGTGGTTCTTTTCAGAACCATCCCGCCTCTCGCTCGTTGTGGATTACTTTTCGATTTCGACGACGTCGGCGTCCGCAGCGTTGCGGCGAACCGAGTCAATGCCATTGAGTGCGCTTGCCTTTGAAGCGTAGCCCTGGCTCGTTGCGATCACTTCGCCGTTACCTGCTTTGAGGTTCCAGCGGTAGTCGCCAGCCTTGTCGACCCAAACTTCAAACTTTCCTGCCACGGGTATTCCCTTCGTCAATACGTGAGGTACAAGACATCGTCTTGCGACCAAAGTAGCGGTGTGCGGCCCCGCTGACTAGAGCAGAGGCCGGATGATTAGGCCGGGGTCGCCGCCGCCGCCCCCGCCGACGATGAGTCGGTTCGTGGGCGAGCGGTCACCGCAACCGGGGTGAGGGCGAGGCCAACCTGGTCACCGAACTGCGGCTTGATGGCGGCATCATGCTGCACCGCGACGCGGTGCCCAGAGGCCGTGAGCACAACGGTGCGGCGAAAGCTTCCGAGAAAGGTGCTCTCTTGCACGGTGGCGTTCTCGGCGGCTCCTTCGGGAGAGACAAGCCGCACATTCTCGGGGCGCAGTCCCACCTCCACGTTGCCAGACATCGGTGTGGTGAGAGCCACGACGTCACCCCAAATGCGCACGGTGTCGCCCTGGGCTTCTCCGGGGACGACCGAAGAGAGGCCGACGAACGCGGCCACGAACGGTGAAGCCGGACGCTCATAGAGCTGCTCCGGGGTTCCGATCTGTTCGATGCGGCCCCCATTCATCACGGCGATGCGATCGGAGACGGCCAGCGCCTCCTCTTGGTCGTGCGTGACGAAGACGGTGGTGGTTCCGAGACGCAACTGCAACCGCCGGATTTCATCGCGTAACTGCACGCGCACCTTGGCATCCAACGCAGACAACGGCTCATCGAGCAGCAGGACGCGCGGTTCGGTCACGAGTGCGCGAGCGAGCGCGACGCGTTGCTGTTGCCCGCCGGAGAGCTGATGGGGGTAGCGGGAGGCGAAGCCGTCGAGGCCCACGAGATCAAGCGCGTCGTGGGCGCGTGTGACGGCTTCCCGTTTGCCGAGGCTGCGGCGGCGCAACCCAAAAGCCGTGTTTTCCACGACCGTGAGATGCGGAAACAGGGAGTATGACTGGAACACCATGCCAATGTCGCGTCGGTTGGTGGGCACGGCCGTGACATCCCGTTCGCCGAGCAACACCTGGCCGCTCGTCGCGTCCTCCAGGCCCGACAGGACGCGCAGCGCGGTGGTCTTGCCGCAACCGCTCGGGCCGAGCAGGGAGACGAACTCGCCCGGCTCGATGTTGAGATCAAGATCATGAAGCACTCGATGGGTGCCGTAGCTCTTTGAAATCGCGCGAAACTCGACGCGTGCAGAATGCGTTGCCGCCGACAGGAGGGTGTTGCTATCGGTGGGAGGAAAGAGTGTCATGAGGAGGCCTTTCCGAAGCCGCGCCGCGTGAGCAGCCCGATCGTGAGGAGCAGGAGGAAGCACAGCGCGAGGGCCATCAGGGTAAAGATGGCCGGCGCGTACGGGTCAGATTTCGACACGACGACGAGCGCCGTCTGCAACACCTGACGGTTCAGGAGCGATGCGATCGTGTATTCGCCCAACACGACGGCAACCGAAATGAGCGAGGCTGAGAGCAGGCCCGAGCGCAGGTTCGGAGCCAGCACTCGCCACAGCACCGTCGGCCACGAGGCGCCCAATGTGCGCGCCGCCTCCGACAGGGTCTTCAGATCGATCGCGTCGATCGACGCCTGGATCGCGCGGAACGCGAACGGCAACACCACGATGCCGTAGGCAAATGCCAGCGTCCACGCCCCGGTTCCGAGTGTGCGTGCGATCGGCAAGTACAGCGGCGCGAGACCGACAACGAGCACGATCGCCGGAATAGAAATCGGTAGCAGTGCGACAAACTCAAACAGGGGTTTGAGGCGCACAAACCGCAGGTTCACAAGGATCATCGTTGGCGCAACGAGCAGCAGCACAATCGCGACGGTGAGCACCGCCAGAGTGAGTGAGTTGCCAATCGCGATCCACAGCGGGCGCATGGTGGCGGTGTTCTCTGGCGAGAAAACCGCGACCCAGCGATCCCACGAGTAGGTGCCCGTGCGAGAGTCGCGCACGGTATAGATCGCCGTGCTGACCAACGGAACCGCGAAAATGGTTCCGATCACGATGCCGATGACCCAGCGGGTGCCGGTGCGCGGACCGAACCGCGCTGGGGATGCGCTCATTGCTGCCACCTCGCCGCTCGGCGCTGGATGACGGTATACGCCGTCATGACGATGCCGACGATCACGATCATGCCGAGGGCGAGCGCGCCCGCGAGGTTCTCTCGCCCCAGCAGGGTCTCGCTCGTGAGTGCCGTACGAATCTGGAGCGTCACAATTTGCGAGCCCTGACTGATCAGGGCGGCGGCGGTGGCGAACGAGGAGAACGCATTTGCGAACAGCAGCAGCGTGCAGGCCAGAAACGAGGGGAGCAGCACCGGAAAGCCGATGGTGGTCCAGAACGACCACCGCGTTCCGCCCAGGGTGAGATTCGCCTCTGCCCATTGCGGCTTCAGCGCGGCCAGCGCGGGCATGAACGTGATCACCATGAGGGGTACCTGAAAGTACAGGTAGGGCATGATGAGCCCGGGCACTTCGTACAACCACAACCCGTCTTCGTAGATGTTGATGCCCCACGTGTCTCGCATGAGCACGGTGACAACGCCCTGGGCGCCCATCGTGGCGATGAACGTGAAGGCCAGCGTCACGCCGCCGAACTGGGCGAGAACCCCCGAAGCAGCATCGACGAGAGCGCGCGCGATGCCGTTTTCACGCACGCCCAAAAGCGCATAACAGACGAGACCGCCGATGACGGCGCCGCCGAGTGCCGTGACGGCGGAGACCCAGAGCGAGTTGACAAATGTCTGCTGTACGAGCGGATCAAACAGCGCGAGCACATTGTCGGCCGTGAGGGATCCGTCATCGGCGAACAGCGCGGATCCGAGGGCGAGCGNTTGACAAATGTCTGCTGTACGAGCGGATCAAACAGCGCGAGCACATTGTCGGCCGTGAGGGATCCGTCATCGGCGAACAGCGCGGATCCGAGGGCGAGCGCTGTCGGCAGGAGCAGAAAGAGGAACACGTAGACGGCGAACGGAACCAATCCGATCGCCGCCCACGTCATCCGCGGCCGGGACGAGGACGGAGTCTTCGTCCCGGCCGCGCGGCTCCCCTTCTCCGCCGGTGTGGCGAGGGAAGCGGAGGTCACTGAACTGCCGATGCCCACTTCTCGCCGAGCAGCGTTCCGGCGTCTGAGCTTTGCGTTTCGGTCGGAACCACGCTGTCGGCGGGTGCCGCAGGCAGGGCGTCGGCCAGGGCCTTGTCGATGGTTCCGGCTTCGATCATTGCTTCCATGCGGGCGGGGCGAGCGCCACCAGCGAGCCACATGTTTTGTGCCTCGTCGCTGTACAGAAACTCTTGCCACAGGCGGGCGGCGGCCGGGTGGGGTGCATCAATGTTGATGGCCTGGTTGTAGTACGAGGCGTAACCGGTGCCGTCGAACACAACGACCTTCCAGTCGGGGTTCTCGGCGGAGTGAGCAGCGTTGAGGTAGTCCCAGTCGAAGACGACGGGGGTCTCACCGCTGGCCACCGTTGCCGGCGTTGCGTCAACCTTGATGAAGTTGCCAGCCGCGTTGACAGCCGAGAAGAAGTCGATGCCGGGCTGGAAGTCATCCAGCGTGCCATCGCTCAAAACCGTTGCAAGACCAACGGCTGCGAAGGCAGCACCGGCCTGCGTCGGGTCGCCGTTGAGAGCAACCGATGCCTTGTAGTCGGCCTTGAGGAGGTCTTCAAGCTTGGTGGGTTCGGGCAGCTTCGACGAGTCGTAGCCGACCGACATGTATCCGCCGTAGTCACCGACGAACAGGCCACTCGGCTCCTTGAGAGCGTCGGGAATGTCGTCCCAGTTCTCGACCTTGTAGGGGGCGAACTGGTCGGTGCTCTGCAGGGCAACCGTGAGGCCCAGGTCGAACACGTCGGGTGCCGTGTCGAGGCCCTTGTTGTTTTTAGCTGCCTGAATCTCTTCGGCGCTGGAAACGTCGGGCGACTGCTCGACGATTTCGATGTCGGGGTACTTGGCGGCGAAGGCGTCCAGAATCTCGCCGTAGTTTGCCCAGTCGCGGGGGAGGGCGATGACGTTGAGCTGGCCCTCCGCGATGGCGGCCTTTTCGAGGTCTTCGAGGGTGCCGAAGTCGGCGAGGCTCGTTGCGGTTGCGGCAGCGTTGTCGCCGCCGCCGTCGGATGCGCCGCACGCGCTGAGGGTCAGTGCTGCTGCGGTGGCCAATGCGATGCCGGCGCCAATGCGACCGGTCTTACGCAGGGTAGTCATGGGATGTGTGATTTCCTCTCGGGTAGCTCGCGCCAGGGCGACGCAAACTGAGTGCGCATCGACGCTAGGAGCCGAAGGTCAACCACAACCGATCAGAAGTTGAACAACAGGTAGCGGCTGTATTGCCGCGGTATCGCCGCGCGCGTCGCCGCCACCGTTGGGCGCGCACAGCGCACCCGCGTAGACTGGCACGATATGTGTGGCTACCCGCCACACCCCACTACTTTCGAAAGGACCCTTCGTGCTGCGCACTCATGACGCGGGAACACTCCGCGCAGAGCACATTGGTCAGACTGTCACCCTCGCCGGATGGGTGGCTCGCCGTCGCGATCACGGAGGCGTCGCCTTCCTCGATCTGCGTGACCGTTCGGGTATCGCCCAGGTGGTCGTGCACGATGAGGCCGTCTTCTCGCCGCTGCGCAATGAGTTTGTCGTTGCCGTCACCGGAACCGTGCAGGCGCGTCCGGCAGGCAACGAGAACCCTGAGCTGCCCACCGGTGAGATCGAAGTTGCCGTCGACACGCTGGAGGTGCTGAACACCAGTGCACCCCTGCCCTTTCAGGTCGATGACCACGCTGAAATCGGCGAAGAGGTGCGCCTGAAGCACCGCTACATCGACCTTCGTCGTTCGAAGCCGGCCGCAAACATGCGCCTGCGCTCGGAGGCGAACCGTGTCGCTCGCGAGCTGTTACACGAGGGCGGCTTCCTCGAGATCGAGACGCCGACGATGACCCGTTCGACGCCGGAGGGCGCTCGTGACTTCATCGTGCCCGCGCGCCTCGCGCCGGGCAAGTGGTACGCACTGCCCCAGTCGCCGCAGCTGTTCAAGCAGCTCCTGCAGGTCGGCGGCGTCGAGAAGTACTACCAGTTGGCACGTTGCTACCGTGACGAAGACTTCCGCGCCGACCGCCAGCCCGAGTTCACGCAGCTCGACATCGAGGCATCGTTCGTTGACCAGGACGACATCATCGCGCTCGGTGAAAAGATCGTGAAGCGCCTGTGGGCCCTCATCGATGTTGACGTCGACGGCCCGATCGAGCGCATCACGTACCACGAGGCGATGCGCCTGTACGGCTCGGACAAGCCCGACCTGCGTTTTGGTCTGCCGCTCGTTGAGCTCAAAGACTTCTTTAAAGACACCGAGTTCCGCGTGTTCCAGGCGCCGTACGTCGGTGCTGTCGTCATGCCCGGTGGGGCTTCGCAGGCTCGCCGCCAGCTCGACGCTTGGCAAGAGTTCGCCAAGCAGCGCGGTGGCAAGGGTCTCGCCTACGTGCTGGTTCAGGAAGACGGATCCCTCACCGGCCCCGTTGCCAAGAACCTCACTGAATGGGAGGCCGCAAACCTGGCGGAGGCGGTTGGCGCTAACCCGGGCGACTGCATCTTCTTCGGTGCGGGAGAGGCCAAGCCCACTCGTGCGCTGCTGGGCGCTGCCCGTGTCGAGATCGGTCACCGCACCGGTCTGATCAAGGACGGCGACTGGGCATTCGTGTGGGTTGTTGACGCACCGATGTTTGAGCCGGCTGCCGACGCCGTTGCCTCGGGTGACGTTGCCGTTGGCGGTGGCAAGTGGACCGCCGTGCACCACGCCTTCACATCGCCCAAGCCGGAGTTTGTTGACACGTTCGACACCGACCCGGGATCTGCCCTCGCCTACGCGTACGACATCGTCTGCAACGGAAACGAAATCGGTGGCGGTTCCATTCGTATTCACCGCCGTGACGTGCAGGAGCGCGTTTTCAGCGTCATGGGCGTGACGGACGAGCAGGCAACCGAGCAGTTCGGCTTCCTTCTCGAAGGCTTCAAGTACGGAGCTCCGCCGCACGGTGGAATTGCGTTCGGTTGGGACCGCGTTGTCTCCCTGTTGGCCGGTGAAGAGTCGATCCGCGAGGTCATCGCCTTCCCGAAGACCGGCGGCGGCTACGACCCGCTGACCGCAGCTCCCGCTCCGATTACCGAGCAGCAGCGCAAGGAAGCCGGCGTCGACGCGAAGCCCGAGCAACCCAAGGCTGACGAGGCCGAAGCCGACGAATAACACGACAGTGCGTACCGCCTTGCCCCGGGGATTTTCTCAGGGGTAGGGCGGTACGTTGTTTCACATGGCTAACGACGGATCCTGGCTCAGCGACCTCGCCGACGGCATCACGCACCTCATGGATGTGGTGGGAGCGTGGGGAGCGGGTGTCGCGATCGCCGCGGAGAACCTCTTTCCGCCGTTGCCAAGCGAAGTCATCTTGCCAATGGCGGGGCTGGCCGCATCTCGTGGATCTTTTACGCTGTTCGAAGCTCTGTTCTGGACAACGCTGGGCTCGGTTGTTGGCGCGTTCGCGCTCTACGGGCTGGGGCGTTTGCTGGGCATGCAGCGCTTGCGGCGGATGTTCGAAGTCATTCCGCTGCTCAAACCGGAAGACGTCGACAGCACCGTCACCTGGTTCAACAAACACGGGGGCAAAGCCGTGTTCTTTGGCCGCATGATCCCGATCTTCCGTAGCCTCATTTCGATTCCGGCTGGTGTCGCGAAAATGGCGCTCTGGAAATTTGGGCTGTTGACGGCTGCCGGTTCTCTGATCTGGAACTCGATCTTCGTTGGTGCCGGCTTCTTCCTCGGTGAGCAGTGGCACATCGTTGATAAGTACGCCGACGTGTTGCAATACGTCGTGATTGCGGTCGCCGCCGCTGCCGTCGCTGTCTTCCTTTTCGTGCGCATCCGTGCCGTCGTGCGTGCTCGTGCGCGCGGGCCGCAAACGGCGGTCGAACCCGTTGACGCAGACGACTCGGCCGAGGCCGACGAACCAACGCGATAAGCCGTTCTCCAGAAACCCTCAGGGGGTATTCAGATACCTCCAACGTAGACTGAGCACGTGCCCGCTGATCGAATCCATCTCGTGCGCCACGGCGAGGTTTTTAACCCCGAAGGCGTGCTCTATGGTCGCCTTCCCGGATACCGGTTGAGCGATAGCGGCCGAGAGATGGCACACGCCGCTACGGACTATCTGGTTGCCGACGGGCGCAACGTCACGCGGCTGATCTGCTCGCCGCTGCAGCGCACACAAGAATCTGCCGAGCCGTGGGCGCTCGCGTATGGTTTGACCCCCGTGATCGACGAGCGCGTGATTGAGCCGACGAACGTCTTCGAGGGCACGCGCATGCGCACGGCTCTGCGTAATCCGCTGAACTGGCGACACTTGCGTCGGCCCTCCCTGCCGAGTTGGGGCGAGCCGTTTGCATCGATGGCCTCGCGCATGCTGGCCGCGATGGACGACGCGTGGGAGTCGGTCGACGGCGGCGATGTTGTCATCGTGTCGCACCAGGCCCCGATCTGGGTGGCGCACCTCGCTGTTGCTGGGGAGAAGCTGGCACACGACCCCCGGTCGCGCCGGTGTGCGCTGTCGAGTGTGACCTCTTTTGAGCGCCACGGAACCACGTGGCGAGAAGTTGCGTACGCCGAACCGGCGCCAACAGATTCTGCGGTGGATGTAGGAGCGGTATGACCTCGCGCATGAAGAAGACGATCGCCACGCTGGTGGCTGCCGGCGCAATCCTCACCCTGAGCGCATGCACGCAGTCTGATCCCGCTACCGAGCAGTTCTTGAACAACGGCAATGCGGGATACATCTCCGACACCTATCAGGTCGTGGAGATCCCGGCCGAAGAACGCGGAGAGCCCGTGGCCTTCGCCGGCGAAACCGAGTACGGCGACGCCGTCAGTTCGGAAGATCTCCAGGGCGAGGTTGTCGTGGTGAACTTCTGGTTTGCTGCCTGCGGGCCGTGCCGTGTCGAAGCTCCCATCCTCGAAGAGGTGTACCAGGAGTACAAAGACGCCGGTGCAACCTTCCTCGGCGTCAACACGAGCGATCTGGCAGATACCGCGAAGTCCTTTGCAGACACCTACGGCGTGACCTATCCCAGCCTGATGGATGTCAAGACCGGCGAGGTGGAGCTCGCGTTTGCCGCTGTCGCCCCGATGACGGCTACCCCGACGACGGTCATTCTGGACAAGCAGGGCCGACCGGCTGCGCGCATTATTGGCGCTGTTCCCGACGCCTCGATTCTCAGCACGATCGTGCGTGAGCTCACGGAAGAATCGTGAGCCCCGAGGGCATCGTTCTCACCGGAACGCTGTGGGCTGCGCTCCCTATCGCTCTCTTGGCGGGACTCATCTCGTTCCTGTCTCCGTGCGTGTTGCCCATTGTTCCGGGATACCTGGGCTATATCTCGGGAGCGGTCTCCGCCGACGACAACGGTAAGACCCGCCGCGGCCGACTCCTTCTCGGTGTGTCGCTGTTCATCCTCGGTTTCACCGTCGTGTTCGTCGCGCTCGTCACCCTGACCGGAGTTGCGGCTCAGAACTTCGTTCGCTATGCCGATCTCGCCACCCGCATTCTCGGTGTCGTCGTGATCGTGATGGGCCTCGTCTTCATCGGCTTCTTGCGACTTTTTCAGCGCACCATGAAGCCCATGCCGCAAAAGCAGATGGGGCTGTGGGGTGCGCCCCTGCTGGGCGTTGCGATCGGTGTGGGCTGGTCGCCATGCATGGGTCCCACTCTTGGTGCGATCATGGCACTGTCATGGAACGTCGGTGATCCCGGTCGCGCTGCCCTGCTCGGTGTGGTGTATTCGCTGGGCCTCGGAATTCCGTTCATTCTGCTCGCGCTCGGCTTTGGCTGGGCGACGAAGGTGGTCGGGTTCTTCCGCCGCCACATCCGCGCCGTGAACATTGCGGGCGGCGCGCTCCTCATCATCATGGGTGTGCTCATGGTCTCCGGACTGTGGACCATCTGGATGACCCAACTCGGATCGGTGATGGATAGTGTCCAGCTCCCCCTCTAAGCCCACCTCGTCGGATCCGCTGCGCCCGGCTGATCACATTGATTCTGACGGCGTGATCTCGCAGCCCGCGCTTGGCTTTGTTGGCTGGATGCGGTGGGCGTGGCGACAGCTGACCAGCATGCGGACCGCCATCGTGCTGTTGCTTCTGATGGCGCTCGCCGCAATTCCTGGTTCCATTTTTCCGCAGCGGAGCGCCGATCCGAACGGCGTCGTGCAGTACCAGCAGAACGACCCTCAACTGTTCGAGGTGCTCGACTGGCTGAGCCTGTTCGACGTGTTCTCATCGCCCTGGTTCTCAGCGATCTACATCCTGCTGTTCGTGTCGCTCATCGGCTGCATCATTCCGCGCACGAAGCACCATGCCAAAGCTCTGCGCACCCGTCCGCCGCGCACCCCGGCGCGACTCGCGCGACTCGAGGACTACCGCGAAGACCTGTTCCAAGCCCCCGGTGACCCGGCCACAGACGCGGCCGAAGCGATTGACCTCGCCGAAAAGCAACTCAAAGCATCGGGCTACCGCGTCGAGCGGTATGACGGCAAGGGTGCCTTCTCGGTCTCGGCCGAGCGCGGCTACATGCGAGAGACCGGCAACCTGCTGTTTCACATGTCGCTTGTCGGTGTGCTGATCGCCGTCGGTATTGGCGGCGGGGTGACCTACAACGGCCAAACCGTCATCCGCGAGGGCGAGACGTTCGTGAACTCGCTGCTCAGCTACAACTCCATGAGCAAGGGGCGTTTCGTCTCTGATGACGCGCTGACGCCCTATTCGATGACGCTGGACTCGTTCGATGTGACCTATCGCGACACCGGTATGGCGGGAGACTTTGCCGCACATTTGAGCGTGAAGCGACCGGGAGAAGAACCAACGCAAGAAACGATCCGTGTCAATCACCCCCTCGGGTACGAGGGCGATCGTATTTTCTTGATGGGCAACGGCTATGCACCCACGATCACGGTTCGCAATGCCGACGGCGAGATCGTCTTTACCGACGATGTGCCCTTCCTCCCACAAGACGACTTCATGACCTCGACCGGTGTAGTGAAGATCACCGACGGCCTCGATGAGCAGCTCGGTCTCCAGGGCTTCTTCTACCCGACCGTCGCTCAGCTCGACTCGGGTGCGCTGACGTCACAGTTCCCCGATCTTCTCGCTCCGGTTCTGACGCTCGACGTGTACCAGGGTGACCTCGGCATCGACGATGGCACGCCCCGCAACGTCTACACGCTGAACGTCGAAGACATGGTCAAGCTCACAGGTCGTAATAGCGAGTTCGGCATCGAGTCGATTCAGCTCATGCCGGGTGAGACGGCAGACCTTCCGAATGGCATCGGAACCATCAGCTTCGATGCCAAAGATCCGCAGGCTGCTGAGGCGGGAGATTACTCGCACTCCGTGACCCGTTACGTCTCGTTGTCGTTCCACCACGATCCCACCACAACCTACGTGTTGCTCTTTGCGCTGTCGGCGCTGGCCGGCCTGGGCATGGCGCTGTTTGTTCCGCGTCGTCGCCTGTGGGTGAAGGCCACCGTCGACGGTGAACACGTGAAACTCGAATACGCGGGCCTGGCCCGGGGCGAAGACCCGCAACTCGCCGCCGTCGTCGAGCAGCTTGCTGACAAGCACCAAACCACCCTGACCTCATCGAAAGTAAACTGAGACCATGCCGTCAAACGTTGTTGAACTGGACAATCTGTCTGTCCTCATGATCTGGACTGCCGTCGCGATCTACGCGGTTGCCTTCCTGGTCTATGTGTTTGACCTGGCGCGCCGCGCGCAGGCCTCAGCCGACGCTCGCTTGGTGCGATCGCAGCAGCGTGAGGCCGTCGTTGCCGGTGGCGTGGGCTCAGGAGCAGGCGTTGCCCGTGAAGAACCGGCCGCCCCGGCGCAGCCTGGCGTCAACAAGCTGGCTCGCATTGCGACCGCGCTGACCGCTCTTGCCGTGCTGTTCCACCTGGCCGGTACGGTCTTGCGTGGCATCGCCGCCGAGCGTGTGCCGTGGTCGAACATGTATGAGTTCGCCATGACGGGCACCGTGCTGATCACGATCGTCTACCTGCTGGTCAACATCAAGTACGACCTGAAGTTCCTCGGAACCTTCATCACCGGTCTGGTCGTTGTGCTGCTCGGTGGTTCGGCTGTCGCCTTCTACGTCACCGTCGCCCCGCTCGCGGATCCGTTGCGCTCGGTCTGGCTCGTCATCCACGTCTTTGTGGCGACGCTGGCAACCGCGTTCTTCGCCCTGGCGTGCAGCCTCTCGATTCTGCAGCTGTTGCAGGCGCGTCGGGAAGCCAAGAAGATCGCTGATGCGAGCGCGTTGAAGAAGTCGTTCCTCGACACCCTGCCGACGGCCGATACCCTTGAGGGCCTCGCCTACCGGTTCTCGATCATCGGCTTCATTCTGTGGACCTTCACCCTCATCGCCGGATCCATTTGGGCCAACGACGCCTGGGGCCGCTATTGGGGCTTTGACACGAAAGAAGTATGGACCTTCGTGATCTGGGTTCTGTATGCCGGATACATCCACGCGCGCTCCACGCGCGGATGGCGCGGAAACCGTTCCGCATGGCTGTCGATCGTCGGATTCAGCGCCGTCCTGTTTAACTTCACGATCGTGAACATCTTCTTCAAGGGGCTGCACGCATACTCCGGTCTCACGACCGCGAACTAAGCGCACAAGAGCGAAGGGTCGGCCGAGTGCCGGCCCTTCGTCGTTGTGGCGCGGGTTATCCGGCTCTTCACGAACGAGGGTGTAGTTGGGGTCTGAAGCCTCCGGCTTCGAGTAGTGATCTGGCGACATAGTTCGTGAGGTTGCGGAAGCCGAGTGCGGAGCCGCGGAGGTGCTCGAGCCGCCCG
>NZ_JBNTKF010000003.1:0-186119 GCF_050408675.1 Microbacterium daqui | reverse complement strand
TTCGGCGGCCATAGCGAGAGGGAAACGCCTGGTTACATTCCGAACCCAGAAGCTAAGCCTCTCAGCGCCGATGGTACTGCAGGGGGGACCCTGTGGGAGAGTAGGACACCGCCGGACTCCTTTTAACAAAAAGGGCCACCCAACGCTGGGTGGCCCTTTTTGCATTCATGGTCACGAGCTGGCTGCTCACACAACAAAGGCCACCCAAGCGGGTGGCCTTTCGTCGTTTCAGGGGGTAGCTATTCGACCATGAGGTCGTCGACGCCGTAGTCGTCGTCAAGCTGCACGTAGATCACGAGGTCTGGATAGTTGTTCTCCGCAATGAACTCGAGCGTCACGACGCCATCGGTGAACACCGCAATGCCGATGAGCTCCATGTCGCCGGCCAGCTTGCGGTAGTCCTCCTCCGCGATCTCGCGCTCCTCCTCCGCGAACGCGGAGTCGGTTAGCTCACGCACGACCTCCTCCTCGATCGCCTCGAGCTTCTCGGCGCTCAGGCCGTCGAGCGCCTTGTCGGCGATGGTGCGCAGCTCAGCCTCATCGGTCGTGAGGTTGTCGTCTTCATCCATCCAGCGCAGCGCGACGCTCTGGCCGGTCGGCAGCAGAATCAGCGCCACCGGGTCTTGGTCTTCGTCGAGGTGAAAGTCGCTGATGTCAGCCATGTTTGCTCCAATGAATCGGGTACCCCTCAACGCTACGGCAGGAGTGGGGGTATCGGGTTCTCCCAGGGGCTCCACGGGATAATGGAACCATGTCTGCTTCGTCGCGGTTCCGTTCCGTTTTCGTGGGTGCTGCTGTCGTGCTGCTCGCAACCCTGGGCTTTGCGTCGCCTGCCGCCGCGCACGACGCGCTGAGTGGTTCCGACCCTGCCACCGGCACCAGTGTCGAAGTGGCCCCAGCGCAGATCACGCTGACCTTCACGGCAGACCTCATGCCCGACGGCGCCGAAGCGCAGGTGTTCGCGAGCGCTGACCCCGTTGCGGCATCGCAAGCGGGCGAGCGAGACTGGGCGGCAGGTGACGCAGTCGTCGACGGCATGAGCCTCATCATTCCGCTGCAGGAGGGCCTGCCCGTCGGCACCTACTCGGTCAACTGGCGCGTCGTCTCCAGCGACGGACACGCCATCTCGACGTCGAGCGCTGAGATCATCAGCTTTACCGTCACGCAGGGCGTGCCGGCCGTTGACCCGGTGCCCACGGCTGAGCCCACACCGGAGGCAACCACGGCTCCCGCGGCGACGGCAACGCCTGACGCGACGCCGTCGCCTGAAGCCACGACCGGCGCCGATGAACTTCCGGGTGTCTCACCGATCGTGATCTGGGCACTCGTGATCGGCGGCGTGATCCTGGTGGCGCTCCTGGCCGTGATCGTACGGTTTGCGCGCCGTTCTTAGTACCTATGCACTTGCCGCGAGAATGCCTCGCGGCGACGGCTTCGTGTTGACAGTGCGGGCGTGGTTCCGTAATTTGAAGGTACACAACCTGGCGAAGTGAAGGCTGACGACTGAACTCAACAGGATGTGACGCTCCTTCATCGCAGCTTTCGTTGCCATGAAGGGTAAGGGGGAGCAGGTTCGCTGTCGTATACCGACGACGGTCATTGCTGGCACCCGAGCCCGGAGCACGAGGCCCGGCAGGGGAACCCGCACTTGATCACGATCCCCCTCACGTCGATGAGGTGCTTCCCCTGCTGGGTCTATGACGGTGTTACTACGCGGGGCGTCTTAATCAGTACGCCCGCGACGAGGAACGTCACGGCCGCGATCGGAGCCGCCACCGAGAAGAATTCGGTGCCGAGTTCGAGCGGCCAGAATGGGTTCCACAGCACGGCAATCACCGCCATGATCGGCAGCCACCACCACTGCTTGCCCTGAAACGCATACCAGCCGACGATGACCGCGAAGATCTCGACAACGAAACGCGTGACGAGCGGCCATTCGCCCGCGACGAGCAACGGCGACACGAACAGGTACGCCGCGACGATCAGGCTCGGGGCGAGGGCGTTGCGCTGATAGGGGGGAAGGTCGGATGCCGCAGGCATGTCACGTCACTTTCTCGTGGACTCAGCTGGGCGAGTCCAGGTACCACTTTCCCTCAATCTTACGCAGGGCGAAGACGCTGGTTTGCCCGTGAAAGATGTCGCCATTGATGTCTTCGACCGCAATCGTGGCGGTGTCGCCGGTGACGGTCGCTTTGTCGATAGTCACCTCGGTAATGCCCTCAGCCTCTAGCTGCGGGGCCAGCGTGTCACTCAAGATTGCGATGCTGTCGACGCACGCCGACCAGTCGGGGTCGTCAGACGTGACGATTTCACCTTCCCGGAGGCTCAAGCCACACACCGTTTCGCCGTCGCCGGCGATCATGCCGTTCATGAAGCTCTCCGCGGCAGCAATGACAGCGTCTTCTTCACTTGTTCCGCTACACGCAGCCAGGCTCAGCGCCAGAGCGGCGATCGTGCTCGCGGTCAGTAGCTTCTTCATCATGATTCCTTGATAACACGTTGCGGTGGCAGCGCGCTGGGGGGTGGCGCGGAACCAGGGGCCGCGGTGCGAAAGTGCGGAGACGAAAAAGGGGCGGCTTCCGTTCGGAAACCGCCCCTTCAGAGTGTCTTAGCCTGCGAACGACTCTTCGCCGAGGTACCAGTCACCGTTGACCTTGGTCATGGTCAGCGACTCTTCGCCGCCCAGAGCGCCAGCGCCCTTTGCCGTGACCGTAGCGGAGTCACCATCGATGACGACCTTGGTGACCTCGATCTTCTCGACTCCGGCCTCCTCCATGGCATCCTTGAACATGTCGCCCATGCCGTCGTACGTCGTGGTGCACAGGTCGTACGTGGTTGCGTCATCCTTCATCGGGGTCTCCGCGTCGACGAGCATGACGTCGCACGCTGCTTCGCCGTCGCCAGCGATCAGACCGTCGAAGAACTGCTCAAAGCGGTCGGCAACCTTGCCTTCTTCGCCGCCGCCAACGCCGCCGCCGCCCGAGCAGGCTGCGAGGCCAAGTGAGAGAGCTGCGACTGCACCGAGTGCCATCAGTTTGCGCTTCATAATTTCTCCTGGTGTAGGTGGAACCTGTATCCAGGGGTGTGCGCACGCGCGCACAAGTTCGTCCCCCTCGTCGCGAGCGTCCCTCCTCACGACTTGCACTTATTCTATGACCCACACCCGACATCACCATATTTCTCGGGCCTCTCTCGGCGAATACTCCGCGAACGTTCTACGGTGAACTGTGCAGATTTCAGCAGCGGACCCGAGGTTCCGGCCCCTTCCTGATGCCGTGCGTGAGCTGTCAGCCGACGTGCGCGCATTCGATGCGGCCCTGGCCGCGCGGGTGTCGACGGACTACCTCGATCATGGCTACTGGGTCGATCTTGAGGTCGACAAACGCTGGCTCGTGATCGGTGACAACGGGGCCGGCGATCACTGGCTGCTGGGCCCCGATGGCGAGGTGTGGTTCTTTGACCACAACTACGGTGAGCGCGCGGCCCTCCTGTTTGAGCCGCTTGAGATCTCAGTCACGGAGTGGCTCATGATGGCGCACCTGCTCGGGCGCACCGAAAACGCGGCTGCGTTCGACCCCGACCGACTTGCCGCCGCGATTGACGCCATTTCTCCGGGGCTGGCCGAGCGGTGGCCCTACGAGTTGCCCGTGGACTGAGGCGGAATCAAGGGGCGGTTACGCTCCGATGGCGCGGCGCCAATAGCCGAGGAGTAGCGCGCCGGCTTCGTCATGAATGAAGCCGTCGATCGTGAGCACCTGATACTGCCGCTCGAGCATTCCGTCAGCCGGACGCACATCGACGTGCGCGACGCTCATGCCGGCCGCGTGCACATAGTCGGCCATCTTGTAGTCGCTGCGCGAGTCGCCGACGCTGCGCCACTCGCGCGGCAGGTCGCCGAGGCTGGCGAAGTATTCGATTGCGCGCTCGGCACCGCGATCTTTGTCGAGCAGTACTGACTCGATGTCGGTCGAAATGATCGTCGGGTCGATACGAAACGGCGTCGCGCCGTCGGCATCGGCCACCGACTGGTCGCCGTACGTGAGTCCGACGCCGAGGCCGGTGAGCAGTTCGAACGCGGCCTGCTGAAACGCGGCCTGCTGAGCGTGGTATTCGTCGCTCGAGACATCGGTGCGCTGCTCAACCGAAATCATGGCGCGCTTGGTCTCATCAAAGAACATCGTGTCGCTGAAGCGCGCGGCGACGAGCTCGCGAACTCCGGCAATAGCTTCGGCCGAGAACGCGACGGACTCGTCGACGACGGACTCGCTCATGCCGTCGGCGTCGACGCGTGCCCACGCGCCGCCCTTTTCGAAGACGCCAAACATGCGGGCACCCGGAGCGCTGAGGGCATCGCCGAGACCGGCAGCCCACAGTGGGGCGATGACCTGCTCGGCGATGAACGCGTCGGAGCGGCCCGTGATGAAAGCGACCGGAACTCCGGCCGCGGTGAGTGCGACGAGGTCGTCGATGATGCTCGGGATCGCGATGGAGCGGGTGATGGGGCTCGCGATGGGGCCGTCCACGTCAAGCAGAAAACCGATCTCAGCGGGAGATGCGGCGGGCGAGGGCGTCTCAGCGTTGCGTTCCATGACGCCAGCCTACGTGCCCAGCCGCAGCCCATGGTTCCGCCCCTATGCTCGAAGAAACGGAAAGGACCCTGCATGACGACGGTAGATGTTGGCCCCCTGATTCTTGGCGGAAACGTGTTCGGCTGGACGGCTGATCGCAACGACAGTTTTGCCGTGCTCGACGCGTTTGTCGCGGCCGGTGGCCGTGCGATTGACACCGCCGACGTCTACAGCGATTGGGTGCCCGGGCACACCGGTGGCGAGAGCGAGACGATCATTGGTGAGTGGCTGGCCGCTCGTCCGGGTGTGCGCGAAAAGCTCAACATCGGTACGAAGGTGTTCATGCACTCGGCTCGTCCGGGGCTTGCGCCGGCGAACATTCGCGCGGCGATCGACGACTCCCTGCGTCGCCTGCAGACCGACTACGTCGACATCTACTACGCGCACCGCGACGACCACGACGTCGAGCAGGCGGATTACCTTGCTGCGTTCGACGGGCTCGTGCGCGAAGGCAAGGTGCGGGCGATCGGTATTTCGCAGTTCAGCGCCGAGCGCATCGCGTCGGCCGTGAGCATCACGCAGGCCGAAAACCTCACGCCGATCACGTACTCGCAAGACGAGTACAACCTGGTGTCGCGGGCGATCGAGCACGGGTCGCTCCCGGTGATTGCCGACGCCGGCATCGTCGAGGTGCCGTTCTTCTCGCTCGCCGCTGGCTTCTTGACCGGCAAGTACCGCCCGGGTCACGCGGTCGAGTCGGCACGCCTCAACCGCGTCAACCCGCACCTCGAGAACCCGCGCTCGGTCGCCGTGCTCGACCTGCTCGATGACATTGCCGCCGCACACGCCGTGCCGGTCGCCGCTGTGAGCCTCGCATGGCTGCGCGCCCAGCCGGCCGTTGCCGCTCCGCTTGCGTCAGCTCGCACCGTCGAGCAGCTGAGCGCGCTCGTCGCGTCGTTCGAGCTGGAACTCAGCGACGCCGAGGTGGAGACCCTGTCGGCAGCCACGGCACCGGTCGCGGCCTAGCTGTAGCTCAAGCGCCCGCCCCGCAATGAGCGGGCGGGCGCTTTTGCGCGCGCCCCCGTCGTTCCGTTTTCGTGCGCACCCCGCGGTTCCGCTTTTGCGCGCGCCCCCCGTGGTTCCGTTTGCGCGCGCCCCCCGTGGTTCCTGTTCCGCGCTCACAGCCACCCCATTGTTCCGTACCCGTGGTTCCGCGCCGCGCGCACAACGACCGTTTTGCACGACTCAAATTGGTATGCACGCAGAATGTGCCTCATCAGTCAATCCAGCCTCAGGAGTCACACCCGTGCGTGCATAACGGTTGTTGAGGTGGTGCAGGGGCCGGAACCACGGGGCTGGGCGCCGGAGTTCCGGAACCACGGGGCCGGCACCGAGAAAAACTACGCGTGGGTGCGGATGCGGGGAATGCCGGTGAGGGGGTCGATGGGGCGGCGGTGCACGCCGTCGGCGTTCTCGACCGGGTAGCCCTCGCGCACCCAGTATTCGAATCCGCCGATCATTTCGCGCACGCGATACCCCAGGCGTGCGAACTCGAGCGCACCCTTGGCGCCGGCATTGCAACCGGGGCTCCAGCAATACACGACGACATCGGCGTCGGCCGGAATCTCCTTCGGCGCCCGCTCGGCAATCTCCGAATAGTGCATGTGCACGGCACCGGCGACGCGACCCTGGGCGAACGCTTCGGCCGAACGTACGTCAATCACGATGACGTTCTCACCCGCGCCGCGCGCTGCGTGCACGTCGCTGGCATCGGTCTCGAACTCGAGCTTGGCGGTGAAGTAGTCTGCGCGTTCCATGATTCCTCCGATGTCGGTATGCCGCCAGGATAGTCACCACGCGTGACTGACGTCGATCTCCAGGTCATCGCCGTTAATAGTGAACGTGCCGTTGACCGCGAACACGATCTCCTCGGGCTGCGGATTCGGCACCGCCGTCGTGGGATTACGCACGATCGTGATCGTCGCGTCGTCAGTTGAGAAACCGAAATCGTCGTCGTCAAACCACGCGAGTTCAGACACCTGCACGGTTAGCTCGAGCGACGCGAGGTTCGTGTTCTTCACTTTGGTGGGGCAGTCGTAGTGCATGTTCGTCGGAACCTCGGTGCACGCCGTCACAAAGTCATGCACTTGGGCGAGAATCTCGTCCTTCACGGTGTCTGCCAGCGACGCTTTGAGGCTCACGTAGCCATCGAGCCCCGGCGGAACGACGAGCATGTCTTCGTCGCCAGCCAGATAGACACTGTCGGTTGTGAGGGAGACGGGGTAGATCGCCGGGTACATCCCGTACCGCCCGGTGAACCCATCAAACTGGGCGGCGAGAGTGTGCTCCTCACCCGCGATCGTGACGTTCGGCGAGCCCACTGCCCACACCTCCACCGGCGACACGAGCGGAGAGTCAATGACCCACGTCTTCAAGAGCCCAAACTCCGCTTCACCCGTCGACACCTGAATGTTCGTGGTGTAGGTCGCGTCACCGAGCATGATCTCGGCGGTGACGATACCCGAATCGTCGTGCACTTCACTCGTCACCTCGCCCACGACGATGTGCTCGACACCCTCCGCATTGAACACGTCGTTGGTGGCCAGCGGGTGGTTTCCGGGAGGAATCGGAACCATCGCCGTCGCCGCCTCCGCATCACCGTTGGCGAGCAAGGCGAGATACTCCTTGACCACGCCCTCCGGCCCGCGACTCGCATTGACCACCGCGAGAGCGACCGCGGCGCCCGCGATGAGAACGCCGACAACGCCGATTGAAATCCCCGTGCCGATGAGTGCACGCTTCGCGCGACGAGACATCGGCGCTCGCGGCGGAAGCGGGGGAGCCGGAACCATGGGTGCGGGCTGCGCGTACATCTGGGTGCTGGCGGGCTGCGCTGGAGCAGCGTCGGCCGGGCCGAGTGCGCCGAAAGCCGCGACTCCGGCACCCGTGGTTCCGCTAGCGAAGCCACCACCCATGGTTCCGCCAGCGAAGCCACCACCCATGGTTCCGCCACGGCCCGCGAAGCCGCCACCCGCAGGTGCGTAGCCGTTTACCCAGTTTTGCGCGGTGCGCGTGCCGACCAGAAAGCTGAAGAAGCGGGGGTTCAGTGTGTAGATGACGCGCGGCATGACTTCGGCGAGCAGCGACACCACGAGGGCGAAGGCCGCGATGAGGAGTGACGACGAGAAGGTGAGGCCGATCCATGCCGTGAGACTGAATCCGGACGAGCTCGTCGAGCCGTGCACGTTGAGCATCGAGCTCATCGCCCCACCCAGCGTCACCGCACCGAGCGTGTAGGTGAAGGCGATGCTCAGCACGAACATGCCGACCGGGAGTTGCCACACGCGGCCTGCCGTGAACGTAGCCGCGCGACCGCGGCGGGCACCGATAAAGACGCTGAGGTACAGCAAAACCAGCATCGTGATGGCGATGAGGAGTGCGGAGTAGCCGCCGATGAGATCCCACGCCATCAGCGGGCCCGAGGCGGAGAACGGGCTTGCGACCTGACCGAACTGTCCGAGTGCTGCGGCATACGCGGCGAGGTTGAGGCCGTATGGCAGCCACAAGAACGCGGCCGGTTCACCCTCGGTGATGCTGCCAATGATCAGCACGATCAGGGCAATGACCGCCAGAACGCCGACCAGAATTGCCGAGTACCAGAGGGGTTCGCGCACGATCGCGGCTGCGCGCCCCCACCGCGACGCACCGCGGAGCCGCATGCGCGCGATAAAGGTTGCCGCGGCTACCGTCAGCCAAACAGTCACGAGCACGCCGACGAGTGGCGGCGAAATGAGCAGGACGGTGTTGCCGAGACGTCCGAAAATTGCGAGGAACAGCGCGACGAGCGCGGCCGGCACGCCCTCGATCACCGAGCGCACCACGAGCGCGCCGATCGGCCCGGCCCGGCCTGTCTCGCGCCGCATCACGCGCCGCGTCACCGCATAGACGGCGGCACCGACTGCGGCGACGGTTCCGAGACTCGCGACGCTCACACTGCCGCTGAACGACGCCGAACCCTCAGACACCGTGCCACCGCCGAGCACGATGCCGAACGCCAGCAACAGCTGCTGCACAACCGAAATGCCGCGCGCAATGAACTGGGTGATGTCATTCGCCATTGCGAGCAGCGCGCCGCCCATCACAAACCCAACGACCAACACGATGCCGACAGCCAGCGCCGGAACCTGCCACGAGGTTCCGATCTTCTGGAGCTCCAGCGCCACCGGGCTCGGCGCAATCGGGCGCGCGGAGCCGGGAGGAACGGGCGCTGGCGGCATGCCGGGCTGTGCGAACGGAACCTGGGGCTGGTGCTGCGGCTGCGGCTGTGGCTGCTGTTGGGGGTACGGCTGTTGCGGGTACGGGTTGGACGCGTGCGGGTAGCCGGAACCACCGGGCGCGGTGGGAAACGCGGGCGACGACGCGGGTGGCACGGGAGGCGGCGGGAGCACCGGCCCGGCCGAACCGGGAGTAGCGGGGCGCGGCTGCTCGGGCGGTGGCGCATCCGTTTCTGGCGTTGTCATGCTCGTTCCCCCTTCGGAGCCCCGACATACTCCATGCGGGGAGGCGCCTTTGTTAGACCGTAGTGGCTAGGGCCCGCCGCAGAACAGCACAATTTGGCATCGGTGGCACGAAAAGTGAGCACCCGAAAATCCATGTGAGCATCTGCTCAGGTGCGGGGGCATAGCCTTGAGAGGTGACGAACGAGAACGCTGCCGCCGCAGCCGGTGCCACCGACCCCTCCCCGACCGAGGGTGCCGAGCCGCTCGCAGACGTAGAAACCGCGACGGAGACGGCGACCGAAACCGAGACGCTGACGCGCAAGTTGCGTCGTTCGCGCACGCTCAACATCATCCTGGGTGCGGCCGCAGCCTTCCTCCTCGTCGTCGCGATCGCGCAGCCGTTGTCGCAGCAGAACCCGGCCATGAACCCCGACGCTGGCAAGAACCCGGCTCCGACCGAAACCACCGACGGCGCACAGCCCGAAGAGACAGTTGACCCGAACCGCCCGGTGCTCGCTGACCAGCTCGCCAAGGCTGACCCCAACGACCCGATGGCCTACGGTGACGTTGACGCGCCGCTCACCGTGATCGAGTGGACCGACTACCGCTGCCCGTTCTGCGCCAAGTTCACCAACGACACCATGCCGGTGCTGCTCGAGGAATACGTCGACAAGGGCCTCGTGCGCTACGAAGTGCGCGACGTTTCGTTCTTCGGTGACGAGTCGACCGCCGCTGCCGTCGCCGCTCGCGCTGCTGGCAACCAGGGCAAGTTCGCCGAGTACTTCGAAGCGCTGTACGCCGCTGCACCGCAGTCGGGCCACCCCGATATGCCGCGCGAAAAGCTCATCGCGTTCGCCGAAGAGGCCGGTGTGCCTGACATCGCCCAGTTCACGAAGGATCTCGACGACCCCGCACTCGCGCAGGCCGTTGCGAACTCGACAACCGAGGCTCAGCAGCTCGGCGTCACCGCGGTTCCGTTCTTCGTCGTCGGCGGCACGTACTTCTCGGGTGCACAGCCCATTGAGACGTTCCACAAGGTGTTCACCGAGCAGCTCGAGCTCGTCAAGTAAGCATGGAACTCGGCTTCGCGGGAGCATTTATCGGCGGCGTGCTGACGCTGCTGAGCCCGTGCTCGGTGCTCCTGCTGCCAGCCTTCTTCTCGTACGCGTTCGGTTCGCCGACGCGCATCGCGGGGCGCACCGGCGTCTTCTATCTCGGACTCATCACCACCCTGGTTCCGCTCGGCGTGCTCGCCGGCACCCTCGGCGTCTTCATCAATACCCACCGCAATGCGTTCGTATTTTGGGCATCGATTCTGGTGATCATTTTTGGTCTGATTCAGCTGATCGGCATTCCGCTGCCGTTCTTGAGCCGGTCGGCAGCGGGGGAGGGAACCACGACGCTGTCGGTTTACCTGCTCGGCACCGTCTATGGCATCGCTGGCGTATGTGCCGGGCCGCTGCTCGGAGCGACACTGACGGTCGCAGCGCTCAGCTCGAGCACGCTGTACGGCGGACTCATCATGGCAATCTTCGCGGCGGGCATGACCCTGCCGTTGCTCGTCATCGCGCTGATCTGGACGAGCGTGCCCGCGATCCGCAACATTCTCAAGCCGCGCGAACTCGTCATCGGTAGGTGGCGCAACGCGTGGACCAACATCATTGGCGGCCTGCTCATGATCGGCATGGGAATCCTGCTGATTCTGACGCAGGGCACCGCGGGTCTGCCAAGCATTCTCGGCGCCGATGACCAGGCCGCGATCGAAGAGAGCGCGATGAACGCCACCGCTGGTGTTTCTGACATTGTCGCGATCATCGTGGCCGTTGTGATTCTGGGCGGCGTGGCCGCGCTGTTGACGTGGCGCACGCGCCGTCTCGCGAAGCAGAAGAGCTGACAGCTATCCACAAACCGACGGCCATGACGCGCGCCGCCGCGGCCGCGCTGGTACCGTGCGCGTATGACGAATACTTCGCCGGGGCAGCCACTTCGTGACTATCGCATTCACCGTTACGTGAACGCGTTTTGTCCGATCTGCCACGAAGAAGAGCCCGATCGGCCGCTCAGCGACGTGGCGCGACTGTCGGGCTGGCTGGCTGTTGAGGGCGACACCGTCTACCTCGAACGCGGGTGCGAGAAGCACGGTTTGATCCGCACGATGTACGACGAATCCGCCGAGATTTTGAGCTACCTCGAGGAGTGGACTGCCCCCACCAAGGTGCACGTTCCTGACGTGCGCGGCAATTTCAAGCCGGTGCCAAGCGCCTACCTTGATGGCCTCCCCGAAATGCAGACGCAGCACACCTGCATCCTGCTCGAAGACCTCACCGACCACTGCAACCTGCGCTGCCCGACGTGCTTTGCCGAGTCGGGCCCGGCGGCGTCAGCCGTCGCGCCGCTCGCCGAAGTTCTCGCCTCTGTCGACGCGCGGCTCGCTCGCGAAAACAACCGCATCGACGTGCTCATGCTCTCCGGCGGTGAGCCCACGCTGTACCCCTGGCTTGAGCAACTCGTTGAGCAGCTTGTTGCCCGCCCCGTCGTGCGCATCCTCATCAACTCGAACGGCCTGCGCATCGCGAATGACGACGAGTTCGTCGCCTTCTTGAAGAAGCACCGCGAGCGGGTAGAGATTTACCTGCAGTACGACGGAACCTCGGCTGAGGCTTCGAAGTTTCACCGCGGTGCCGACATTCGCCGGTTTAAAGAGCGAGCGATCGAACGACTGAGCGCTGCCGGGGTTTTCATGACGCTCACGATGACCGCGGCCAAGGGTGCTAACGACGGCGAAATCGGCGAGGTCATTCGCGTCGCGCAGGCGACCCCCTATGTGGGTGGCGTCACGATCCAGCCGGTTTTTGGTTCCGGTCGCAACTCCGGCATCGACCCCAACGATCGCCTCACCCACACCGGTGTGCTCACGCGCCTTGAGCCGCAAACCAACGGTGAGATCACGTGGCGCGACCTCACCGCGTTGCCGTGCTCGCACCCGCACTGCTGCTCGGTCGGGTACTTCTTGAAGGACGATTCGGCCGAGTGGCGCTCGCTGACCTCGCTCATCGGGCACGACAAGCTCAAGCAGTTTCTCGACCTTGAGCCCGACATGATCGCCAACCGCATCGCCGACAGCTCGATCAACGCGTCGATGAAAGAGGCGGTGAAGAACTCGCTGCTTGACCTGTTTAGTGAGCAGTCGAGCCTGTCGCACCCGTCGATGTCATCGATTTGGCGCGACATTTGCGTCAATTGCGACATCGGCATCGGAACCTTGACGGCGTTGGCAACGACCGTGATGCCCGGGCAACACAAGCGGTTGCGCAAGATGCTCGGCGAGCGCATTCTGCGCATTACGGTGAAGCCGTTTATGGACATCAACACGATGATCGAAGAGCGTCTCACGCAGTGCTGTGTGCACGTCGCGACGGTCAACGACGACACCGCTGCGCACCAGTGCGCGCCGTTCTGCGCAGTGCAGGCGTGGGCGCCGCTGTCGCGCCAGCGCATTTCGACCGCGACGGCACGCAACGCGGCTCCGGTGGGGTTGGGGCCGGTGATTAGTGTGCGGGATTCTGGCGCTTCGGGTGGTCGCGCGGATGCCGGGCGTGTGGCGGCGAAGCGCGTTGGCGCGCAGGCGCGCGGTACCGATGCTGTGACCGACATCGGTGAGCCGGTGGGTGCGCATGACTGAGACGCCGCACGTTCGCCAATATGACGAGTCGGTCGGGCTGCCGTTCGACCCGCTCAAGCTGTGCGTTTTCGCGACGATTGCCGCGATCGCGGCGCTCACCGGGCCGATCGCGGTGCTGGTGTTCGCCCTGGTCGCGATTGGTGGCTACCGCCGGGCGCGCGCGGCAGGGCTATTGCGTTCACGGTGCAAACTCGGTGACACCCGCCTCGTGCTGACGTATTTGGTGGTGCTCGCGGTGGTGGCTGCCGCAGCGATTCCGTTCTGGGTGTGGGGCGTCGTGAACATCGTGGGAGGGTGGTTCAGCTGACATGTTTCCCACGATCGACACCCTGCTCGGCTTCGGCCCGCCTATTGACACGCACTCGGCGTTCGTCATGCTGGGGCTCATTGCCGCGGGGGTCATCTACTGGTGGGAACTGCGCCGCCGCCAAGTGAAAGACCCGCGCATGCCCTGGCTCGTGATCGGTGCGCTCGCCGGTGGCAGCATCATGGCGCGCCTCGGAACCTGGGTGCAGCACCTCGACTTCTCGCAAAACCTGCCGTTCACCGAACACATGATCCGCGGCAACGCATCGATTCTCAGCGGTCTCGTCGGCGCATGGCTCGGCGTGCACATCGCGAAAAAGATCGTCGGATACCGCGAACGCACCGGTGACTACTTCGCGCCTGCCGTCTGCGCCGCGCTGATTCTCGGCCGCATCGGGTGCCTGCTCACTGAAAACCCGGGTGCACCGACCCGCGGCGGTTGGGGCATCGTGCTCACGCCCGAACAGGCGGAGTACACCCACTCGGTCGCGGGCGTTGGCCTGCACCCCTCGTTCGTCTACGAAATCGCGTTTCATATCGTCGCGTTCGTCGTGATGTGGTTTTGGCTTCGTCGCTCCCGCCTCGCGCCGGGGGAGATGCTGACCGTCTACATCGGCGCCTACGCGGTGTTCCGCTTCTTTGTCGAGTTCGTGCGTGCCAATGAGGTCGCCTTCCTCGGCCTCACCCGCCCGCAAATGTTCTTGATCGTGACGATTCCGCTCTTTGCCGCACGCCTCATCTGGCTCGCCCGCCGGGGCCGCCTCCTGGTTCCGCGCGCCGCCCTCGTTGCTCCACCCGCCCTGAAAGGATCCGTGTGATGACGCCGCCGAATGACGAACCGAAGCCTGGCGACCTCCCGGAGGAGGGAGCGGAGTCGACGGAACCATTGGCTGCGGCTGATGGTTCGGCGAACGATGCGCCGATTGTTGCGCCGCCGAGTGTGGGGGAGACGCTGGGTACGCCGTATGCGCCGGTGCACCCCGGAAACCCCGGCGGCCCTGTCTCCGGACCACCGGTTCCGCCCGGCCCCGGATACGGCGCACCCCTCCCGCCCGGCGCGTACCCCGGGGCGAACGGCAGCTCGCCGTATGGCCCGCCCGCACCGGGAAGCTACCCCTATGGTTCCGGCGGCTACCAGCCAGGAATGATGCCGCCGGAGGTCGAAGACAATCGCCCCGGAATGGGGTGGGGCATCCTCGGAGGCTTTGTCGTCGTTCTGTTGTGTGTGCTGGTTGTCGCACTGAGTAGTGGGTGGGGGGCCCGGGCTGACGCGTGGTTTGTGGGGGTCACGCTCGCGTTTGCGATCGTGCCGATCGTGGCCACGATCCTCGTGATTCCCTTTCAGACGCGCAAGATTGGGCAGGGGCTATTTATCGTCCTCGGAGCGCTTCCGTTGATCTGGTTCGGCGTGTGCGTCGGAGCCTTGAGCTCGTATTAGTGGCGCGATGTCGCGTGTGACCGCGTGTTTCTGTGAAATAAACGCAAGGCAACGATTACGTCACCTTCGTCATAATTCATTTTCACGAGCGCGCGAAACCACTAAGTTGGTCACACAATCCCAACACAGGCTTGTCGAGTGGCGAGCCCGAAAGAACGGCAAAGAATGAGCAGCACCACCGGAACCGTCAAGTGGTTCAACTCCGAGAAGGGCTTCGGCTTCATCTCACCGGACGAGGGCGGCGCTGACGTCTTCGCACACTACTCGGCGATCCAGACGTCGGGCTACCGCACGCTGGAAGACAACCAGCGCGTCGCTTTCGACGTCGCCCAGGGCCCCAAGGGTCTGCAGGCAGAGAACATCACGGTTCTCTAATTCGATGACGAATTCGGCCCTCACGCCTCCGGCGTGGGGGCCTTCGCCGTAGCCGCACTCACCGCCTAGGCGCGGCGGCCGCGGGCGTAGTTCGCGAGGGCCTCGGCGTCTTCGGCGTGACGGATGGCTCGGCGCACGGCGTCGAGCGCGGCGACGGCATCTTCGGCGCTGCGTGACGCCGCGAGGGCGTCATTCGCTTCAGTCAATCGCACGCGCGCGTCGGCGCTCGAACCCTGCATCACGACGGCTTCGGCGTGAGCGATCGTGCGACGTGCGGTAGACATCGTCGCCGGCAACGCATTGCGCGCGCCCTCGATGCGATCGCGCGCGGTGCGGGCGTTGCCCAGAGCGAGGTCGAGCCGGTCACGAATGCGGGAAATCTCTGTGATCACGGCGGTCGGTTCGCGGTCAGCGCGCGGTTCAATCTTCTCGACAGATGCCAGCGCCCGATCGAGTTCTTCGCCCACGCGCTCGGCGGCGTCGGCAGGCACCGTCTTTTGTAGCGCGACACCCTTCGCAATGTCGGCACGCATGCTCGAGAGCTCGCTGGCCACCGCGATGCTCGCGTCGATTACGCCACGGTGGGCCTGATCGGCGGCAAGAGACGCCGACTCCGCAGCGCGCAAGTACTTCTCGCCCGCGGCAAGGTTGGCCATGACCGACTTGGCGGGCTTGTCGACGTTCTCTTCGGCACGCGCGATGGCGCGGTCGGCCTCGGTCAGCGCCTTCTCGAGGGCGTCGTTCGCGTCCTTCACCGGCGCCCACTCCGCGTCGTCAAACTGTTCCGCGAGGTCGCGTTCGAGCGCCGTGGGGTCGCCCAAGCCAGCGACAATCTCGGTGAGACGCTCACGGGCCGCAGCCACCTGAGCTGGGGCGTCAGCGTTCGCTGTCAGCCACTTTTGGTGTTCCAGTTGTGCGTTCTCGAGCTTCAGCAGCGCGCGGTTCGCAAGATCGCCGACGTGCCGGGCTTCGCGCACGGCGCCGGGGTGCGTCTCTTTACGATCAAGTGCCTGCTGGTATCGCACAAAGGCATCATCGCGCGCGTTCGCGGCATAGGCTCGGGCGGCGGCCAGGGTTCGCGGTGCCGTGCCGCCGTACAGTGCACCCGAGAGGCCGAGCTCAATGTCGCTCTCCTCGATCGCGGTGTCGAGGCGCAACAGTGCCTGCCCCGTGTGCGTCCACGTCACTTCACGGCGTGCGCGCGCTCGCGGTGTGCGACGAAACCCACGAATTGCAAGCCCCACCACCAGGCACAGCACACCCGTGGTTCCGAAGACCACAACCCACGGCAGCCACTCCATCGTTAGACCGTCAGCAGGAGGTTTCGGAGTTCGGTTGCCGTCGTCGCCGTGGCGATGGAGCCATCACCCTCGTGCGGGTGGCTGAAGCCCCACGTCACGTGGATCACGGGTACGCCGGCGGCGGCGCCACCCTCGACGTCGTGGTGACGGTCGCCGATGAGCACGGGCCGCGAAATGTCAGCGCCGGCGTCTTCGAGACGCTTCAGCGCTTCGCGCACGACGTCAGCCTTGGTCGCACGCTGCAATCCGTCGTCGGTCGCGCCGACCATCGCGACGAAGTCGCCGCTGATGTCGAAGGCGTGGGCGAGCGGAACCACTTGGCTCTCCGGCTTGGAGCTGGCGATCGCCTGCGGCACGCCGGCCGCTGCCACCTCGCCGAGCAGATCGACGACACCGTCATAGACCCGAGTGCCCGCACTCATGTCGTTCAAGTTGTGCAGCGAGCGGTAGAAATCAACCGCGGTGCGTGCTTCTTGGGGCGTGAGATCGGCGTTGTTTTGGAAAGACTCGAGCATCGGCGGGCCAATCCAGTCGATCAGGTCATCCCGCGTGGGTGCGGGCTTGCCGAGTTGATCGAACGTCACCTTCAGGCGCTGCAAAATGCCTTCGGACGCGTCGATGATGGTTCCGTCCATGTCCCACAAAATGCAGGACCACTGCGATGCTCCAGTCACCCTGCCACCCTATCGGGCGTTGCGCCGGAGTGAGCCGGTCTGTGTCTCAGAGATACGGTACGACGATGTCGGAACCGTGACGTTCGGGGTCCTTAGAACAGCGTCGGGGCTCCGGAGTCGACGCCCTTCATGGCGTCGTAGTCGAGCGTGAGGCACGTTATGCCGCGGTCAGTTGCGAGGGTGCGGGCCTGCGGGGCGAAAGCCTGCGCGGCCAGCACGCCACGAACGGGTGCGAGCACCGGGTCGCGGTTGAGAAGCTCGAGATAACGCGTGATCTGCTCGACCGCGTCGATGCCAGCGCGGCGCTTAACCTCGACAGCGATGTGGGTTCCGTCGGCCGCACGAACCATGTGGTCAACGGGGCCGATCGCCGTCATGTATTCACGGCGAACCAGGCTTGCCCCCTCTTCGACGAGTTCAACCTGCTCGGCGAGCAAGCGCTGCAGGTCGGCCTCAACGCCGTCTTTCTGCAGACCCGGGTCAATGCCGAGGTCGTGGTTGGAGTCGTGAATCATTTCGTAGATGCGCACGGTCAGTGCATCACCTGACTTCTTGTGCACGACGCGCCAACGTTCGACAACGCCCTGCGACTGGTCGTCTTCGTCGAGTTCTTCGACGGCGAGCGAACACGGCGGGCTCATCCAGTTGAGCGGCTTGTACGAGCCGCCATCGGAGTGCACCAGAAGGGATCCATCGCCCTTGTGCACCAGGAGGCGCGTAGCCTCCGGAAGGTGCGCATTCAAACGGCCGGTGTAATCAACGCTGCAGCGGGCAATAACAAGACGCACCCGAAGAGCTTACTTCGTGCCAGCCGCTACAGGCGATTGGTGAGCTCGCCGAGCATGTCGAACAGCCGCAAATCGACGGCCGCCGAACGCAGAATGAGAAAACCGATGATGCCGACGATCCACGCGGTCGTTTCGGAGCCGGTGCGTTCCATCCACGCGGCGAGACGGGCGAGTGGCTTCGTGACGAGGGGGGCCGCGACGACCCGCGCGACCAGGAGCAACACCGCGGGCACGATCATGACGAGGCAATAGGCAACGAGCGCGATCACGCGCGTTGGCGCACTCACGCCGGCATCGGCCAGCGCCGACATCGCGACGATATACGGCAGCATCGTTGCCACTTCGACGAGCCCGGCAGCGATCGCGACGAGCATCACGGCGGTGCCACGCGTGCGCGGGTCAAGCAACCGTTCGCGCCACCGTGCGAGCCGGCCGGGCCGCGGGGCGACGACAACGTGTTCCGTGGGGACGCGAGCGGGCGGGTGCAGGGGCGTGGAACCACGCGACTGAGAAGCGGAACCGGCTGGCACGCTCGCAGCGCTAGCAACATGCGCAGATGGTTCCGCAGTACCCGAGCGCGTCTTGCCCGACGGAATCAGAAACGATGCGAGCAACAGCGCGGCACCAACGACGAGTCGTACCGTCGCGCCGGCGGGTGACGACAAGAATTCGGTGGCAACGCTGGCCAGGTTCACGAAGCCCCACAAGAACATGAGTCCGACGAGGAGGTAGAAGCCGGCGATCGTCGCAAGGTAGAGCAGGATGCGGCCGACCCGAACGCGCCCCGGTTTCAGCAACAAAAACAGCGGAATAAGAAGGGTTCCGATGCTGAGGCTGTCGATGAGTGCCAACGCGCCGAGGCCCAGGGGGAGGGGGAGTCCGCCGAAAATGTCCATGCCACCAGACTCGACTGGCTCCCGCGCATGCGGATCGGGCGAAAGATCGGTCTTGCTCGGGGCCTCCTCATCCTTTGGACGGATGTGCCTCGACGCCTCGACATGGTTTTATGGGCGCATGACGCAGGAGCGGCCCCACTGGGCGATTGCCACGTATCAGCGGCATCGGCTCATCATCGACGCGCTCGGTGTTGTGGCGCTGAGCGCCGTTCTTGCGCTGCTGGGCTTTGGCCGCAGCTGGCAGACGTACTCGGTGTTGTCGGGGGAACTTCCGGCGTGGGCGCCGCTCATCACGGTGGTTCCGGCGGCCGTGTTCATGCTGACGAAGCATCGCGCGCCGTGGCTTTCGCTCGCCGGGGCGGCTCTGCTCTTCGTCGTTGACCTGCTCACGATCGGTGGCATCGGTCCACTGCTCGTGCTGCTCGACGTGCTGTGGTTCGCAGCATTTCACGCGTCGCCGCAGGGCCGCCGCCGCTTGCTGTGGGGCATCCTGCTGACCGCGGTCCTGATCGCTGCGGGTGCGATTGCGCTCGGTAAGACCGACATCTCGATGGCGGTGTTGCTGGGTATTCAATTTGGTGTCATCTTCGCGACGGACTACTGGTGGGCGGTCGCGATGGCCCATGCCAACGAGCTTGCCGAGCTCCACAGGCAACGAGCCGACGACGCCACCGCCGAAGCTGAACGCGACCGCGCAGAAGCCGTGCGCCAAGAGCGTGAAGTGATGGCGAAAGAACTCCACGACGTGGTCGCCGGGCACGTACTCGCGATGGCGATTCGAGCTGAAGCCGCGCTCTCGACGCAGCCCGAGACAACGACCGATCGCGCTGCACTCCAGGCCGTTCGCGATGCCGGAATCGATGCCCACGCCGCGCTGCGCACCATGATTTCAGTGCTCCGCCGGGGTGATGGCGACGTGCTTCCCACGCCGAGCCTCGCCGACTTAGCCGGCCTCGTCGACGACGCCCGCCGGGCCGGACTCGAGGTCGAGGTGTCAGCCACCGAGATCGCCCCGCTGCCGGCACCGCTGGAACAGGCCGTTGTGCGCGTCGTGCGCGAAGCGCTCGCGAACTGCGTGCGGCACGCGAGCGGGGCCGCCGTCTCGGTGACACTTGATGACCACAACGACAATGTGCGGGTGCGGGTACTGTCGCAGGGCGGCAACGCGGTGACCGTGCACGGCTACACCGGCAGCGGATGGGGGCTGAGCATGCTGCGCGAGCGCGTCGACATGATGGGCGGCGACTTCACGGCGGGCCCGGTCGCCCAGGGCTGGGCCGTCGAAGCCGTGTTGCCGAGGGCGGTGGCGGCATGACGGAACCACACGACCGCACGCAGAAATCGGTGAACGACGACGAAACCATGCGATTGCGTGCCGAAAGTGAGGGCGCGATGACGGAACCAACAGTGCTGTTGGCAGACGATCACGGGGCGATTCGGTCGGGGCTGCGGATCATGCTCGAAGCCCACGGCATCGTCGTGGTGGGTGAGGCCGCCGATGGCGACGTTGCCGTGCGCAATGCCGTCGCTCTGCGCCCCGACGTCGTGCTCATGGATCTGCGTATGCCCGGACGCGACGGCGTCTCGGCAACCCAGGAGATCGTCGAGCGCGGGCTCAGCGACGTCCTCGTGCTGACCAGTTTTGATGAAGACGAACTTGTATTTGGCGCGATTCGGGCGGGCGCCGCGGGCTTTCTCCTGAAGACCGCCGACGCGGCGACGCTCGTGCAGGCGGTTCGTGCCGTCGCTGCGGGTGACGGCGTGCTCGATGCCAAAGTGACGAGGCGCGCGCTCGCGGCGGTTCAGAACGTGCCCCGGGATCCGGTCTCAACGCCCGCGGCCGGGCGCGCCGAGCTCACCGCGCGTGAGCATGAAGTGCTCGATGGAATCTCGCGGGGCCTCTCGAATCGTCAGCTTGCGGAGCACCTGGGCGTCTCACTGCCGACGGTGAAGACCCACGTTTCGAGCGTGCTGGCAAAGCTGGGCGCCCGTAGCCGTTCGCACGCCGTGGCACTTGCCCGTGGTTCCGACGGCGCGGCAACAGCGACGCCAAACCGATGACGGGCCCGCCATCGAGGTCGTCTCGCCAGCGGTGTCGACCTAGGCCGTCGGTTCGTCTGCGGCGGGTTTCGTTTCGCTAACCGCCGTGTGTGAGCTAGTGACAGGCTTCGACTCGCGCGCCGAGGCCGATGCGAAGCCCGAGATGATCGCGAGCGCCACGAGGATGTACAGCGTGTTCAGCAGGCCGATGTTTTCGCTGATGAGGCCGAGGAGCGGCGGCCCGCAGAGGAAAGCCACGTAACCGATCGTCGCGACCGCGCTCACGCGAGCAGCGGCCCGGGTGGGGTCATCGGCCGCAGCCGACATTCCGAGCGGGAAGCCCAGCGAGACGCCCGCACCCCACAGCACTGCGGCGACAAAGATGAGTTCGATCGATGGTGCCCAGATAAAGAGGATCATGCCGGCCGTCGCCGAAACAGCGAGCGCCCGCAGAATAGCGACGCGACCAAAGCGGTCAACGAGCGGTCCACCAAACAGGCGCACGACCGTCATGCTGACCGAGAAGGTCGCGAGGCCCAGTGCACCCAGCGCCTCCGTGGTTCCGTGGTCTTCCACCATCGCCAGAGCCAGCCAGTCGTTTGCGCCACCCTCGGCAAACGACATGCCCAGCATCACGAGACCGATGCCATACGTGCGCGGATCTTTCCACGCGTCGATCATCGGGGCGAGGCGCTCCCGCCATGTCGAACGAGTGCGTGATGTCGACGTTTCGGCGAACTCCGCCGCCGACCGTGGCACGTTCGTGAAGGCCACAATGGCGACGAGCGCAATGAGCCCAGCCGTGATCGTCGCGTGCGCGGCGACCGTGTAATCGAGACGAATCGCGAGGGCACCGAACGAAGCGCCGGCGACGGTACCGAGGCTGAAGAGGCCGTGAAACATCGGCAACAACGTCTTACCGGTGTGGTTTTCAATGCCGGCGCCTTCGACATTCATCATGATGTCGACGGAACCATTGCCGATGCCGAAGAGAAAGAGTCCGGCCAGCACAACGGGGTACGAGTGCGCCATGTCGGTGCCAACGCCGATAACGATAAGGCCGAGCGCGAAGGTCACGATGGAGATCGGCATCGCGCGGCGGGCGCCGAGCTTCGCGATCAGAAAAGCCGCACTGCTCAGGCCAACGAGAGAACCAATGCCAGCGCCGAGCAACAGCAGGCCCACCTGCAGGTTGTCGATGCCGAGCGCAATCTTGATGGCAGGTACGCGCGCAGCCCAGGTAGCAACGCTGAGGCCGCTCGCGAAGAAGATCGCGAAAATGGCGAACTTCCATCGCAGTAGCTGGCCTTTTGTCGTTACTTTTTCCACGCGCACAAGTGTACCGAATCGATTCGATACGCGATACTCTCGATGAGAAGGAGGCGAGATGGCAGCCAAAGTGACAATCGCTGACGTGGCACGAGCCGCGGGCGTGAGCGCGTCGACGGCGTCGGTCGTCTTCAGCGGCAAGATCAAGGTTTCCGACGAAACCGCCGCTCGCGTGCGCGCTGCCGCCGCCGAACTCGGCTACCGCGGCCCCGACCCCCGAGCCGCCTCACTGCGCACCGGGCGCTCCGGCATCGTCGGAGTCGTGATGAGCTCGTCCCTCCGCACTGCGTTTCTTGACCCGATCGCGATCGCCACGATGGATGGCATCGCGACGTCTGTCGCCCCGCTCGGCGCCGGCATCTTGCTCCTCCGCGACGATGGCAGAACGCCCGCCGCCACCGAGGTTCCGCTCGACGCCGCCGTGCTCTTCGGAACCCACAGCGAAAACCCCGAGCTCGTGCAAAACCTCATCGCTCGCGACATCCCGGTGGTTGCTGTCGAAGGCGACCCCGCGTGGGGCGTGCCCGTGATTTCACTCGACAACACTGAGGCACAGTCGCAGCTCGCGCACCATGTCGCCGGGCTCGGTCATCGCAACGTGGCAGTCGTATCGCTGCGGTGGGGGCCAACGACGGAACCAGGGTTTGTGTCGCCAGCGTCGACGCCGGTTATCGACGTCACGAGGGAGCGCCTGGCCGGCGTGCGTGAAGTTTTCGAGAATCCGAATGTTTTTTCTGCCCGCGGATCGTCCGTCGATTTCGGTATTGAGGCTGCCAACGCCATTCTCGATCAGTGCCAGCCGACGGCGATTTTGGCGCAGAGCGACCTGCTCGCGGCCGGGGTCATTCGTGCCGCCACCGAGCGGGGGCTCAGCGTGCCAAAAGACCTGTCCGTCACCGGTTTCGACGGTGTTGCGGTCGATGGTCT
Source organism: Microbacterium daqui (assembly GCF_050408675.1). Lineage (NCBI taxonomy): Bacteria > Bacillati > Actinomycetota > Actinomycetes > Micrococcales > Microbacteriaceae > Microbacterium > Microbacterium daqui. The sequence continues at coordinate 163,296 of NZ_JBNTKF010000003.1, read as the reverse complement.
CGCGCCGTACCAACTGACCACGATGCACCAACCGGCATATGAAAAGGGACGTGCCGTCGGTGACGCCATCGCGCGGCTCCTTAAGGGCGAGAAAGCGCCGTCCGTTCGGTTTACGTGCACGCTCCGCCCGGGCAATACGACCGCGCCACCGGCTCATTCATCGGTAAACTAAAGAGGCCCTGCCCGCCAGTCCGATTATCGGCACGACGAGCGAAGACCTAAACATGCTCACAATCCTCGCGATTTTCGCGATTGCTCCTCTGGTGATCGTGTGGCTAGCGCGCGTCTGGGGCGCCCGCGCCTTCATCGCCGCAGCCCTTCTCCCGGCCGCCGGTTTTGTGCACGCCGCAAGCGTCACGCCGCAGATTCTGAGCGGCGAAACGGTCTTCGAAACCTACGCGTGGATACCTGAGCTCGGCATCAACATCTCCATGCGCATGGACTTCTTGGGCCTCCTGATGGCCTTCATCGTCACCGGCGTTGGCGCGCTCGTGCTGATGTACTGCGCCTGGTATTTTGCAGGAAAATCCACCGACCTGCCGCAGTTCGCGGCGGTGCTGCTCGCGTTTAGCGGGGCGATGTACGGGCTCGTACTGACCGACGACATCATCATGCTCGTGATGTTCTGGGAGCTCACCAGCATCCTCAGCTACCTGCTGATCGGCCACTATCACAACCGTGCCGTCAGCCGTCGTGCCGCACTCCAGGCCCTGTTGGTCACGACCCTCGGCGGTCTGCTGCTGTTTGTCGGTGCCGTTTTGCTTGTGGTGGAGACCGGAACCTCGTCGCTGAGTACGATTTTGGCGCTGGCTCCGACGGGGCCGGTTGTGAGTGCTGCGCTCGTGCTCATCATCATCGGTGGCCTGTCGAAGTCGGCCATTTTCCCGTTTCACTTCTGGCTGCCCGGTGCGATGGCCGCGCCCACCCCGGTCAGTGCGTATTTGCACGCCGCCGCCATGGTGAAGGCCGGCATCTACCTGTTCGCGCGTTTCGCGCCGACATTTGCCGATGACCCGGTATGGCGGCCGATCATCATTTCGCTCGGCGTTTTCACGATGCTACTGGGCGGCTTTCAGGCGATTCGCGAAACCGACCTCAAGCGCATCCTCGCGTTCGGCACAGTGAGCCAGCTCGGCCTGCTGACGACCGTGCTCGCGATGGGAACCCAGGCGACCCTCCTCGCCGGCCTCGGCCTGCTGCTCGGTCACGCGCTCTTCAAGTCGGCGCTGTTCCTCATTGTCGGTGTGATTGACCGCCAGCTCTCCACGCGTAACATCACCGAGCTCAGCGGGGTTGGCCGCCAGGCGCCGGTCATGGCGGTGTTCGCCACGATCGCCGTGGCCACGATGGTGGGCTTGCCGCCCACGATTGGCTTCGTCGCGAAAGAGGGCGCGCTCACCGGCTTCCTCACCGAAGCGCAGGGCGGCTCGGCTTGGGGCTGGGCTGGCTTCATCGGTGTCGCGCTGGGCTCGGTTCTGACGATGGCGTACGGCTGCCGCTTCTTGTGGGGCGCGTTTGCGACGAAGAAGACGGCAGACGGAACCACGCAAGAGCGCACTGAATGGCCGGATCCGCCGATGGGATTCTTGTCAGCACCCGTCATTCTGGCATCGCTGTCGTTGCTCGCCGGAGTCGCGGCCGGGTGGCTTGACCCAGCCTTCCAGCTCTACGCGACAACCGCGCCGCTCGTGAGCGCTGGTTCCACTGCCGACCCGCACGCCGCGCACCTCGCCCTCTGGCACGGGTTCGAACCGGCCCTCTTTGTGTCGGCGGCCGCCCTCATTCTGGGTGGCGCCGTGTTTTGGGTCACCCGCACCGCGACCGGTACCGACCGTGTGCTGCGCTTCACCGCTCTCGACGTGTACAACGGTGTGATGCGCGGAATTGACCGCCTCTCGGTCGTGACGACCTCGCTCACGCAGCGCGGTTCCCTCCCGATTTACGTCGCGATCATCTTCATCGTGTTCGTCGGAGCCGAGACGACAGCACTGCTCTCCTCGCCTGAATGGCGCATTGATCTCGCGGCCTGGCACACCCCGGTGCAGATCGTGGTGGCGCCCATCATGATCCTCGCCGGGGTGCTCGCCATTCGCGCGACGAAGCGGTACACCGGTGTGGTGCTGGTCTCGGTGACGGGCGTGGGCATGGTTGTGCTGTTCGCGACGAGCGGCGCTCCTGACCTTGCCCTCACGCAGATTCTTGTCGAGACGGTGACGCTCGTGGCGTTCGCCCTCGTCCTCCGACGCATCCCCGCGCGCATGGGGCACCACAACCGTTCCGTTGCCCCCATCGCCCGTGGCATGCTGGCTGGTGCGGTCGGGCTCACGATGGCCGCGGTTGCGGTGGTCGCGACCGGCGCTCGCGTTGCCGACCCGATTTCGAACGAGTTCCCGCCGCTCGCGTATGACTTTGGTCACGGCAAGAACGTCGTGAACGTCGCGCTCGTTGACCTGCGTGGTTGGGACACGATGGGCGAACTCAGCGTGCTCATTCTTGCCGCAACCGGTGTCGCCTCGCTCGTTTTTGTCACTGACCGCACTGACCTGCTGTCGCAGACCCGCGCGGTTCCGAAGGCTGCGAGCCGCCGCGGTCGCCGCCGCCCGCTGGTCGAAACCGGTGACGGCGTCGCGGCACAAACCGTCGACAACCGTTCAAACCCGCGCGCATGGCTCGTGGGCGGGCAGATGATGAAGGAGGAGACGCGATCGATCATGCTCGAAGTGATCGTTCGCGTGCTGTTCCACACCATCATCGTGGTGTCGATCTACCTGCTGTTTGCGGGCCACAACCTACCCGGCGGCGGCTTCGCCGGGGGCCTCGTTGCCGGAATGGCGCTCGTGATGCGATACATCGCCGGCGGCCGCCACGAACTGGGCGCCGCCGCACCGACCGACGCCGGCATGCTGCTGGGGGCCGGTATGACGATCGCCGTGCTGACCGCGATCGTGCCAATGTTCTTTGGCATGGCGCCGCTGGAGAGCACGTTCTGGGAGGCGGAGATTGCGTTCATCGGCCACATCGAGTTCGTGACCTCCACCATTTTCGACATTGGCGTCTACCTCGTCGTCATTGGCCTCGTGCTTGACGTGCTGCGCAGCCTCGGCGCCGAGGTTGACCGTCAAACACAAGAACGTCGCCAGCGATTGGAGCGCGCATGAACGCTTCAACCACCCTCATCGTGATCATGGGCGTGCTGTTTGCGGCGGGCGTTTACGCCATGATGGAGCGCTCTCTGACCCGCGTGCTCATTGGCTTCCTGTTGCTCGGCAACGCCACGAACCTGCTCCTGCTCATCGTGATGGGAGCTCCTGGCATCGCGCCATTCTTCGGCTCTGGTGACGCCAGTGAAATGAGTGACCCGCTACCGCAGGCCCTCACCCTGACGGCTATCGTCATCACGTTTGCCGTCAGCGCCTTCTTGCTCGCCCTTATTTACCGCTCGTGGCAATTGGGCGAGGCCGACACGGTGGAAGACGACGAGACCGACATTGCTGTTCGTGAGCGTGGCGCTGAAGAAGACGACGTCATGGACGACGAAGAGTTCGGCGACGATAACAACGATCTCGCCACTGACTTCGTGGGTACCGACACTTCACCCATCACGGTGTTGCACGCCCGCGACTTCGCCGGCATCGACGATGACGCGCCCGTTGATACGCCCGACCATCCAACCCCGAACGGAGGGGAGCGTTGATGGACATGAGCATCCTGGTTCCGCTGATCGTGACGCTCCCCCTTTTGGGAGCCGCCGTCGCGCTGATCTTCGGTCGTATGCGTCGCGTGCAGATCATCACCTCGATCGTGACGCTCACGGTCGTGTTCGTGATCGCCGCTGTGCTCCTGTTCGCGGTCGACGGCGGCACGCCGATCGCGGTGTCGGTGGGCGGGTGGCCGATTCCGTTCGGCATCGTGTTGTACGTCGACCGGCTCGCGGCACTCCTCGTCGCGGTCTCCGCCCTCGTGCTGCTCGCCGTGTTGTTGTTCTCGGTCGGCCAGGGCGCCGCTGACGGTGACGGTGAGACCCCGGTCTCGATCTTCTTCCCGTCGTACCTCATTCTGGGCGCCGGAATCTTTAACGCGTTTATCGCGGGCGACCTGTTTAACCTGTACGTCGGGTTCGAGATTCTGCTGGTCGCTTCGTTTGTGCTGATCACGCTCGGCTCGACCGAATCGCGCATTCGCAGCGGCGTGGTCTACATCGTTGTGTCGCTCGTGTCGTCGATTCTGTTCCTCGCCGCAATCGCGATGATTTACGGCGCACTCGGCACCGTCAACATGGCGCAGATCGCCGAGCGCATGGGTGAGCTGCCCGAGAGCACGCAGCTCGTGCTGCACCTCATGCTCGTGATTGCCTTCGGCATTAAGGCCGCCGTCTTCCCGGTGAGCTTCTGGCTGCCGGACTCCTACCCGACGGCGCCTGCGCCCGTCACGGCGGTGTTTGCCGGGTTGCTGACGAAGGTCGGTGTGTACGCGCTCATTCGTACCGAGACGCAACTCTTCAACTCGTCCAACATCAATACGTTGTTGTTGATCGTCGCGCTCGCCACGATGGTGGTGGGTATTCTCGGCGCCGTCGCCCAAGCCGAGTTGAAACGTATTCTGTCGTTCACGCTGGTGAGCCACATTGGTTACATGGTGTTTGGCCTCGCGATCGCGACACCGGCGGCCATCGGCGCCACCGTTTACTACACGGTGCACCACATTATTGTGCAGACGACCCTCTTCCTCGCCGTCGGCCTCATCGAGCGAAAAGCTGGTTCCACCTCCATCCTGCGCGTGCGCGGACTCATGAAGGCGGCGCCGCTCATCGCCGTGCTGTACTTCATTCCCGCGATCAACCTGGGTGGCCTGCCGCCGTTCTCCGGGTTCATCGGCAAGTTCGCGCTGTTTGGTGCGGCCGCTGAGGTGGGCACGCCGCTCATGATGGTGCTCATCGTCGGTGGCATCGTGACGAGCTTGCTGACGCTGTACGCGCTGATGCGCGCCTGGAACCTCGCCTTCTGGCGCGAAGAAGAAGATTCCGTCGAAACCGACATGCGTATTAGCTACCTCGGCAACGCGCCGGCAGCCGACGCGGCGTCGGAGCAGCGCGTGATCCCGCGCATCATGACGGCGGCAACGACCGGCATGGTCGCCGTGACGGTCGCACTGACCGTCTTCGCTGGGCCGCTGTACGACGTCTGTATGCGCATCGGCGATGCGCTGCTCACGCCGATTTCACTCGAGCAGTTGGAGGTGACCGATGATTGAAACTCGGCGCACCGCCGCCCGACAAATGTGGACCCAGCTGCCGTTCTTTGTCTGGCTGATTCTGTTGTGGATGCTGCTATGGGGCCAGTTCACGCTGCTGTCCCTCATCACCGGAACCATCGTCGCCATCGTCACGACGCGCGTCTTCCGTCTGCCGCCGGCCGATCTCTCCGGTCGCATCAACCTCTGGTACGGCCTCGTCTTCGTCGTGTCGTTCGTCGGTGCCGTCGTGATGGGCTCGCTCCAGGTCGCGTGGCATGTGTGGAGCGGCAAGCACCCGGGCACCGCCATCATTGCGGTTCCGCTCGACACCGATGACGACCTCATCATGACCCACGTCGGCGTCACGGCGTCACTCATTCCCGGCTCACTGGTCGCGCAAACCGACCGCAAGAACCGCATTCTTTACCTGCACATCATCGGGGTGAAAAACCTTGACGATGTTGAGGCTCAGCGCGCGGTCGTGCTGCGATGGGAAGACCGTATCGTGCGCGCCGTCGGCTCGCGGGAGCAGATGCAGGCCCTGAAGCAACGTGAAGCCGCCGCCAGAGACACCAGCAGCAAGCAAGCCAGCAGCAAGGAGAACGCATGACCCCCCTCCTGCTTGTTATCATCATCGTCTTTGGTGCCGCGGCGATTTTGACGATTTACCGCATCGTGCGCGGCCCGTCGATTCTTGACCGCGCCGTCGCGAGCGACGTGCTGCTCACCGAGGTGCTGTGCGTGCTGGGTGCCGAAATGGCGATTAACGACCACACCCGATCGTTGCCGGTGCTGCTGATCATCGCGGCCGTGGGTGTGTTCGGCTCGATTTCTGTTGCCCGCTATGTCGCACGGAGGGATAACCAAACCTCATGACCGGTGACCAGATGATTGACCTTGCCGTGCTGATCTTGATTCTGATCGGCGCCCTGCTGTGCCTGTCGGCGGCCGTGGGCCTGCTGCGCTTCCGTGATGTGCCGACGCGTCTGCACGCGGCGACCAAGCCCCAGGTGCTTGGATTATTGTTGATCTGCATTGCGATCGCGCTGTCGGCCCGCTCGATTCCGGCGACCGCGATGCTCGCCGCCATCGTTGTCGTGCAGTTCGCGACCGCGCCGCTGTCGGCGCACATGGTGGGTCGCCAGGCGTACCGCAACGGAACCATCGACGAAGAATCACTCCTCGTCGACGAGCTCAAGAACGCCAAGGAAACCGCGTCGGAGTAGCGTCGCTCACGCGAGAACGGACTGTCAATGACTCCCGCGCCGGGTTGGTATGAGGTTGCCGGAACCACGGATGTGCGGTGGAGGGACGGCTCACGATTCCGCGCCGTCACGCTCGTCGACGTCATGCCCCGTTACGGGTCCCGGGCCGCCGGTTGCGAGCGGCTGAGCACCACAGCGTAGGGTGGGATGGCTGTTTAGTTTTAAGGGGACAAAACAATGCACATCGCACCCGGTTGGTATGGGGTCAACGGAACCAGTGACGTGCGCTGGTGGGACGGCGCGAAATTCCGCACCATTCTGCTCCGCAACGGCGTCGTGACGTATGAAAAAGCGAAGTCGCAGCAACCCTCCATGTCGTATGTGATGGGTGCCGTCATGGTGGTGCTGGGGTTGACCCGCCTCGCCAATCCCAGCCGCAACAGCTTCGATGTCGCTTTCGCCGTTCTCTTCTTCCTCTTTGGCATTTTCAGTTTCATCAGTGCTGTCCTCGGCCAGCAGGTTGAAAAGCTTCCGGCGCCGGCCATGGGGCCATATGCTGACCCGAGCACGATGCCGTGGCCCGGTCACACCGAGCCGGGCCCCATTCCCGCAGGCTGGTATTCGGCGCCGTCGGCGAAGATGCCGCGGTGGTGGACGGGCGCTCGTTGGAGTGAATACATCAACCTGCGGCAGCACCCGATTCCTGTCGCCGGGCAGCGCGCCCGCATGGTGACGTCGATGTGGCTTGTCATTTCGGCGTTTGCCATTCTGTCACTCCTCGGGCTGGGACTCCTCGTCGTCGGCGCTCGCGAAGACGTGTCGGCGATGGCACTCACGGGTGGCATTCTATTGGGCGTTTTTGTGGTCATGGGCGTCGCGCTCGGCCTGTATTCGGCACACCTCGTGAAGGTCTACACAATGCCAACGATGCCGCCGGGGTACTCGACATGACTATCGCTCCCGGCTGGTATGCGGCGCCCGGAACCACCGATGTGCGGTGGTGGGACGGGCACAGTTTTCGTGAAGTGACGCTGGTCGATGGCACACCGCGCTATCGCTTCACCGCCGTATTCTGTGGGTCTCGCTGGCGATCGTCGCCCTCTGCGCCGGCGGAGCTGTCGCATGCGCACTGGCTGGCCAACTCGGCCCGATGACCGCGCTGATTGCCTTCGCCGTTATCGCACTTGCCGTTGGCATCGGCTATCGCGTTGCCGAACACCGGGCGATGCGGCCGTTCATTCGGCCGATGCTGCCGCCCACGGGCCAGCCGCTGGCATAGAACTGAAGCGAAGGGCGCCCGATCATCACGATCGGGCGCCCTTCGTCATTCTTACTTCTTCGGCGTGAGCGTCAGCGTGTCGACCGTTGCTGCTGCGACCGCCTTCTTCGCGAACGCCCACGGCAACTGCTTGCCATCTGCCCACAGCGGCGTCTGGTCGACGTAGTTGGGGTGGAAGGCGTGGCCGCTCGTGCCGGTGAGATGAATCCAGGTCGACGCATCCCAGTCACTGACGTCAATCACCATGCGCATCGACGGCACGGTCGTCGTTTCGAAGCTCTCGCCGATCGTCCAGCCGGTCGCGTCGACGACGCTCGCGCCACCGCCCACGTCGTACGGGCCACGGTTGAACAGCCATTCGATCGGCGCGATGCCGCTCGAACCAAACGTGTCACTTCGTAGCGTGATGGCGTGCAGCGAGCCCCAGTTCCACTTCGTAGTGTCTTCGCCCTGTAGCTCGGCCAGACGGTCGTAGGCCTTGTCGACGGCGTAGAGGAGCATTTCATCTTTGCCGTAGATGCCGAGCTTCTCGTTAACCCACCACTCTGACTCGGGGTTGTCGAGCAAGCCATCCATCACGAGGAAGAGGCGCGACTGCCCGGAGATCGGTGCCGGCACATCGCGCTCGGCAAACATCGTGACGACAAGGGTGTCCCACAGCACGTTGGCGTAAGCCGCGGCCGCGCTGCCCTTGGCGTTCTGCGCGTCCCATCCGGCCATGAGGGCAAGCGCCGCCTGCACACCTTCGCGGTCGCTCGCGACGTTGGCGACGGCCGTCGTCAGGCGCTTGCCGATGAACATCTCCTGGTCCATCTGGATCGCGCGCATCTGGTCGGCGGTGACCGGCCCCTCCGCAATGGCGGCCTCAATGAGGTTCACGATGCGGTCGGCGCGGTAGCCCTCATCCCAGTCGCGAGAGAGGAAATACGGGTAGGTGTCATCGACGATCGCCGCGTTGGCGGTGACGATGTACCCCTCCTTGGGGTTCTTGACTGCGGGCAACGCGTCAAACGGAATGTACCCCTGCCAGTCGTAGGCGCTGTCCCACCCGGGCTGCGGAATCCACCCGTCACCGGCGCCACGAATCGGCAGGTTGCCCGGTGCCTGGTAGGCGATGTTGCCCTTGACGTCGGCGTAGATGAGGTTCTGTGCGGGCACCGAGAACAGTGCCGCTGCCGCGCGGAACTCTTCAACGCTGTGAGCGGTGTTGAGGGCGAAGATAGCGGCCGGAGTCGTCGTGACCTCCAGCGCTGTCCACTTCAGGCTGACCGCGTAGCTGTCACCTTCGGGGGCCGTCTCGTACGCCGCGTTGTCGGCAATATCGGTGAAGTCGCCGGTGAGGCCCGAAACGATCGGACCGTGCACGGTCGACTTGATCGTGAGCTTAATGTCGTCGCCGCCGGCCACCTTGATGGTTTCGGTGCGCTCTTCGAAGTCAACGAGGGCGCCGTCACGCCAGTACTGGTCGCCCTGAACGCGCTCAATGTAGAGGTCAGCGACGTCGGTGGTCAGGTTGGTGAAGCCCCACGCGATCGTGTCGTTGTGGCCAATCACGACGCCGGGTAGACCCGAGAACGTGAAGCCACCCACGTCAAACGGGCAGGCGGGGGAGGGCTGCGCGCACTTCAACTGCATTTGCGTCCACACGCTCGGTAACGCCGAGCCCAAGTGCGGGTCGTTCGCGAGCAGCGGCATGCCGGTGTCAGTGTGCTCACCTGAGACCACCCACGAGTTCGAGCCGATGCCCTCGCCAGCGTCACCGACGAGCTTCTCAACGGCCTCGAGCACGCTGCCCGCGGTTTCCCATTCGATGCCGTCTTCCCCCACGGTCGGAACCGCGACTCCGGCACCTTCACCCATGGTTCCGGCACCCGCTACAGAGCCGGCGGCAATGGTGCCGGAACCATCACCGGCGCCCTGAGAAACGGTCGGCAGCAGGGCGGTGTCGACGATCGTCGGGTGCTCATCGAACGGGTACGCGGGGTACAGCTCGGCGACCTGCTCGGGAGTGAAGTCTTGGAGCAGGAGCGCGCGCGTCGTCTCGTCTTCGATGTTGGTGCGGAGGTCCCAAGCCATCGCCTTGAGCCACGCGACCGAGTCGGTCGGGGTCCACGGCTCGGGCTCGTAGCCCGGGTTCGTGAGGCCGAGAACCGAGTACTCGAGCGAGAGGTCGCCGCCCTTGTGCTCATCGAGGTAGGCGTTGACGCCTGCGGCGTACGAGTCGTAGTACCCGCGCGTGGTGTCGTCGAGCGCTTCGACCTCTTGCTCGGCAATTTCGTGCCAGCCGAGGGTGCGCAAGAACTTGTCGGTGCCGACCTGTGACGTGCCGAACAGCTCGGCAACGCGGCCGGCGGTGACGTGGCGGCGGAAGTCCATCTCCCAGAAGCGATCCTGGGCGTGGGCGTAACCCTGCGCGAAGAACAGGTCATCGGTGTTCTGCGCGGTGATCGTGGGCACGCCCTGTTCGTTGCGCTGGATCGTGACTTCAGCCGAGAGCCCCTCGACGTCGACGGAGCCGTTGTACGTCGGGAAGGGGCGCTGGATCGTCCAACTCAGCAACGCGGACGCTGTGATCACAACGACGACAATGATCGCGAGAATTGTGAGTGCGGAGCGTTTCACAATGGTTCCGGCGGTGAGTGGCTTCTTGGCCACAACGGTCGGTGTTTCAGTCGTCATTGAGCTTTCCCCCTGCGTGATGGAGACCGTGGCTCAGTATCAAGCCCGTTCCAGCCCCCGTTGGCATCGTACCCAATTGACCTGTGGTGGCGTCAGACTCGCTTGGTGTCGCGTCGGAAAAATAGCACGGCGAGCGCGGTGAAGAGGGCGAACCAGAACACCAGATTCGGTACCGCCCAGATGCTGGGGGCCGCGCCGATGATGGCGCTCTGCGCAAGGTTCGCGATGCCCCAGAGCGGCGTGAACTGTGCGGTCAGCTGCACGATGTCGGGGAGCGCATTGAGCGGAACAAACAGGCCGCCCATGAAGGCGAGCACGGGAAGCAGGGGCCCCATGTACCGCATCGCGTTTTGCGAGGGGAACGCGTAGCCGACGGCGAGGCCGAGGCTTGTCATCGACATGGAGGTGAGCCACGCGAGAACACCGGCCGCGATAAGGTTCGGCAACGGTGCGGTGATGCCGAGGACGGCGCCCGCGATGATCGTGATGACGACCGCGATCGCGGAGAGCACCATGCCAGTGCCGACCTTGATGAGGATGTACACGAGCGGGTTGAGGGGCGTGAGGCGCAGCTGACGCGACCAGCCCATGCCGCGTTCGTATGCGACGGTGACGCCGGTCATCGTCGAGCCGACGAGCGCCGCGTACACCGCCATCGAGATCATGATCGGCAACGCTGCTGACGTACCGCCGTCGGCGACCGGAACCTCGGAGAGGCTGGTGTTCTTGAGTGGCAGGGCCACGAGGAGCAGCATCGCAACGGGGAACACGACCGTGAAGATGATGACCGAATAGTTGCGGAACAGGCGCTTCAGTTCGAGACCGAAGAACGTCCAGGAGAAGCCGCCGTAGCGGGGCACCTGGCGGTTGGTGACGTCGATGCGTTCCATGTCAGTTCTCCTCGCTGGTCAGGCGCAGGAAGGCCTGCTCGAGATTCTGGCTGGTGACGGTGACGTCGCGGGCCTCGGTCTGGGTGAGAAGGTAGCGGGCGACGGTGTCGGAGTCGCCGGTGTGAATCACGATGCGGTTGCCGCGGATCGTGACGTCTTCGGCGGCGGGAATGGCGGCAATCTGCTGTTCGGTTGCTCCGGGCAATTCGGCCTCCACCCGGCGGCCGGAAGCCATCGCTTTAATCTCAGCCGTGGTTCCGTCAGCCACAATCTGGCCCTGACGGATCAGGATGATGCGGTCGGCGTACTGGTCGGCTTCTTCGAGGTAGTGGGTCGCGAAAACAACGGTGCGGCCGCGCTGCGCGTCGGCGTGAATCGCCTGCCAGAACGAGTGGCGGCCTTCGACGTCCATGCCGGTCGTCGGCTCATCGAGCACGATGAGCGCCGGGTCGCTGACGAGGGCCATGGCGAAACGCAGGCGCTGCTTCTGACCGCCGGAGCACTGCTGCACGCGCTTGCTCGCAATGTCGGTGATGCCAGCGCGGGCCATGGCGTCGTCGATGCTGATGGTGCCGGCGAATAGGGACGCGGTCATGCGCATGGTGTCGCGCACTGTGACGTCTCCGAGCAGGCCGCCGGTCTGCATGACGGCCGAGACGAGGCCCTTCGCGATCGCGGCGCGGGGCGTCATGCCGAACAGTTCGACGGCGCCGCTCGTGGGCTGGCTAAGGCCGAGCAGCATGTCGATCGTCGTGGTCTTGCCGGCGCCGTTCGGGCCGAGAAACGCGACGACTTCGCCGGGGTTGACGGTGATGCTCACGCCGTCGACGGCGGTGTGTGAGCCGAACGTCTTCGTCAACGACGTGGCGCGCACTGCTGGTGTCATGGTTCCAGCCCACTCCTGTTTTGTGTGATTCGCAAATCGGGGCCCGCCTCAGGCGGCCGACATGACGAAGCGGGGCTCCAGCGCATGTGCTGGACCCCCGCTTCGAGTGACAATCAGTCGGTGCCGGCGTCGAACGCAGCCGACTCGCCAGCAGCGTCGAACTCGGCCGCAGCGGCCTTCTGCTCGGCGGTGCCTTCAGCGATTTCAGCGGCGTCGCCCTGCTTGTAGCCACCGACGAGTTCGCCGGTCGGGCCACCGATGAGGCCGAGCGTTGCGTACTGCTCGAGGCGCGAACGCGAGTCTGCGATGTCGAGGTTGCGCATCGTGAGTTGGCCGATGCGGTCCTTCGGACCGAACGCGGCGTCGCCGACGCGCTCCATCGAGAGCTTCTCTGCCGCGTACGACAGGTTGGCCGACTCGGTGTTGAGGATCGTGTAGTCCTCACCGCGGCGCAGGCGCAGCGTGACGGTACCCGAGATCGTCGAACCGACCCACTTCTGAATCGACTCGCGCAGCATAAGCGACTGCGGCTCGAGCCAGCGGCCTTCATACATGAGGCGGCCGAGGCGACGACCCTGCTCGTGGTACGTCGCGAGAGTGTCTTCGTTGAGGATGCCGTTGACGAGACGCTCGTAAGCGGTGAACAGCAGGGCCATGCCCGGTGCCTCGTAGATACCGCGCGACTTCGCTTCGATGATGCGGTTCTCGATCTGGTCGCTCATGCCGAGGCCGTGGCGGCCACCGATGCGGTTCGCCTCGAGCACCAGTTCGACCGGGTTCGCGAACTCCTTGCCGCCCAGGGCAACGGGGCGACCGGCGTCGAACGTGACGGTGACGTCTTCGGTTTCGATCTCAACCGACGGGTCCCAGAACTTGACGCCCATGATCGGTTCGACGGTCTCAAGCGAAACGTCGAGGAACTCGAGGGTCTTGGCTTCGTGGGTGGCACCCCAAATGTTGGCGTCGGTCGAATATGCCTTTTCAGCCGAGTCGCGGTACGGGTAGCCGTTGGCGACGAGCCATTCGCTCATCTCCTGGCGGCCGCCGAGCTGCGAAACGAAGTCAGCGTCAAGCCACGGCTTGTAAATGCGCAGGGCGGGGTTGGCGAGCAGGCCGTAGCGGTAGAAGCGCTCGATGTCGTTGCCCTTGTAGGTGGAACCATCGCCCCAGATGTCGACGCCATCTTCCTTCATGGCGCGCACCAGGAGCGTGCCGGTGACGGCGCGACCGATCGGCGTGGTGTTGAAGTACGTGCGTCCGCCCGAGCGGATGTGGAATGCTCCGGTCTGCAGGGCAACGAAGCCCTCTTCGACGAGTGCCGTCTTGCAGTCGATCAGACGCGAAACCTCAGCGCCGTACTCGAGGGCGCGGCCCGGGATCGACTCAATGTCGTCTTCATCAGGCTGGCCGAGATCACCCGTGTAGGTGCACGGAACCGCTCCGTTGTGTCGCATCCAAGCGACGGCTACGGAGGTGTCGAGCCCTCCCGAGAATGCGATGCCGACGCGCTCGCCGACGGGAAGGGATTCGAGAACCTTAGACATGGTTTCAGTCTACCGGCCGATCCGGCGCGATTTTGCGGAGCTCGTGATCGTTCGCGCGCTCTTATACACGCCGTTACTGATCGCGCGCAACCCCCTTTGTGCGTTTAGCGGGCAATCAGTAACGTCTTGACCACACCAACAGCGGTGTGCTCCCAAAACTTGGGGCCCCCAGATAGGAGTTCTGACATGACCTTCCTCGGTTTTCTTTTGCTTGGACTGATTGCCGGCGTTATCGCAAAGGCACTGCTTCCCGGACGCCAGGGTGGCGGCTGGATCGCAACCCTCGTCCTCGGTGTCGTGGGAGCTTTGCTGGGTGGTTGGCTCGGTAGTGTCCTGTTCAACCGTCCGCTCACTGAGTTCTTCGACCTTCAGACCTGGTTGCTCGCGATCGCGGGTGCCCTGATCGTGCTCCTGATCTACGGCATGCTCACCCGCGGATCCGCTAAGACGCGACCATAAGGCGTAGCGTACGTGAGGGGCCCAGCCTGTTGGCTGGGCCCCTTTTTCATATGCCAAGTGAAGAGGTCACATCGAGGCAGCTCCCGTTGGTGTCGTGTGCCTGAGGAACAGCACAAGCCTGATAGGCCCCGCTCCGGGTGCGTCGTAGTAGCACGGCTTCGGCATTGAGCAATCGGGGCCACTCGGTGCCGGTGAGGGTGCTGATGCCCGCGCGGAGGAAAACACCGTGGGCGACGACGATCGTGGGCGATTTCTCGGCGCGGTCATATTCGCGAGCGAGTGCGAGGGCCGCCCGTTTGCGAAGCACAGGCCAGGGCTCCGCATCAGGAAACTCGCCATCGGGCCAGCGGGCAAACATATCATCGACCGGCTGCCCTTCGGCGACGCCGAAGTCGCGCTCGATGAGGTTAGCCACCCGCGTGGGCGCTTCGAGACCGAGCGCCTCGGCGAGAATTTCTGCACTCTGCCGGGCACGTGTGAGTGGCGAGGAGACAATGCGGGCCCACTCCGCGGTGTCGCGCAGTTGCAGAGCGAGGGCCGAGATCTGCTCGCGGCCTGCTGCGTCGAGCGCAATGTCTGAGCGCCCTTGAAAGAGGCGTCGATCGTTCCACGGAGTGCGGCCGTGGCGCACGAGAGCCAGCATTATGCGCTCACAAGAGGTGGGGCCGCGGGGGCGGTGTCTTGGCGAAACGCGTGCACACCTGAAACCTCGACGCGAACCCGGTCGCCGTGCAGGGGGCGATAGCCCACTGTCTTAACGCGAAAGCTCATGCCCGCCCAATCGACGACGAGGTCGCCGCCATCCGCAGTGAACAAGGACGAACGCACAATCGCATCGCCATCCGGGTCAGCAACCACGCGCACGTCCTGGCGAGCGATCGCAGCTTCGGCGACGCCATCGCCAGCGACATCTCCGCCGATGAGGGGCGCGGTCAGCGGGTGGTCGGCAGCGGAGAAGATGCCGTCGGAGACCGTGCCCGCCACGACCGTCGCGTCATTCAAGAATGTGGCGACAAACGTCGATGCCGGGTTGCTGAGAACCTCCGCCGGGGTACCGATCTGTTGCACGCGACCGGCATCCATGATCATGACGCGATCGGCAATCGCAAGCGCCTCAGCACGGTCATGCGTGACATGCACCACCGTGGTTCCGAAGTCCCGTGTCAGCGCGTGTAATTCGAGACGCAGGCGGTCGCGGAGAGGCTCATCGAGGGCAGACAGCGCTTCGTCGAGCAGAAGAACACGTGGCCGAGTGACGAGGGCGCGTGCCAGCGCGACTCGCTGACGTTGTCCGCCGGAGAGCGTTGCCGGGTCGCGTCCCGCGTAGCCTTCGAGGCCCACGAGCGCGAGCATTTCCTCAACCCGTTGGTGGCGCTCAGTTCGAGCAATACGAGCCCGACGCAGCGGGTAGTCAACGTTGCGGGCCACGTTCCAGTGCGGCCAGACCGCGTGCTGCTGAAAAACCATGCCAAGCCCACGAGCCTCGGGCGGAATCGGGCGGCCAGCACCCGCGACGACCTCGCCGCCGATCGAAATCTGGCCGGCCGTTGGCGTCAAGAACCCAGCGATCGTGCGCAACAACGTGGTCTTGCCTGACCCCGACGGGCCGACGAGCGCGATCGATTCGCCGTCGGCGACCGTCAGGTCGATGTCGGCAAGACCGAGCGTGCCGTTCGGGTAGCGCAGCGATACCGCGTCAACAGAGACAGAAGCCATGATGTCCTTTCGATGCCTACGAGCGTGCGGAAGACCGCGTGGCGAAGCCAATGACGGCAATCCCCAACAACGCAACGAGAAGCGAGAGCGCAGCAGCGGTTCCAAATGCCCCCGCCTGCTGCAGATTGAAGATGACGACGCCGAGCGTCTGCGAGCCGGGAGACAGTAACAACACCGAGAGGGTGAGCTCACGCACCGCGGTGACCGCGACAATGACGCCGCCGGAGAGCGCTGCCGGCAACGCCATGCGTGCTGAAATATCCCACAGCGCTCGCACTGGGCCGGCGCCAGCAATGCGGGCCGACTCTTCGGCGCTCGCGGCGGTGCTCTGCAATGGCGCCACGACCGCCTGCACGACGAGCGCGATGAACGATGTGACATATGCGCAGAGAATGAGCCACGGGGTGTTGAACAGGCCGATGCGCGGCGCGATGATGAGCCACGCGACCGCGATGACGAGGCCCGGAATGGCTTGCGGAACCAGGGTGAGCGCTTGGAGTCCGCGCGCGCTTTTCAGAGTGGTGCGAGTCGTCACAACGCCGACCGCGAGGCCGAGCACCATGCAGATGAGCGCGGCGCCAACGGCGAGCATGACCGAGTTGGTAGCGCCGGTGACGGTGTTGGAGCTACTCACCGCCGTCACGAAGTGATCGAGCGTGATGTTCTCCGGCGTGAAAGGCAGCCCGGGAGCGCGGATGAGCGCCTGCATCGCGAGAGCACACAACGGCAGTACGGTGAGACCCAGCACGATAGTTGCCACAATCGCACCTAGCGGTGTGCGCCAGCGACCCAGCGGCGTGCGCTGAATGGTTCCGATCACTTCAAACTGCACGCCGCGACGGCCACGTGCGGAGATTACGGCGTCAAGGATTAGCGAAAGCACGGCGACCGTGAGCAACACGCTGCCAATCGTCGCGACGACGGTGAGCGGACTGTCAACCGTGGCTGACTGCAGGTAGCGGTAGACGAGCGTGGAGAGCGTCGTGAAACGCTCAGGCAATCCGATGATGGAGGGGATGCCGAAGTCGGCGAGATTGCCGACGGTGATGAGCACGAAGCTCGAAAGCAGAGCGGGACGCAGTAGCGGGAGCGTGACGGTGGTGAGTGCACGCGCCGGGCCCGCGCCAGAGATGCGGGCGGCCTGCTCCAGGTCAGAGGGAATGCGACGCAGTGCCGCCGACATGATGAGCATCGCGAGCGGGTAGCTGTGCACGGTCAGCAAGAAGATGACGCCGTCGCCGCCGTACAGCGACCACAGGGGCGCGCCGGTGAAAGATGCCCACCAGCGGTTGAGGGGGCTGGCCGGGCCCAGTACGCCGAGCCACGCGATCGCGCCGACGAACGGCGGAACCAACATCGGCGACAAAGCAAACAGGCGCAGGATGTTGCGCCCGGGCAGGTCGGTGCGGTCAAACAGAATCGCGAGCGCGGTGCCGAACGCGACGGCGAAGAGGCCGCTGAGGGTCGCGGAGACGACCGAATTCACGGCGGCCTCGCGAACATCGGGTTCAAAAAGAACCGAGAAGTCGCCGCCGCTCAGCGCTAAGAGGACGACGGCGGTGAGTGGAACCAGGATGACGGCGCCGCACGCCAGCCACAGCGCGAAGACGAGTGTGCTGAGCGAACGCGGACGCGCCGAGCCCGAGGCCCGGCCGGCGGCCGAGCCTCGGGATGGAGTGGTGAGAGTGGTCACTTGAGGAAGAGCGCGCGGAACGTCTCGACAGCAGCGTCCTGCGACGAACGGATCGTCTCGAGGTCGGGGCTGAGGATCGTGATGTCGCTCATTGCCGGAGCGCCCTCGGGCGAACCGACGTCGGAGCGCACCGGCAGATACGCCTGCTCGACAGCAAGCTTCTGGCCCTCGGCGCTGACGAGGAAGTCAATGAACGCCTGTGCAGCCTCGGGGCTGTCAGAGTCGGCGAAGATACCCGCCGGCTGGGAAACGTAGGGAACACCCTCGGTCGGGTACGAGACCGCGATCGGCGAACCCTGAGCCGCGAGTTCGCGCACCAGGTAGTCGACGACGATGCCGACCGGCTGGGTGCCGGTCGCGACGGCCTGCGAAACCGGGCCGTTGCTGTCGGCGATGACGGGCTTGTTCTTGGCGAGATTCTCCAACCACTTCTCGCCGAGCGCGTCTTCGTTCATCCAGACCGCAGCGTTGTAGGCGGCCGCGCCCGAAACATCAGGGTTCGGCATCACGATCTTGTCGGCGTACTCCGCGGCGGTGAGGTCTTCCCACGATGTCGGCGGGGTCGTGATCATCGTCGTGTTGTACGCGATAACGGTCGGGATGATGCGGGTGCCGACGTAGTAGTTCTCGGGGTCAACGACGTCAGGGTTGAGTGCTTCCACGTCTTTGGGCGTGTACTGCGCGAGCAAGCCGTCCGCCGCGTAGTTTTCAAAGGTTCCGGCGTCCGCCGCCAGCAGCACGTCAGCCTGCACTGCGCCCGACGTCTGCTCGGCGGCAATGCGGGCGGTGAGGTCACCGGTGCCGGCGCGGAAGATCTCAACCGTGATCTCGGGGTGCGTTTCGTTGAACGCTGCGACCAGGGCGTCGGCCTTGGCCTGTGGCTCTGACGTGTAGAGCGTGATGGTAGTGGGCTCGAGGGTTTCGGTCTCGGTTTCTTCGGTTGCTTCGGGCTTCTTTTCTGGTGCCGCTTCGGTTGCGGGGGCCGAGCAACCTGCGAGCAGCATGCCGCCAGCGGCGAGAGCGGTGAGAGCAAACAAACGGTGACGCTTGATGGTCATGGTTTTCCTTAACGGGTAGGGATGGTGAGAGGAGATGTGAAAAGCGGACGAGGGGTTTGGAGGGCAACAGCCGTGGTGGCGGCGGCGCCGGGGAGGAGATGCACGAGCGAGAACATCGGCATGTCATGGCCGCTGACGTACTCAGGGCCCGCGTCCATCACCTGGTGGTACGAGAGCGAAGGACCAACGGAGATCGGAACCCCGCGGACGGTTGCAGACAGCGCGTGATGAAAGTGGCCAGAGAGCACGAGGCGCACGTCGCGGCCGGCTGAAATGTCGAGAAACTCGCTCGCGTCGGCGAGGCCCGCACGGGCCAGAGATGGCATCGGCGAACCCAGTGGCGCGTGGTGCACGGCAATCACCGTGCCGAGCGGTGCGGGGGTTTCTAGTTCGCCGCGCAGCCAATCGCGCTGCTCGGCACCGAGCTCACCCGTGTGTGAGTCGAGCAGAATGACACGGAGCCCATCGAGCATGACCGTGCGAAAGTGAGTCGTCTCGTGGCCGCGAAGAACGTGCGATGCCTGCGGATCATCGTGATTGCCGAGCACGGTCAGCACCGGGGCGCCCGCTTGCTGTTCGAGCTCGGCGAAAGCATCGCGCAGCGCCGGATAGATGCCGGGATTGCGGCGTTCAGCGAGGTCGCCAGAGACGATGATGGCCTCGGGAGTGACTCCGACATCGGCGAGGTAGCGTCCGAGCCGAGAAAGCCGTTCAATGCCGTCGATAGAGCCGTACAGTGCGCGATCTTCGGTGGCGTGAACATCGCTGACGTGGACGATCGTGAGGCGACCGGATTCGATGCTCATGCTGCTCTGCTCGCTTTGATGCGAAGCGCAGCGAGCTGCGCTTCGGTGATGCCGTGGGCGCGGAGGTATTCGGTAGCGCCGCCCCACTCGGCGATAACGGCAAGTGCATGGTGCATTGCCGCGGGTGGGCTATCGAGGTGAAGGCGCATGATGCTCGCGCTGTCTTCAGACGCCGCCGCAATCGTTTCGGCGTGAGCCAGGCGAACCGGTCGCACCTCGGCGCCCGACGCGGCATAATCGTCGATCACGTCACTCTCGCTATCGCCGGCGGCCAAACGGGCCAGCGCAACGACGAGGCCGGTGCGGTCTTTGCCCGCCGTACAGTGCACAAGAGCTGCGCCCTGGGCGTCGGCGACGACACCGACGGCCTTCGCGAGCGCATCACCGCGGTCGCGGAGGAGCGATTCGTAAACCGCCTCCAGCGTGCCGATGGCCGGTGGGGTGGTTCCGTAGAGGGGAATGTTGATGATCGGCAGATCTGCGCGGCGAGCCGGAACCTCGTTGGGCTCTCGGAGGTCAACGACGACGGTGACGAGTGCGTCTGCAAGAACGGACTTGCCGGTCTCTGTGATCTGTTCAGGCGCTCCCGTGCGAACCAGCCACGGGGTGGGTGCGCCGATCGTGCGGAGGTTGAAAATTCCGGTGTCGTTCGCCATGCTCACTCCGTGTTACCTGCGTTCCGCTGGATCTGGAACGTCGTTACATGAGTAGCGTCACGGCCTTTGGTGAACGCCGGGTTACCACGGGTTGAAGCCCACTGGAACGCGGAGTGTGCGGTGCGTTGTCCCCGGAATCGTGCCCCGCTGGGCCCGTGTTTCGCAGCCTAGCTGGCTAGTCGTCTGCGATGGCGTCGGCGACGACGTGACGCATTTGCGTGACATCGGCGTGCGAGGCATGACGGGCGAGCTCAGCGTGGAGTGCGTGCAACACAACGGTGTGGCCGAGCCGCGCGTATGCCGGATCAACGGCGTGCGGCGTGCTCGCGGGGCCCGTGGAAATGGTGACGTGGGCGAGCCTGCCGAGAAAAGAACGTGCGTAGCTCGTGATGACGATGACGTGGGCGCCGCGCTCGTGGGCGGCGGTGACGGCGCGCATCGTTTGCGCGTTCGCGCCCGAATAGCTCAGTGCCAGGGCGACATCCACGTCAGTGAGTGCGTTTGCGGCGAACTGCTGCGCCAAAGCGTCGACGGGAGCCTCTATCGAGTAACCGATCGTCTGCATGCGCAACGCGAAGTCTTGGAGCGGTGGGCCGGAAAAGCCGCCACCGATCAGCACGATGCGACGGGCGCGCGACAGGAGGTCAACCGCTGCCAGGATGCGATCGTCGTCAACGCATTCTCGTGCCGTGCCCAGGGCAGAGATTGCCTCGTCAAAGGCCGTCGCGCGTTGGTCTTCTCGCGTGGCCTGCGACGGCGTGGCCCGCGCGACTTCGAGGCGGAGGTGTTGAAAACCCCGAAATCCGAGACTCTGACAGGCGCGGATAACCGTTGCGGTTGACGTACCGGCGGCCTGGGCGAGCTCTGCGGTAGAGAGCCCGGTGATGTGGTCTGGGCGCTCGAGGATCAGCGCGGCAACGCGACGTTCACTGGGCACGAGGGACCCAAGCGATGCGCCGATTCGCGCGAGTGTGCCGGGATCTGTCGTCATGGCCTGCCCTGTCGTGAACGGTTGTTGGCGTGAATCTACACGGCAGGGTTAACGAGAAGGGAACGTGCGTGATCTGATGCCGACCGGGTCACCGCTTCTTTACGGGCTTGGGGGATGCCGCGGCCGGTGCTGCCTCAGCTTCGGTTTGGCTCTCCGTCTCGACTGCTACGTCGTCGGTGGGCTCTTCTTCGGTGGTGTCAGCCCGGCGACCCACGCGCGTGCGCCAGACGGCGAGGGCGGCGATCATGAGGATGGCGGCGGCGATGCCGATGACGTAGATGCCGACGCCGAAGTAGCCGTTGGGCTGCAGGTAGGGGTTCAGGAACGGATACGGGTACCAATACGGGTCGCCGGTGACCGGGCTCGTGACGTTTTCGCCGCGTACCAGCGTGTAGATCACCCACGCGATCGGGAAGATGACGGCGACGCCCATGGCTGTCCACCCGAGCGGTCGGCGCGCGATGCAGAGCACCAGATCGAGCAAGAACATGATCGGGCCGATGAGGTGCAGCACTTCGTTGGCCCACACGACCGTCGCGCCTTGCTCAAGCACGTAGCCGCGCAACAGCAGGTTGTAGACGATGCCGGTGATGACCATGTAGGTGCCGACGCTGATCCAGACGTACGACATCCAGCGGGGTTCCCACTGCTTCTTCGCACCCCGGGTGAGGAGCCAGAGTCCGCCCACGAGCATGACGATAACGCCGAGGCAGCTCGACAGGATCGTGAAGAAGCTGAAGAAGTTCACCAGCGTCGTTTCGACGTCGCGGCCCTTCTCCGCGGTGAGCGTGAAGGTTGTGACGAACTGCGCGACGACGGCCGCGGCCATTAACGCCGAGGTCGCCAGGCGAACGATCGCCCAGATGACACGGACATTCGTACCGGGATGCACCGCGTGACTGTCGCTCATGCGGTTAGCGTAGCGACCCGCGCTCGTTCGCGGATAGTGCGGGGTGTGTGTTTCGAAACCCGGTGCTATTCTCCGCTCAACCAGGCGCGATACGCGTCAAAGTTGTAGTCGCGGCCGAGGAAGTCGCGCACCAGGTCGGCGGCATCCTTCGTGCCACCGGGCTCGAGCACGGTTTCGCGGTAGCGGGTAGCGGCCGCCTCGTTCATGAGGTCGTCGCCGAACGCGGTGAGCAGGTCACGCGCGATGACGAGGGTCCACTGGTAGGTGTAGTAGCTCGCGCCGTAGCCGGTGAGGTGCCCGAACGCGCACGCGAAGTGGCTGTCCTCGAGGTTCTTTACCGGCGAGGTCGACTCAACCCACTGCGCGGCCGCGGTGGTGATGTCGGCCGGAACGTCATGGTGCAGTTGATACGAGACGCGGGCGAATCCGAGTTGGCGGCGCATCAAGAGTGCCCGGCCGAACGCGTCGGCTTCGCGCATGCGCTGCACGAGGGCAGCGGGAATCTGCTCACCCTCGGCGTTACGGGCGAATTGACCCAGCACGTCGGCGTCCCACGCCCACTCTTCAAGCATCTGGCTCGGAGCTTCGACGAAGTCCCACTCCGTGGCGATACCGCTCTGCGCCGTGAACCGCTGGTGTCCGGCGAGAATCGCGTGCACGAGGTGACCAAACTCGTGAAGGAACGTCGTCACCTCATCGTGCTCCATGGTTCCGCGCGCGAAGTTGCACATCAGCACACCCTCGGGCAGCTCGACGCCTTCGCGGCCCACGATCATGTCGAAGCAGGCAGCGTGGTTGTACTTGCCGTCGCGCGGGTGCATGTCGAGGTAGATGCGGCCGATCGTTTCGCCGCCCTTTGTGACGTCGAAAACGTGAACGTCTTCGTGCCACGTGGGCACCGTGACGGAGTGGTATTCGATACCGAGGAGCTTGCCGGTGAGGTCGAGCACGCCCTGCATGACGGCCGGGAAGCTGAAGTACGACCGCACGACCTGGGCGTCGACGTCGTACTGCTCGCGCTTGATGGTGTTGAGGAGATACGCGAGGTCGGCGGTGGTGACGGCAGAGGCTTCTGGAACCTCCTGCTGGAGGCGCGCGAGCACGGTTGCGTACTCAGCGGTGGCGGCGTCACGCGACGCATCGTCGACCTGGGTGAGGAAAGCGTCGACGTTCGCCGAGGACCCGGCCATGCGGGTGGCGGTTTCGACGTCTGACCAGTCGCCGAAACCGAGAAGCTGTGCGCGCTCGCGGCGGACGTCGAGGAGTTCGGCCAGGATCGGGTCGTTGATAGGCCACGCGAGATCGTTGTAGAGCTCGGAGATCGCGATGCGGGTGTCGCGGTTTGTGGCGTACTCGCGTACCGGAACATAGTCGGGGTAGTCGGTCGTCAGCGTGATGAGCCCGTCTTCGCCGACGGGGTGGTTGTCGATGAAGTCTTGCGGGAGCCCGGTGAGAGCATCGGGGGAGATGCGCAGGGATCGCTTGCCGTCGCGGATGTTTTTGCCGAATTCGACCCCGAGCTGGGAGTCGCGATCGGCGAGCTCTTTCGCGCGTGCGCGGCCGGCGTCGTCGAGCCCGACGCCAGCGAGGCGCAGGTCGCGGAGCGTGTGGTCGAGGAGGCGTGCCTGCTCGGCGTCGAGATCGCTCTCGTTGTCATGGGCGAGGGTGTTCGTGAAGAGTTCGAACAGGTCGCGGTCGAGCATGAGCTCGGTTTCGAATGCGACCGCAGCAAGGTAGCGTTCGGAGCCAGCGTCGCGGATCGCGGGGTCGGGGTGGCATTCGCTGAGGACATAGCTGGGCCCGCCGGCTGATCGCAGTGACCAGGTCACTTCGTTCCAGAGGTCGAGCGTCTCTGTGGACGTGCGGGGTGTGCCGTCTTTGAGGGCGGCGACGTGCTCACGAGCCTTCGCGAGGAAGGCGTCGGGTCGTGTTGTGACGAACTCCATCCACTCGTCGGCGGACGTCGGGAGTGTGAGCAGGTCATTGGTCATTCGTCGAGGCTATCTGTTCAGGCGTGGGCTGTGGGGTGAGCGCGTGGATGGGCTGGATCGACGCGGTTGCCGCGGCGAAGAGGGCGCCGTCATGTGCGCGGCGGGGGATCGGGGCGGAAGCGGCGCGGGGGATGATGGAGGCTCGCCCACGCGTAGGTCAGCGCAGCGCGCCGAGGTAGCACCTCGGGTGGGCGGCCGGGACGTCGGAGGACGAAATCGTCGGTGCCTGCGCGCGTGATGCGGGTTTTGTCGAGATGCAGCTGCCGATGATTGAAGTGGCACAGCAGAACACCGCGATCGATATCGGTTTTGCCGCACTCCTTCCACGGATCAATGTGATGCGCTTCGCAATATGACGCGGGGCGGTCGCAATCGAGCCAGCGACGGCCGCCATCACGCAGGGCGAGCGCAATTCGCTGCTGTGCACTGAATAAGCGCTGCTCGCGGTCGAGATTGACGTCGTCGCGCCACTGTTCAATGCGGAAAGACCGCTTCTCATAGCGCTCCTGGTATCGCTTCTCGGCGCCAACGGGATCAAGCTGATCACGAAGCGCCTTCGCCGCGCGATACAGCTCTGTGGTGTCGCGAATCGCGGCTTCTTCAACCAGCGTCTCCGCGGCAAGTGACCAGGCGTCAATAAACTCACGATCAACCTCGTCAGCCTCTTCACGCGTCAGAGCGCGTGGCTCGACACCGGCATCGGGCGCATCGTCGGCTCCAGGCGCAGGCGAGCCGGAGCTCTCGGGCACCGGGTCGCCGTGCGAATCACGCGCAATGCGAGGAGGCGCGCCCAACCCCTTCATGATCGAGTCGTGTTGCTGTGTCGTGAGTTGTTGGTCACGCAGCGCGCGCCCGAGCGGCGCATGCCACGGCTCGCGACACGGCACCGGCTCAGGATCCGGGCCAGCGTCACCCTCCGGGGAATCACCACCGCCAGCCGGCTCAGAAGCCGGGGCCGCAGGCGGAGAAACGAGACTCTCCACGAGCGATTCACCCACCCGAACCTGCTTCGCGGCCTCGGTGTAACTGGTTCCGATCACCGCTTGAATCAGCGACGTGGTGTTGCGATGCCCCTCTTTCTGCGCGAGGCCCTCGTGCCCGGCTTCGCGCGTCGACAGTGACGCGGCCATGCCGATGAGAACAGACCGAATGTACTCGGCCTCTTGCGTGACTGCCGTCACCTCACGGATCGCCGCCATCACCTCGTCGCGGGAGAAATCGCCCACGACATCGGTGATGATCGAGCGGTCAGCCTCGGGCGCAACAGACGCGCCCGCATGAGATACCGCGGTCGGTATCAGTGCGAGAACGTCGTGGAAAAGTGCCATACCTCATTGTGGCATTGGCCTTCGTCATTGGAAACAGTGTTCGATAGTCTGTGGAAAGCTCGACGCCACAACCCGCCTGTTGAGGAGCGAACGCTACGGAGCGACGGTCACCGCTGAGATGTCGACCGGGGTCTTCGGTGCCACCTGATCATCGGCGAGTCCGGCCTTCGCGACATCCTGCACGACCTTCACCGAAGCCTCATCAAACGTGCCGAACGGCGTGTAGGCGGGGGCGAGAGCGCCGGGCGCATCCTGGTAGACCAGGAAGAACTGGGAACCATTGGTATTGGGGCCAGCGTTGGCCATCGCCACGGTTCCTGCTGGGTACGTCTCTTTCGGGTCGAGCTCGTCGGCGAACGAGTATCCCGGGCCGCCCGAACCCGTGCCCGACGGGTCGCCGCACTGCAGTACGAAGATGCCCGACGTGGTCAGACGGTGGCACGACGTGCCATCGAAGTAGCCCTGCTCGGCGAGCGAAACAAAGTTGTTGACCGCGCACGGGGCCTTATCAGCGTCGAGCGTGAGGTTCAGGTCACCGGCCGACGTCGCGATCGTCACCGAAACTTCGCCGGTAACGGTGGGCTCGGCGGGCGGAACCTCGACAGCCTTCGCCGCCGGACGCGGGCTTGTGGGGTATGCGCACGCGCCGTCAGCTGTTGCGTCTGCCGATGGGCTGACGGCCGGCTCAGACGTCGGGGTCGAACCGGGCGTCGTCGCGCATCCGCCCAGGGTCAGAGCCAGCACAAACGTCGCAGCAATCGCCGCCATCCGAGAAAACCGCATGGTTAGAGCGTAAGGGGTGGCCCCTTACGCGTCACATTCCGCCACCCTCAAAGGCCTCTCAGGGCGAATGGGTAAGATTGGGTGGACCCACGCCCGGGTCCCTTTTCAGGGGGTGTATCCCAAAATGCCAGGAATCGTGATCGTCGGCGTCCAGTGGGGCGACGAGGGCAAAGGTAAAGCGACAGACCTTCTCGGTGAACGCACCGACTGGGTCGTCAAGTTCAACGGCGGTAACAACGCCGGCCACACCGTTGTTGTGGGCAACGAGAAGTACGCACTTCACTTGCTTCCCAGCGGCATCCTTTCGCCCGGAGTCACGCCCGTCATCGGTAACGGTGTCGTCATCGACCTCGAAGTCCTTTTCGCGGAGCTCACTGCGCTGAGCGCCCGCGGCATCGACGTCTCGCGCCTGAAGGTGAGCGCCAACGCGCACATCATCACGCAGTATCACCGCACGCTCGACAAGGTCACTGAGCGCTTCCTCGGAAAGCGCCAGATCGGAACCACGGGTCGCGGAATCGGACCGGCTTACGCCGACAAGATCAACCGTGTCGGTATTCGTGTGCAGGATCTGTTCGACGAGAACATTCTGCGCCAGAAGGTTGAGGGCGCCCTCGACCAGAAAAACCACCTGCTGGTCAAGCTTTTCAACCGTCGCGCCATCACGGCCGACGAAATTGTCGACGACCTGCTCGCCTACGCGGAGCGCCTGAAGCCCATGGTGGCTGACACGGCGCTGCTTCTGGCTGAGGCGCTCGACCGCAACGAGGTCGTCGTCTTCGAGGGTGGCCAGGCCACGATGCTCGACGTCGACCACGGCACGTACCCGTTCGTGACGTCGTCGTCGGCAACCGCCGGTGGCGCCGCAACAGGTTCGGGTGTTGGCCCCAACCGCCTCGACCGCATCGTCGGAATCGTCAAGGCCTACACGACCCGCGTCGGCTCCGGTCCGTTCACGACCGAGCTGTTCGACGCTGACGGCGACATGCTGCGCTCGCGCGGTTTCGAATTCGGAACCACGACGGGTCGTCCGCGTCGCGTCGGCTGGTACGACGCCCCGATCACCCGCTACGCCACGCGCATCAACGGTCTCACCGACCTCGTGCTGACGAAGCTCGACATCCTCACCGGCATCGAGCAGATCCCGGTGTGTGTCGCGTACGACGTTGATGGTGTTCGCTTTGACGAGGTTCCGGTCAACATGACCGACTTCCACCACGCCAAGCCGATCTACGAATACTTCCCCGGCTGGACGGAAGACATCTCCACCGCGCGTACGTTCGAAGACCTGCCGCAGAATGCGCAGGACTACGTTCTTGCGCTCGAGAAGATGAGCAACACTCGCATCTCGGTCATCGGCGTGGGCCCCGCCCGCGACGCGGCCATCGTACGCACGCCGTTGCTCGACTAATGCGGTTCTGGCTCGGCGGCTACACCGCTGACATGAGCGGCCACGCCAGCGGTATCGGCGTTTTGGTGGCAGGCGAACCTGCTGCGCAATCGCCGCGTGGCGCGCTCACGTTCAGTGGCACAGCCGTGCATGCCGAGTCTCCCTCGTGGCTGGTCGCGCACCCCACTGAAGACGTTGTTTACGCAACGCTCGAAGAGCGGGGTGCCGTCCAGGCCTTCCGCCGCACTGGTGACGACACGCTCGCACCGCTCGGTGCCCCGGTTTCGACCGGATACGCCACGTGCCACGCGGCCATCGCGCCGGGTGCGGGCACGCTGGTAACAGCCGCCTATGGCGACGGAACCATTACGCGCGTTGCGCTCGCGGCCGACGGTTCGCTGGGGGTGGCGACCGCACTGTCGTCGACCACCGATCCGTATAGCTTCGAGGCGGCGAACCCGCCGGCCAGCCTCGCGGCAAACGGAACCGTTGACTTGAGCGCCGCCGCTGCCGCACTTCGTGAGGCAGCGGGACCGGAGTTCGCACACCTGGTTCCGGACTACGACAACCCCGAGCCCGTTGAAACGCTGCCGGTGGTCGAAGACCCTAACGCCCGCGTCTCTCGCGGCCACCACACCACGTTCGTCTCGGGCGGATTGTTCGCGACGACCGACCTCGGCTTCGACCTCGTGCGCATTTGGCGCGGCGACACCGAGATTCAGCAGGTTGCCCTGCCGAAGGGCTCGGGCCCGCGTCACGCGGTGTGGCACCCGAGCGGTCACCTGTACGTCGTGACCGAGTACTCCGGCGAGGTTTACGGTCTGGCTCCCGACCGCGAAGGCGTGTGGCGCATCGTCACGGCCGTGCCGGTTTCGCGGGAAACATCATTCGGTGTCGACTACCCGGCTGAAATCTCGACGACTATTGACGGGCTGTACCTGCACGTGACGGTGCGTGGTTCTAACACCGTCGCAACGATCGCCGTGCTCGATGGCGGCGCCCGCCTCGAAAGCGTCGCGCTCGTCGAATCCGGTGTCGATTGGCCACGTCATCACGTACTCGTGGGTGACACGATTTTCGTCACCGGTCAACGCTCCGACGACGTCGTTTCGCGCAGCGTCGACCCGCGCACGGGTATTGTCGGCCAGCTTCTGCACCGCACCCCGGCCCCGACCCCGACGGCACTGGTTCCGCTCTTCGACTAGCGCCCGCCCGCCGCGGTTTTTGCAGCCGCGGCGGCACCCAGGCGGTGGCGGAGCCTATTTTGCGCGTCTTCGAGCCGCGCGGGTGATGTCGCCCGTTACTTGATCTCTGCCTGGCACGACGAGATGATCTCGGCGAGAACGTCTTGCGTCTTCTCGTCGTTGATGTTCTGATCCATCTCCTTGAACTCGTCGAGCGTGAAGTTCTCTTGCAGAGTCTCCAGCGAGCACTCGCAGTAGGCGGTCTGGCCGCCGCTGGAGTCTTCACAACTCGTCATGAAGTTTTCGGTGATGTCAGCGGGCCAGTCGCCATTGCCACCGCCCGCGGTGCTTGAGCACCCGGCAAGCGCCGCAACAGCGAGCGGAACCGTGAGAATAAGGGCTGCGAGTCGTCGGTTCATGTTCGGATGCTATCAGCCAGCTGTGACATTCGGCAGATCATGTGCCCGAAGCGTTCTAGGCTGGACGCATGACTGCGGAAGACCCCACCACCACGTTGCTGCGCCTCCGCGCGACGATCGACAACATCGACGCCGCCCTCATTTTTATGCTCGCGGAACGGTTCCGTGCCACGCAGCAGGTGGGCGTTCTCAAGGCCGAGCACGAAATGCCGGCGTCTGACCCGAAGCGTGAAGAGCAGCAGGTTGCGCGTCTCAAGCAGCTCGCCGAAGACGCGCACCTTGACCCTGAGTTTGCCGAGAAGTGGTTCAACTTCGTCGTCGCCGAGGTCATCCGCCACCACACGAAGACCGCCGAAGAGCGGACGTAAGCCCCCACCTCGTATCTCGCCTAATAACGTACCTCGGCGACGGGAGGGGGCGGAACCAGGGGATGGTTACGAGACGACGAGAGCGGTTGCGAGGCGCTCCAGGTCAGCGTCAGTCACGCCATTTGCCTGCAGAAACGCCGCCGATGATCCGTGCTGGTGCTCAACGCGCGCGAACATCGAGATGAGAAGCTCGGGCGGCGATGCCGTCGCCTTGTGCGCGGCGATACCAGGAATCGACGCGGGGTCGTGCCCGGCGAACAGGTCGGCGAGGTAGTCCGCACCGAGCAATCGCTGGGATGCCGAGAAATCGTCGAGAATGGTTGCTCGGTCGACGTCCAGAACATCAAGCATCAGCGCGCTAATAACGCCGGTGCGGTCTTTTCCTGCGGTGCAGTGCAACAGCACGCCGCGGCTCGCGCCCTGCGCAATCGCCGTCACGGCCGACGCTAACTGGCCGGCAAACGAGTCGACCATGTGGCCATACAACTCATCGAGCGTGTCGAACGGCAGGTCGCGGAGCTGGTCATCAAATACCGGAATGTGATGCACGGTCAGCTCATCGTGCTGCCAGGCGCCGGGCGTACGGGCGCGTTCGCCCGAGTCGCGCAGATCAACAATTGTGCGAACACCGGAACCAACAACATCGGTTGTGGCAACGCCCGGCTCGCGCATCGGGGCGGCAGAGCGAAACACCCGGTCGCCACGCACGTGGCGGCCATCGCGCGTGGTGAAGCCGCCGACGGGGCGGAAGTTGTGCAGCGCGGGCGGTGTCACCAGAGTCTCAGTCATAGTCATGGGGTGCGGGCCTCTCGGTGGGGCAGAAGGGGAACACTGGCGAGAAGTTCGCGGGTGTAGTCGGCTTGGGGGTTTTCGAGCACATCGCCGACCGGTCCGTGTTCGACGATACGCCCGGAGCGCATCACGAGCGCGTCTTTGCACAGGCCGTCGACAATGCCGAGGTCGTGCGAAATGACAATCAGGGTGAGTTCTTCGTGCGCCGCCAGCCGACGCAGCAGCTGCAGCACGTGAGCGCGCACCGACACGTCGAGCGCACTGACCGGCTCATCGGCGATCACCGTCTCTGGTCGTGGGGCCAGCGCACGGGCAATGGCAACACGCTGCCGCTGGCCCCCGGAGAGCTCCCGCGGCAGACGTTGCGCGAACTCCTCCGGCAACCCGACGGCGGCCAAAAGCTCGAGGGTGCGGGCGCGGGCATCCCACGTCGGGCACAGCGCCCGCACCGGTTCAGCGATGATGCGCCCGACCGGCATGCGCGGGTTCAACGACGCGAACGGATCTTGCAACACGACCTGTACGCGGCGGCGAAACTCCCGCGCGCCCTTGTCGCGACCAACCGGAACTGCCTCGCCACGGTAGCTAATGGTTCCCTTCGTCGGGCGATTCAGCCCCAACAACATGCGTGCCAGCGTCGTCTTGCCCGACCCGGATTCCCCGATGATTCCGAGATGCCGGCCCGGCTCAACCGTGAGCGAGACGCCATCGACGGCCGGCTTTGATGAGCCGGGATACTGCATCGAGACGTTCGCGGCGTCAAACAGGAGCGATGTCATGCCGCCACCGCGATGCGCTCACGCGCGGGCTGCCAACTGGTCGCGTAGGCGGCGTCGACGAGACGTGCCGTGTACTCCTCGCGCGGGTTCGTCAGCAACTGCTCCGGGGTTCCGGTTTCCACGATGCGGCCCGACTGCATCACCACGATGCGATCGCAGCGCGAAGCCGCGACGGCCATATCGTGTGTGACGAGCAGCACGCCGGCGCCGCTGCGCTCGGTGAGATCGCCCATGAGCGCGAGCACCCGCGCCTGCACCGTGACATCGAGCGCCGTCGTCGGCTCGTCAGCGAGGAGGAGCGACGGGCGAGTCGACATCGCCATTGCGATCATGACGCGCTGACGCTGACCGCCGGAGAGCTCGTGCGGATAACGGCGAATGATGCTTTCGGGGTCGGGCAGGCCCACCATGTCAGCCAGCGCGATGGCGGTGCGGCGGGCGGAACCAGGGCGCAGTTGGCCGTGTGCGCGCAGCGGTGAGACGAGGTGGCGACCGATCGTGGTGAGCGGGTCCAGCGCCGTCTGGGGCTCTTGAAAAACACATCCGACGGTGCGGCCACGGAGCTTGTGGAGGTAGCGGGTCGACGCGCCGATCACCTGGGCGCCCTCGACCGTGATGCTGCCCGTGGCGCTCGCGGTGGGCGGCAGCAGGCCGAGCGTTGCCAGACACGTGAGTGACTTGCCGGAGCCGGATTCACCGATGAGTCCGACGCGCTCGCCGTGCTCAACGTGCAGGGAGACGCCGTCGACAACGGTGCGTCCGGCGATCGTGATGGTCAGGTTGTCAATGCTGAGCAGAGTCATGCGGGCACCTTCTCGGTTGCGGGGGCGGATGCGGGAGTGGGGCGCGGCGTGGCCCGCGCGGTGTTTTCGAGAGCGTCACGCAGGGCATCACCGATGAGGGCGAAGCCGATGACGAGCGTGGTGATGGCGATGCTGGGGGCAATGAGAACTTCGGGGCGCACCAATACTTGGGACTGCAGGTCGGAGAGCGTGCGGCCCCACGACGCGGTGGGCGGTGGCGTGCCGAAACCGAGGTACGACAGGCCCGCCTCGGCGAGAGCGGCCACCGACAGAATCTGGGTGGCGCGCACGAGAAGTGTGGGCGCCACATTCGGAAGCAAATGTGAGAACACAATGCCCATGGTTCCCACGCCGCCCGCTCTCGCCAGCGTCACGTAGTCAGACGCGAGAACACCGCGCAGTTCGGAGACCATCGTGCGGGCGACCACGACGCTACTACCGAGGCCGATCGCGATGGAGGAAGTCCAGATGCTGGCGCCGTACGAAGTCACCAAAATGATGGCCAGCACGAGCGTCGGGAAGGCGATCGCGATGTCGATGCCGCGTTCCATGACACCCGAGGTGCGGCGCGGAGCCAGCGCCGTCATGAGGGCGAGCGGAACCCCGACAACGATGGCAACGACGGTTGCGAGAACGGTGGCAAGCATGGTCGCTTGAGCTCCGGCGAGCAGGATGCTGAACAGGTCACGCCCGCCCGCATCGGTGCCGAGCCAGTGCTCAGGTGATGGCGGTAGCCAACGGTCGAGGGGTTCGAAGGTGGTCGGGTTATGGGGCGTCCAGAACAGCGACACGATCGCGGCGAAGGCGGGCACGGCGACGAGAGCGAGGCCAACGATGCCCAGCGGGTGGCGGAGAAAGCGGCGAATCATGAGGCGCTCCGAACGCGAGGATCAAGCACGCGGGAGAGCGTGGTGAGAACAACGGTGGTGATCATCACGAGGGCGGTAAGCACGAACAGGGTGCTCTGAATCGACGTGATGTCGCGGTTTCCGACGTCGCTGAGCAGCATGCCACCGACGCCGGGGAGCGCGAAAATCTGCTCGACGATGACGGAGCCCATCAGAATGCCCGCGATCTCCAGACCGATGATGCCGAGCAGGGGGAGTGCCGCGTTGCGGGCGCCATGGCGAACGAGTACTGCGCGTAGCGGCCAGCCCTGAGCGAGCCCGGTGCGAACCCAGTCCTTCAGCAGGATGTCGATCGTGACGCTACGGACGAACCGCACCAGCACGGCTGATTGTCCGATCGCAATGGCGGTGGCCGGCAGGATCAGCGAACGCAACGCCTCCATCGGGTCAGCCCAGCGGTCGGCAGGGAAGCCCTGCACGGGAAAGAGCCGCGTCGGCAGCGCGACAAGGAGCACGAGCGCGAGGCCGAGCACGAACGTGGGGATCGCTGCGCAGAGCTGGCTGAGCCCCGTGATCACGCGGCCGAATGCGCTGTCGCGGTAGATGGCGGCGATCACGCCGACCGGAACCGCGATGACAATGCTGAGGATGAGCGCGAGGATGCCGAGCGGAACCGTGACCTGCAGCTTTTCGCCGAGTTCGGCCGCCACCGAGCGGCCATCGAGGGCGCTCGTGCCGAGGTCGCCGGTGAGTACGCCGCCGAACCAATCCAGATACTGCTCCCAAATCGGGCGGTTAAGGCCCATCTGCTGGCGCAACGCCTCGATTTGCTCGGGGGTGGCGTCAACGCCGCCGAGAACGGCGGCCTGGTCGCCGGGAAGGATGGCCAAGAATCCGAAGATGGCCATGCTCGCCACCACGAGGGAGGCGATCAGAACGATCGCCTCCCCCGCGATGTAGCGAGCCGTGCGCTGGGCGCGGATCATGGTTCCGCGCCCAGACGGTGCCGCCGTGAGGGTCATCACTCGGCGATCGTGATGCCCGAAACCGGGAAGTTGGTCGAGTTGCGGTCGACCGCGAAGCCCGCAACGTCGGCGCCGGCGACGATGATGTTCTTCGGCGAGTACAGCCAGTCGCTCGCCGAGTCTTCGGCAACCAGGGTGACTGCCTCACGCATGGCTTCGTCGCGCTCGTCTTCGGTGAGCGCGGTGCGAGCGTCAGCGATCAGACCCTGAACCTTGGCGTTGTCGTAGCTCCAGTAGTAGTTCGGGTTGGCGTAGTACGTTGCCGTCGCCGGGTCGACGTGCAGCACCATCGTCAGCTCAAACTTCTTGTTCGTGTAGACGTCTTCCAACCAGGTCGCGAACTCGACGGTTTCGATCTTTACGTCAACGCCGACTTCGGCGAGCTCTGCCGCGATGAACTCGGTGATGATGGTGTCGTACGTGTTCGAGACCGTCAGCGTCAGTTCGAGGTCTTCGTAGCCGGCCTCCTTGAGGAGCTTCTTCGCCTCTGCGGTGTCGAACGCGGCCGTGTCGGTCGCGTCAACGTGCCACGTGTCACTCGGAACCGTGATGGTTCCGACTTCGAGCGCCTGGCCGCCGAGAACCTCAATGAGCTCGCTCTTATCGATCGAGCGGCGGATAGCCTCGCGAACGCGCTGATCCTTGAGCGGCTCGACGGTGTGGTTGAAGCCGAGCGTCATCCAGCTCGTCGACTCGCCCTCGGCCACCTGGAACGCGTTATCGGCGGCCAACAGGTCGGTTGTTTCGGGCGAGGCACCGACGAGAACGTCGAGCTCGCCACCGCGGAGTGCGGTCGCCGCCGTCGCCTCGTCAGCGATGTAGTGGAAGACGACTCCGCCGTTGCTCGGCGCGTCGCCCCAGTAGTCCGCGAACGGCTCGAGCGAGAGCGTTGCGCCGCGGTTCCACTGGCCGAGAGTGTACGGGCCGGTGCCATTCGTTGCCGATGCGAGGTCAACCGTCGAGGTCTGCGAAGTGATGTAGCCCGCACCCGTGGTAAGGGTCTCGAGGAAGTTAATGTCGCGTTCGGCGAGCACGATTTCGACGGTGCTGTCGTCGGTCGCGGTCACCGACACGACGCCGGTCATGCGCTTGGCATCAGGGTTCTTGGAGTCATCAGCGCTCGCGGCGGTGAGCGAAGCGACCACATCATCCATGGTCATCGGGGTGCCGTCGTGGAAAACAACGCCATCGCGCACCGTGAAGGTGTAGGTGAGTCCGTCTTCCGAGACCTCCCACTCCGTCGCCAGTGCCGGAACAATGGTGCGGTCTTCGGTGAGGCCGACGAGGCCCTGGTAGACGTTGCCGCGCATGACCTGAACGAGGCCAGCGCCCGATGTCGTGGTGACGTCGAGGCTCGTCGGCTCGAGCCCAACACGGATGTCGACGATCGCGGTGGGATCAGCAGCCGCGGCGGGTGCCGAGGTCTCGGGGGCCGCATCGTTTGCGGGGGAGGTGGAGCAGCCGGCGAGCAAGACACCGCTCAAGGCCAGGGCGGTGAACGCAACAGATCTGCGCATGGAATACCTTTCTGTTGTGGGGATTGCATCGCAACCCCTCACATGCTGTGCAGGACATCTATATGTCTAGATGTCCTTTGTGACGCGAAAGGGAGTGGCAGGTGAACGAGCGGCAAAGTGCCCGTGACTCAGCGCTGTCTGGCTTGCCGGTTTACCGTCGTATTGCCGCCGAGCTGTGGCAAGAGATTCAAGACGGCACGTTGCCCGCTGGCACCCGACTTCCCAACGAAAACGAGCTGGCCGCGCGATTCGGTGTGACGCGCCTCACGCTTCGGCAGGGCATCGTCGAGCTACAGCGCCTGGGCGCGGTGGAGATTCGCCGCGGTGTCGGCACGTTTGTCACGTCACCGCCCGACCTCGTTGAGATCGTTTCGAGCTTGCCCGTTGCCCGCCAGTCATCTGACTCGCTGGCGGACGCGCTTGACCTCAGCCTGCCGCCGGTCTCTGCCCGCCCCGTGCGCCAGGTCGATGAGGTCGTGCTGCACGCGGGCCCCGCAACAGAACCGTTGCCCGACGATATCGTGGCCGGCCTCGGAGTACCCCTGGCGGAGCTGCGCCGCCTCGACACCGTCATGATTCACGGCGGTCGCCGCTGGATCACCAACAGCTATTGGTACCCCGAGCGCCTCGGCGACGTTGAAGCCCTGGTTGCCGAGCACGGCCTCGTCGTGCGCGGTCTCGTCGAGGGTCTCGGCCTCGAACTGCGTTACCTGTGGCGCGCGTTTAGTGCAGTTGGAGCCGACTTTGCCGACGCCGACGCCCTCGGTGTGCCCACCGGTACGGCCCTACTAGTGCGAGATGGCGTCACCGCCGATACCGCGGGCCGCCCGGTGTTCTATGTGCGTCGTCGTCTGCGGGGCGACGAAGCCAAGTTCGTGCTGCGCTACGACACCGAATCCGTCACCCCCGACGACGATCTCTGACCTGCCGTCATGGTTCCGCCCCACGCGTGTGGCGCGCGTGGGTGGGGCGGAACCAGGGGCTCACTTTGCGGGGCGGCCGGCGGCTGCAATGATGCGGGCGACGATATCGCGGTCGTAGCGGAACACTTCGGGCGTCGGTTCGTGACGCTCGACAAACGGAACCACGCGGGTGCGCGCGTCGCGGATCTCAATGACCGCGCCACCAAAAGCAAGCTCGGCTGATTCTTCTGCCGGGTCGTCGAGCGAGCGGGCAATGTTGGCGACACCCGCGGCGACGACCACCGGAATGCCGTTGATCGTTTCGACGATCGGGTGGTGGTAGTGGCCGCTCAGCACGGCGCGCACGTCAGAACCGGTAATGATCTGGATGAACTCATCGGCGTCAGCGGGGTCAAGGGCGAGCGCCTGCAGCAGGTCGGTTTGCGCGTCTACCGGGGCGTGGTGCATCACAATGACGGTGCCGTTTTCAGCAGGAGTCGCGAGGGTTTCGCGGAGGAACGTGAGTTGCTCGGGTTCGATGTCGCCATAGCCGCGTGCGGGCACCGAGCTGTCGAGCACGATGACGCGCCAGCCGTTACTCTCGGCCACCGATGCGACTGGGCGGGCGGGGTCGACGCCGGGAAGTGCGTGCTCGTCGGCGTCGGGCTGTCCGCCGCCGAGCACCTCGCGAAAAGCTTCGCGCCGATCATGGTTGCCCATCGTGAACACCGTGCGAGCGCCGCGCTCACGGGCCCAATCGCCCATCATCGTGCGAGCACGCTGGTACGACTCGATGGTTCCGTCTTCGCTTACGTCACCGGCGACAACCACAAGGTCAAAGGTCTGCTCGGCGACGTGCGCGAGCGCGGCCGTCAGTTGGGCTGCCGTGTCGACCGTGTCATAGTGGCGAGCATCATCGCCGAAGAGGTGCGTATCGGTGAGGTGCAGGATGCGAAGGGTATTCATCGGGCTACCGTCTCGGACTTTGGTTAATGGATGGCGACATTAACGCAAAGATTAGCGGGCGCGGCGTTGCGCATGGGGCCCCGGGGTCTCGTTGACGGTGTTACTTGGTGAGTGCCTCGTGGCGGGTACGGCGCATCACGAGGATGAGTGCTGTGGCGACGGCGGCAGACGCGATGACCCACGCGGCGCCGACGGAACCAATGGCGAGCGTGAGCACGACACCGGCGACGGCAAGCAGGGTCGCGACGGTGACGCGGGTGCGACCGGCGGGCGGGGCGGTGATGCGGCGGCGCTC
This sequence comes from Microbacterium daqui, assembly GCF_050408675.1. Taxonomy (NCBI): domain Bacteria; kingdom Bacillati; phylum Actinomycetota; class Actinomycetes; order Micrococcales; family Microbacteriaceae; genus Microbacterium; species Microbacterium daqui. The sequence goes on along the minus strand of NZ_JBNTKF010000003.1, from coordinate 125,902 downwards.
GAGGCCTCCGGCGAAAGAGGCGGCGACGACCACGGCGACGCCGACGGCGAGGAACCACAGCGGGCGGGTGAGCCACCAGTCGGTCGTGATCGGGGCGGGCAGTGCGAACGGGGCGTTGATGAGGGCGCCGGCGATCGCGATCGTGACGAGCATGTGCCAGCTGTAGATGGTCATGGAGCGCTCGCCGATCCAGGTGACGACGCGGGCAATGCCCGGCAACGCGCCGATGCGGCGGATGCCCGTGCGCAGCTGCAGGAAGATCATGGTCTGCGCGATGCCGAGCAGAATCAGCACGCCCATCGGCGGGTTGAGCGCCGCGTATAGGTCGGCGGGATAGAAGCCGGTGAGCATCGTGACGGCGATCGTCGCAAGGGCGGCGATGCCAATCGTGCGCTGGGCGCGGGTGCCGAGGCGGTCGAGCGTACCGTCGGCGAGGGCGAAGCCCAACTGCTGCGCGAACAGCCAGACGAACGCAATGTTGAGGGCGCCGATCGCGGTGATGTCGGTGGCCACGCGCACAACATCGACCACGAGCGCACCGAGCGCGAGAGTGAGGAGGGTCAGGCCTTTGCTTCGTTCATGGAGCCACACCATGGCCGGAACCAGGGCGGTGACACCGATGTAAACCGCCAAGAACCAGAACGGCTGGCTAATACGGAAGCCAGCGGTCGCAATGACGTCGGGGGAGACCCCAGTGACGGTGAGTGCTGCCAAGAAGATCGTGACCGCGGCGATCGCGGCGCCTGCGGGAATCAGCAGACGTGCCAGGCGAGCCGAGACGTATGCGGAGGCCGTGGTTCCGCGTGCCCGCAGCTTGCTGTATTGCGTGTACGACGCGAATCCGCCGAGCACGAAGAACAGCGGCATGACCTGCGCGAACCACGTGAGTACGGGCCAGCCCGACCAGTGCTCCATCGCGTTTTCGAGTACCGGGGTGCCGTTGGCGTCGAGGCTGACACCGACCATGAACGCGTGCAGGAACACGACGATCGTGAGGAGAACAGCACGGGTGGTGTCGATCGCGATGTCGCGGGCTCCGCCGATGACCGGGAGGTCGCGCGGGGTGCGTTTGACGGCGGTGGGGCGTGGGGCGATGTCGACCATACCCCTACGGTCGGGCACAACTATGGCGTGCCGCATCACCCCGCAGGGTTGACGTGACTAGTACCGCGGTAGGGGGTGGCTAGCTGGAGCGCTCGACGAGGCCGGCGTCGTAGGCGAGAATCACGGCGTTGACGCGGTCGCGCAGGTCGAGCTTCGTGAAGATGCGGCTGACGTGACTCTTCACCGTCTGCTCAGCGAGGAAGAGCGTCTCGGCGATCTCCTTGTTGGAGAGGCCGCGGCCGATGAGCACGAGGATTTCGTGCTCGCGCTCGGTGAGGTCGTTGAGCCTCAGGGCGTGGCGGTTGGTTGCCGGGCGCGTGGAGGCGAACTTCTCGAGGAGTCGCTTCGTTATTCGTGGCGCCAGCAACGCGTCGCCAGCGGCAACGATGTTGACGGCGTTGACGAGTTCTTCGGGCAGGGCGTCTTTCAGGAGGAAGCCGCTCGCGCCAGCCGTGAGAGCATCGTGCACGTATTCGTCGGCGTCGAACGTCGTGAGGATGAGCACGGCCGGGGCCGGGCGGTTGTCGCGTTTCGCGGTAGCCAGAATCTCGGTCGTCGCGTCGATGCCGTTGAGATTGGGCATACGCACGTCCATCAGCACGACGTCGGGGCGCAGTTCGCGAGCGAGGGCAACACCCTCGACGCCATCGCCCGCCTGGCCAACGATGGTGATGTCCTCGTGCGAACCGAGTATGGCGGCGAATCCCGCGCGCACCATCGCCTGGTCGTCAACGATCAACACGGTTGTCATAGCGTCTCTCCTCGGGGTGAGTCGCGGGGTATTGCCACTTGCACGGCGAAACCGCCACCCGGTTGTGGTGCTGTACTCACGGTTCCGTTCAGCACGTGCAGGCGCTCGCGCATGCCACGCAGGCCCTGCCCGCCACGGTGCGTTGCAAGCGGGTGATCGGAGCGCGAGCCATCGATCGTGCGCGTTGGTGCAGCGTTCCTGATCGTAATATGGCGGCTCGTGGGCGATTCGCTCCACGCGATGGTGATGGCGCCACCCGGTGCGTGACGGGCCGCGTTGCTCAGTGCTTCCTGCACGGCTCGGTAGACGGTGAGCCCGAGCAGCGGGTCAGCGCGTTCGGTGGGGGTGAGGTTCCACGCCCCGGTCACGGTGATCGGCGACAGGGCGCGGGCGCGTTCGACGAGGGCAGAGAGGTCGGCGAGCGTGGGCTGCGGGCTCGATGCGGCGTCAGAACCTTCATCACGCAGCACGCCGAGAATCGACCGCATGTCGGCCATCGAGGCTCGCGCGGTGGCGGCGATGTCGTCGAACTCGGCGATCGCGTCGGCGGGAAGACCGGTGAGGCGGTATCGTGCGCTCGCGGCACGCACCTGGATCGCCGACATGCCGTGCGCGACGACGTCGTGCAGTTCGCGGGCAATACGGGCCTTCTCCTCGGCAGCCTCGCGCTGTGCGATTTCGGCAGCCGACAGGGCGCGTTCGGCGACAAGCTGGGCGCCAACGATTTCCCAATTGCGCAGAATGATTCCGGCGAGAGCTGTGACGAGTGATGCGGCGGCAAACACAACCAGGTCGGCAATGATCGCGCCGCTCGGGGCGTTGGCGCTGAGCGCTTCGGCCGTCGAGACGATGACCATCAGCACGCCGCCGAACCAGCCAATCGTGACAACAAACCATCGCGCGCGCCAGCCGACGAGGAGCCACGTGAGCGATACCGCGATGGTCGTGGTCACCGAGACCGGCCAGGGCGCCTCCGTCGTGAAGGCGGAGCCACTCGTGAGCGAAGTCGCGCTCACGATCGCGGCGGCGACGCCACCCCACGGCAACACCAGCGCAAGCGGCATCGCGCCCGCAAGTACGAGCGAGAACAACAGCGCCGTGACGACCGGAACGTCATAAACCGTGACGCTCAGCGGTGCCGAAACCGCAAGAACGGCGACGGCAAACGTGCCCACGGCGAGCCAGAGCACGACATTCGCGCGCCCCGGAAGCACACGCCACCGCGACGTCCGCTCACTCGTATCGCTCATACGCTCCGTTCCGCCTCCCAGGCTAGTCTCCCCTGCTCGCTTCCACGCCGTTCCGGGTTGCTCGATACGCGCAGAACGCACGAAGTCCCCGCAACCAGCACCGTGCTTCCGGGGACTTCATTTGCTCATTACGGAGTTGAGCGTCTCAGCGGCAGGTAGGCGGCTGCCGCGAACGCGACCGTGAGGCCCAGCAACATGAACGTGAGGCCGGTGACACCAGCGTTCATGAAGAACTGCGCGACGCCTCCCCAGAGTTCGAACTTTGTGATCAAGAACACTACGCCCACCAACACGAGGCCGAGACTGACGAGACCGATCGTGAGCACCGGAGCGCCCCAACGGCGGTAGACCGTCGCGAAGAAGAGTCCCATCGAAAACAGCAGCATCGTGAGGGCGAAGTAGAAGATGCCCGCAATGACGGCGCCCGCTTGCCACAACCAGTCGAGACGGAAGAAGTAGCTATTGAAGCTCCATCCATTAGTGGCGTCCTCGATGAGGCCGCCGATGATGAATACGAGGGCCATGATGCCCGACGTGATCGCCCCCGCCGTCATGGTTCCGATATAGAACTCGCGACGCGTGATGCTCATGGCCTGGGAGAACGGAAAGGTAGCTGCCATGGCCATGATGCCGGCACTCAGCATGTACCACATGGGGGCCTGCGCGCCCCCGCCGAACTTGGGATCATCAGTGGGGATCATCCAGTGAATCAGTAGCGTGATGACGAATGTGCCGCCGAGGATGATGAGGGGTATCCAGATGAATGTCCAACGGTTCACAAACTGCATGCGGACGACGGTGCCGATGCGACTCATGGTGCGACCTCCTTCGACTCGGCCGCGGCCTGTGTCAGGCGCACGATGAGTTGTTGCAGAGAAACGGGTGCGAGCTCGATGCCCGCGGTGGTGAGCTGAGCGCGCTCACTCGGGGTGATGTGTCCGAGCACGGTGAGGCTTGTCACGTGTCCGAGCGATTCGCGGTGGAGCACTTCGCGGCCTGCGGCGAATGCCTCGACTGCGGCGCTTTCGCCCACGATGGCGGTGGCACGATCGCGCACGTCGTCGGTGGACTCATCCATGATGACCTTGCCCGCATCGATCACCATTACGCGTTCGATGAGGTTGGAGACCTCGTCGATCAGGTGGCTGGAGAGGATGATGGTGCGCGGGTGCTCGGCATAATCCTCGAGCAGTCGGTCGTAGAAGATTTGGCGTGCGACGGCGTCAAGCCCGAGGTAGGGCTCGTCGAAGAACGTGATCTCAGCGCGTGACGCAATGCCGATGATGACGCCGATCGCCGACAGCTGACCACGTGAAACCTTCTTGATGTCACGGTTCAGTGGCAGCTGGAACTCTTTGATCAGGCGCTGCGCGACCTCCTCATTCCAATTCGGGAATATGAGCGAGGCAGCCTTGAGCGCATTGCGTGCACGCCAGCCGTCGGGGTAGCGCTGACTCTCACGTACGAAGCACATGCGGCTCAGGACCCTCGCGTTTTCGTACGGCTCTTCACCGAAAATGCGCACGTCGCCCGAGGTGGCAAAGTTCTGCGCGGTGAGGATCGACATCACGGTGGTCTTGCCGGCGCCGTTGCGTCCGAGTAGGCCGTAGATGGTGTCTCTTTCAAGTGAGAAGCTCACGTTCTCTACCGCGGTGGTCGTGCGGTATCGCTTGGTGAGGTTCTTGACTTCGACAACGGTGGTCATCAGTTTTCCCCTTCTGTTTGTGTGGCGCGGTCTCGAATGAGAACGGCCAAGTCTTCGGCGGTGAGCCCGAGCTTGCGGGCTTCAACCAGGAGTGGATCGACGAAGCGATCTGCGAAGATCCCTCGTCGTTCGGTGAGGAGTTGGTCACGTGCACCGGACGCGACGAACATGCCGATGCCTCGGCGCTTGTAGAGCACTCCCTTGTCAACGAGCATGTTCACTCCCTTCGCTGCGGTCGCCGGGTTGATGCGATAAAACGCGGCGAGCTCATTGGTGGATGGCGCCTGACCTTCTTCAGCGAGTGAGCCATCGACGATCGAGTCTTCGACCTGCTCCGCGATCTGAAGGAACAGCGGCTTGCCTTCTTCAATCACGATCACCTCCACTTCGTTGGTTCCTTACTCGACTAACTAACCACATAACCTAAGGTATGCGCAAGGGGTTTCTTCCCACATCAAATCTCATGACGGAACCATCCCTGCGATGGCGAGGAATGGTTCCGAAATCGTGTGGTGCAGAGCGAGCGCTACAGTGAGGCGCGGGAGGGGCTGCCGGTGGCATCGCGGCCGAGGGCGAATGCGGCGATCACCACTGCCAGCAGAATCAGCGCCCCGACGGTGGCTACGACGCCGAGCCATCCCCACGGTTGAAATGCGAGACCGACGGCCCAACCGAAGAGGCTCGAGCCGCCGTAGTACGCGAGGTTGTAGAGGCTCGATGCTTGCGCGCGCCCGGTGTGCGCGATCGCCGGAATCCACCCCGATGCGGTGGCGTGGGCGGCGAAGAACCCGGCGGTGAAGATCAAAAGCCCCGCGATGACCGCGACGATCGAGTCTGAAATGGTGACCCCGAGCCCGACAATCATGAGCGTCGCGGCGCCGATCAAGACGCGGTAACGACCGATGCGCACGGCCAGTCGCCCCGACTGCGCCGACGACCACGTGCCCGACAGGTAGGCGAGAAACAGGAACGATGAGATCGTCGCCGGGATGAGAAACGGTGGTGCTTGCAGCCGGAACCCGAGGTAGTTGTACACCGCGACGAATCCGCCCATGAGCAAGCCGCCCTGGCAGAACAGGGCGATGAGGCGAGAGTCGCGCAGGCACGTCATGATCTTGCGGGCGAGCGGAATATCGCGGTCGGAACCACGGAGCACGGGTTCGAATCCGCGCGGTGCCGGGGCGAGGAGGAAGAAGATCAAGCCAGCGATAGCGGCGATGATCGAGACGACCAGGGTGCCCACGCGCCACGTGACGATTTCGCTGAGCGGGCCGGCGATGATGCGCCCGGCGAGGCCGCCGAGTGAGGTGCCGGAGATGTAGGTTCCGCTTGCGATCGCGGCGGCTCGGGGTGAAACCTCTTCGGCGAGGTAAGCGAGTGCGACTGCCGGGATGCCGCCGAGTGCCGCGCCCTCGATGAATCGCAACACCAGCAGGGTCTCGAACGTGGGAGAGAAGGGCACCGCGAGGCCTAGAATCACGGCAGCGGTCAGTGCGACGCGCATTGTGTAGCGACGCCCGCGGCGGTCGGCCATGCGCGACCACGGGATGACGGCGAGGGCGAGGCCGAGAGTTGCGGCCGAGACCGCGAGGGCCGCGGTCGCCTCGCTGACTCCCTCGTCTGCGGCAAGTTCGGGCAGCACGCCCTGCACCGAGTACAGCTGTGAGAACGTCGCGACGCCGGCGGCAAACAGCGCGAGGATCAGGAGGCGGTAGCCGCGTGAGCCGCGGTCATGCCCGCCCCACGCCTCGCTCATCACCACACTTTCCCGCACACGGTTTCAGGCTAGCCCTGCTCACCCTCGCCGCCTGACGCGAGACAATAGACGTGTGACTGAATTGGCGAGTGTGGTGCGGCTTCTCTCTGAGGGCGCGCCACTCGATGACGCCACGATCCGCGCCGCACTGCAGGCTGACCCCGAAGCGGCCGACGAGTTCATTGAGCTCACCCGCCGCGTCACCGGCCTCCGCGCCCGCGGCGCCGAACTTCGCGCGCTCACCTCGTCGATGCGTGATCTACTTTCGACGGCCGACGCCGAGCTTCTGCTCCAGCGCATCGTCGACCGCGCGCACGACCTCATTGAGGTCGACGTCGCGTACCTGAGCGTGTATTCGCCCGAGCACGATGAGCTCTACGTGCGTGCGGTGACCGGAACCACGTCGCCGCGATTCTTGGAGATGGTCGTGCCAGCAGGGGTGGGTGTGGCGAGCCTCGCCGTACGCACCCAGCACCCGCAGTGGGTCGAAGACTATCTCGAACTGGAGTCGGTGCCACACGATGACGTCATCGACGAAATCGTGCGGGAGGAGCAACTCCGCTCGCTGCTTGGCGCTCCCCTCGTGGTCAACGGAACCGTGCTCGGCGTGCTGTTTGCCGCCAGCCGCGAGCCCCACGTGTTCCGTCCTGAAGAGATCTCACTTCTCGCCGCCTTCGCAAGCCAAGCGGCCCTCGTGCTGCACCAAGCTCAACTCTTGAAGGAGGCGACCGATGCCACTGCGACCGCCGCCGAGCGTCAGCAGCAGGTCGAATGGGCGGCTTCCGTGCACGTCGAGCTCACGCGCCTGGTCGCCTACGGCCACGGCGCCGATGAGGTCGTTGGCGTGCTCGCAGATGCGCTCGGCCGAGCCGTCACGTTTGTCGACGAGCAGGGAGCTGTGATTTCGGGCGGCCCCACGGTTCCCAACCTCGACCCTGAAATTCGCGCGGCGATCGCGCTCGGTGCTGAGTCGGGCCGTAGCGCGATCATCGCCCACGGCGATTACGAACTCGTCGCTCCCGTCATTGCGGCACCAGCTCGACCCGGTGCACTCCTCGTGGCCCGCAGCGATGTGCCCGTCACTGAAATGGAGCGTCGCACGATCGAGCGCTCCGCCATCGCCGCCGCGCTCACGCTGTTGCGCCGAAACGCCATGCTCGAAGCCGAAGACCGCGTGCGCGGCGAGCTCGCGGTCGAACTCATCGAATCGCGCACCACGCGCCCTGGCGCTGTGCGTCGCGCCGCCGCCCGTGGCTTCGCTGTCGACGCCCCCTGGGTCGTCGCGGCAATTCCGTGTCGCGGAGACGAGCGCCGCCGTATCCTCGGCCGCCTGCACCACCGCTCAGATTGGCTCGCCGCGCCCGCGCCCGGCGGCGTAACGGCCCTCGTCAGCGCGGGCAGCCGAAGCCCCGATGCTGTCGCCGATCAGCTCCGCGCCGAGGGTGGTTTCGACGTCGGCCTCATCGTCGCGACTGACGCCAACGACCTGGAGAGCGCCGCCGCTGCAGCCCGCTCGCTGTGGAAGGCAGCACAGCTCGCGCAGGGGCTGGGGATCGTAAGCGGAACCATGGATGCGGCACTGCTGGCACCATACGCTTTGCTGTTTGACGGCGATGCCACCCGCCTCGCCGCATTCGTGGAGCAGACGCTCCAACCCGTGCTCGATTGGGACATACGGCGTGACGCCGCGCTGTTTGACACCCTGGCCACGCTGTTTGACGAACGCTGGTCACTCACTGCTGTCGCGCGAAGCCAACATACCCACCTCAACACGATTAAACAGCGGGTCGCGCGCCTGAAAACTCTCCTTGGCGACGATCTCGACGCGCCAGAGGCGAGGTTCCGCCTCGAACTCGCTGTGCGGATAGAACGCGCCCGGCGCGCCATTAATCAGCCATAACAAAGCGTGAAATAGTGTCCATTCTGGACGTATGCCTGAGTGCCTCCTGGTGGTGAGATTGGCAACTGTGGCGATGCTGGCCACAGAAAAGGAAGTTTCTCGTGGCTCAGTCATCCCGTCTCAGTGGTCTTCGCAATCTCTCCGTTGTCGAGCGTCGTAACGCCGTCATCGAGGCCGTCGGTCTCGACGCCGACGCGCTTGCACCCCTCGCTGGCGAGGGTCTCTCGTTTGAGCAGGCGGACCGCATGATCGAAAACGTCATCGGCAAGATCGAGATCCCCGTGGGCATCGCGACGAACATCACGATCAACGGCAAAGACGTGCTGGTACCGATGGCTACCGAAGAGCCATCGGTCGTCGCCGCAGCCTCCAACATCGCCCGCATGTCACGTCGTTTCGGTGGCATTGTCACGACGTCGACGGAACCATTGATGCAGGCGCAGGTGCAGCTGCTGGATGTTGCTGACCCCGCTGGTGCGTCTGCTCGCATCATGGAGAACAAGGACGAAATCCTCGCTCTCGCCAACGAGCAAGACCCGCGCCTTGTGCAGGTCGGCGGCGGCGCCCGTGACCTGCTCGTGCGCCGCGTGCACGGCCTGCTCGACGAGCACCTCATCGTGCACCTCGTCGTAAACGTCGGCGACGCCATGGGTGCGAACGCTGTCAACACGATGGCCGAAGCGATCGCCCCGCGCCTCGCGGAGATCGCTGGCGGCCGCTCATTGCTGCGCATTCTCACGAACCTCGCTGACATGCGCATCACCCGTGCACGCCTCACGATCCACCCCGATGAGGTCGGTGGCCCGGAGATCATCGACAACATGATCGCCGGTGCCAACCTCGCCTTCGACGACCCGTACCGCGCCGCAACGCACAACAAGGGCATCATGAACGGCATCACCGCGGCCGTGCTCGCGACGGGTAACGACACGCGCGCCGTCGAAGCCGGTGCTCACGCATACGCTGCCCGCGATGGTCAGTACCGCGCCCTCTCGCGCTTCGAGAAGGACAAGGACGGCAACCTCACCGCCACGCTCGAACTGCCTATGGCTGTTGGACTCGTCGGTGGCGCAACGAAGTCGCACCCCGCCGCTCGCGCCGGTGTCGCGATCACTGAAGTCACCACCGCTCGCGAACTTGCTGAGGTCATCACCGCTGTCGGCCTGGCGCAGAACGTTGCCGCTGTGCGCGCTCTGGCCGCTGAAGGTATTCAGCGCGGTCACATGGGCCTGCACGCACGCAACGTTGCCGTTGCTGCCGGTGCCGAGGGCGCGGAAATCGACGCGGTTGCCGCAATTCTTGTTGAGCGCCGCGCCGTGCGCCAGGACGTCGCGGAGACGGTGCTCGCCGACCTCCGCTCGGGCAAATGAGTACCGTACGCGAACTGGGGCTGCCTGCGGTTCACCCGCAGCCAGCCGCCTCACCCACGACGATCAACGCTGGCGACACGGTGGAGATCTGGGAGGTCGCCGCTCGCGATGGCCTGCAGGCAGAGAAGACGCTGCTCAACGCCGACACCAAGGTTGAGCTGATCGAACGCCTCGCCGCGGCTGGCGCTTCGGTCATCGAAGCCGGAAGCTTCGTGCGAGCCGACCGCGTGCCGCAGATGGCAGATTCTGCCGAAGTCTTCCAGCGCACGAAGCACCTCGATGCTCGCCTGCCGGTGCTGGTTCCGAACCTGCGCGGTTACGAAATGGCGCGCGCAGCCGGTGCTGAAGACATTGCCGTGTTCCTCAGCGTCACCGAGTCGTTCTCGCAGCAAAACCTCGGCGCATCGCGTGAGGTCATGGAGAACGCCGCGGCCGCCGTGGTTGAGCGTGCTCTCGCCGATGGCGTGCGCGTGCGCGGATACCTGTCGATGGTGTTCGGCGACCCCTGGGAAGGCACCGTGGCTGTGAGCGACGTCGTGCGACTGGCGACGCTGATGCAGTCGTGGGGTATCACCGCGCTGTCGCTGGGCGACACGAACGGTGTCGGCACCCCCGGCCACGTGCGCACCGTCGTTCGCGCGCTCACCGGAGCCGAGGTTCCGCTATCAAATATTGCCCTGCACATGCATGACACGTATGGGCAGGCGCTGGCCAACGTCTACGCCGGACTGGAAGAGGGCGTGCGCACGTTCGACGCCGCTGCCGGCGGCGTGGGCGGTTGCCCGTTCGCCAAGTCGGCGACCGGCAACCTAGCCACCGATGACCTTGTCTGGATGCTCGAGGGGCTCGGTGTGCGCACCGGCATTGATCTCGACGCTCTGACTCAAACAAGTGCCTGGTTGTCCCGACACCTAGGCAAACCCCCGACATCTCGAGTCGCGACGGCGCTGACCCGCTAAGAGAGGACCTGAATTGGAAAACAAGAACCTGCTGGAGGTGTGGGGAGATACGGTCGACAGCCGTCATCTCTTTGCCTCCATCCTCCTCGGTGCGGGCATTGCCGTGCCGGTGTACCTGCTGGCGGAGTGGGGCTTCGGTGAACTCACCGGTGGCACCGCGGTCGGGCGCTCTTACGCGCTCGTGACCGGACTCGCGGCCTGCGTCGTGGCAGCGGTTGTCGCCGCGAACCTGTTCAAGCCGAAGCGTGTCGTGCTGCTCGACCAGCAGACGCCTGGTTCGCGCGAAGCCGCCATGGACGCCATCGAAGATGAGCTTGGCCCGCTGGGTGACCCCGACGAGCTGCCCGCCGCGACCCTGCAGGAAGTCAAGGAGCTTGGCCTCTACGACGATCTCAAGGCGCAGCACCTCAAGAACGAGGCTAAGGCGAAGGAGGTCAGCGCATGATGGAGATGATTTTCGAGCCCATGCTCTGGGCTCTCGGTATGGCTGCGGTCGGTACCGTGATCTTCGGTCTGCTCGGCCTGGTGTCGGGTACTGATGAAACCGCGACTATTGCGCCACTGACGCTCATGGTGATTCTGCTCGGCGTGCCGCCGGTTGGTGTGTTCGCCTTCTTCATGTCGGCGATTACCGCCAAGCACATCACGCACGCGATTCCCACGACCCTGCTCGGTATTCCGGGCGACACGTTGGCCGCGCCGCTGTTGCGTGACGCACAGATGCTGCGCGAGCTCGGCGTTCCGCACATCGCGCTGCGCAAGGCCATCTCGGGTGGTGTGCTCGCTGCAATCATCGCTGTGCCGATGGCCGTGCTGTTCGCGATGATTCTGACGCCGTTCTCCGACGTCATTAGCGCGATCGCTCCGTGGCTGTTCCTCGCGGCAGCAATTCTCATTGCTGTGCTGTCGAAGGGTCGCTGGGCGGCTCTCATCGCCCTCATCCCGTTCGTGCTGATCGTTGTCGGTCTGCAGGGCTGGGCGACGGGCGTGCTGGGCAAGGGCCTGTCGATCTCGTTCTTCCTCGGTATTGCGATCGGCCCGCTGATCGCAGACCTCGTGCTCGCATCGTCGCCCGGTGGCCGCAAGCTGCTGAAGCGCGACAAGCCGCGTGAGTTCGAGCTCGCCGGTGACGTACGCACGTGGAAGGGCCGCATGCCCAACCCGCTCAAGGTTCTCGACCGCGGACAGATCGGTGGCACCGCTGGTGCAGCCGTGATCTCGAGCGCAACGTTCGTGTTCTCGCCCGTCGCCATGACGGTGCTCATGGGTGAGACCTTCGGCGGTCGCGTTAAGAACGGCTACCGCCGCCTGACGACGATGATGGCCGTGAAGAACGGAACCACGGAGTCGACCTACATTGCTGAGACGCTGATTCCGCTGATTGCGATTGGTCTGCCGCTGTCGCCGATGGCTGCTGGCCCCGCAAACCCGCTGTTCAACGCGCCGCCGGTCTTCACGATCGACGCCGAAACGGGTGCGACCAACAACCTGCACGACATGCTGAACCCGTGGCAGTTCCTGATCTTCGGCCTCATCGCCGTGCTGATCGCCGTACTCATCACGTACCCGTTCGCCATGACCCAGGCGCACCGCGCCGCGAAGTGGATCATGACGAAGGTTTCGCACGAAGCGATCATCGGCGCATTCGCCGGTCTGATCGCGGTCATCTGCCTCTACGAAGGCGGCATCATCGCACTGCTCGTCGCCCTGACGATCGGTCTGGTGGGAGGCCTCTTGAACAAGCTGTTCCAGATGCACACCGGCGTTCAGTTCATGGGTTACTACGTCGCGGCACTTTCCGTGCCCGCGATCGCAGCCCTGTTCGCGTAACACGTTTGCACCGCGGTGCCGCACCCCCCGAAGGGTGCGGCACCGCTTTTTTATGCGTGGTTCCGTTCGGCGTGTGCGGGCCGGTTCGAATTACCAAATGTCGAACAGATGGATCGCGCGGGCGCGTTGGGAGCGATCTCACCGGCGTATCCGTCGAAAGTGTTCGACATTTGATCACATCGAGTGTCGGTCTGATGCGCCGTTCGCTCCGCGATCGAGCTAACCGGTTGGCCCGGACGTAATCTCCCCGGCGACCTTCTTCTCGAGCACGGTGATCGCCTCGTCTGAGATCACGATGAGTCCGTCGAGCTCTTCGCGCACGCGGCGGTAGGCGACCTGACGCTCGGCCTGTGTCGCGCCCTGGTCTTCGGCAACCCGCAACAGCTGCAGCGCACGGTCGAGCCGCTTGCGCTCATCGTCGCTAAACGACCTGTTGGTCTGGCGCTTTGCGTCGCGTTCGGCAACGTCGAACGCCGAACCGAAGTCGATCACGGCCTCGCGATACGCCCGCACGGCGTCGGCATCAACCTTCGCGTCAACCGACTCGGGGCGCAGCGAATCTGCCCGGCGCTTCGCGCGCAAGAACGCGGCGGTGAGCTCGTTGCGGCCGTCACTCATCGCCGGATACGCGATCAGCTTCGCTACATCGAGTTCGTAGTCGAGCCACCGCTTCACGATTGCGTCGTGCTCGGCGGTGAGTCGGGTGAGCTCCTGCTTGCGGTTGGTAGGGGTGGCGACGGCTGCCGCGTCGGGGGAGACAGCGCCGAGCGGAACCGGGTGCTGGTACTCGGGGATAGGCAGGCCCTGCTTCTCCGCACGTTGCGTCGCACGGGCCTGAATCTCGGCTGCCTTGAGGTCGCGCTTCGCGGCCAACACCTCAAGGCGACGCTGGTGGCGGTTCTTCGATGCCTGGCGAATGTTGTTCGCAATGGCACCACCGACACCCATCAGCGGAAAGATCAACCACCAATAGTTGCCGGCAAAGTTCCAAAACTCGTCCACGCGATAACCCTACGACCCCACCCACCCAATGGGCGAGGGCGACGCCACGAAACGACCCCGAACCGTCCTGAGAGCCATACTTTGTCGCGAGGGCCGCACCGCACCACATCGCACCGCACCCCTGGTTCCGCTCTCCAGAAACGCCAGAGGCGCCCGGGTCGAAACCCGAGCGCCTCTGAATGCAATCAGTTGGTGAAGAGTGCGAAGACGGTCGCGCCGCCGCCGCCAATCACCATGGCGATGATGACCACCCACGCCACGAGACGGGTGCGGCCGAGGCGCGATTCGCGCATGGCCTCCAGGTCGTCGTCTGCCGCAGCCATTAGATGCCCGAGGGGATCACGGGGCCGAACGCTGCGGGCAGCGTTGCACGTGAAACTTCGCGGAGCTCGTCAACCGTGACGGTGAAGACATCCTGCACTTCGAGCGCAGCGTTTTCCGAAGCGATGTCGGTGACGCCGATGCGGAGCACGGGGTAGCCGCGTCCGTCGCACAGGCCACGGAACTTCACGTCTTCTTCACGCGGAACCGAGACGATGACGCGACCGGTCGACTCGGAGAACAGGGCCGAAGCGGCATCAACGCCGTCGCGCTCCATGATCTCGGTCAGCCAGACGCGAGCACCAACGCCGAAGCGGGTCGTGGTGTCGACGAGTGCCTGCGCCAGGCCGCCTTCGCTGAGGTCGTGCGCAGCCGAGATGAGGCCCTGGTCAGCACCCGCGCGCAGCAGGCCCGCGAGGGTCTTTTCTGCGGCGAGGTCAACGGCCGGCGGGCGTCCGCCGAGGTGGTCGTGGATGACGCCAGCCCACTGCGAACCCGAGAGTTCGGTCGAGGTGACACCCAGCAGGTAGAGGTTCTCGCCAGCGTCCTGCCAACCCGACGGAATGCGACGAGCAACGTCGTCGATGATGCCGAGCACGCCGACAACGGGCGTCGGGTGGATCGGAACATCGCCGGTCTGGTTGTAGAACGACACGTTTCCGCCGGTGACGGGAATGCCGAGCTCGACGCAACCGTCAGCGAGGCCTTCAACGGCACGCGAGAACTGCCACATGACCTCGGGGTTCTCCGGCGAACCGAAGTTGAGGCAGTCGGTGACAGCGGTCGGAACGGCGCCGGTGACGGCAACGTTGCGGTACGCCTCCGCGAGAGCGAGCTTCGCGCCCTCGTACGGGTCGAGGTAGCAGTAACGGCCGTTCGCGTCGGTCGCGATAGAGAAGCCCAGACCCGACTCCTCGTCAACGCGGATCATGCCAGCGTCGTCGGGGAAGGAGAGTGCGGTGTTGCCACCGACGTAGTAGTCGTACTGGTTCGTGATCCAGCTGACGTCAGCCAGGTTCGGCGACGCGGTGAGCCTGAGGAACTGCTCCTTCAGCACGGCCGGGTCGTTCGAACGCTCGAGAGCGGCAGCCGAGTCGGTCTGCACGGCGTCGATCCACGTCGGGTACGCAACGGGGCGGTCGTAAACCGGGCCGTCAACGGCAACGGTCGACGGGTCAACGTTGACGATCTCTTCGCCGTGCCAGAAGATCTGCAGGCGGCCGTCGCCGGTAACCTCACCGAGAACGCTGGTCTCAACGTCCCACTTCTTGACGACCTCGAGGAAAGCGTCGAGCTTCTCGGGCGCAACGATCGCCATCATGCGCTCCTGCGACTCCGACATCAGAATCTCTTCCGGCGTCAGGGTCGGGTCGCGCAGCAGCACGTTTTCGAGGTCAACGCGCATACCGGAACCACCGTTTGCGGCGAGCTCGCTGGTTGCGCAGGAGATACCGGCAGCGCCAAGGTCTTGGATAGCTTCGACGAGCTCGGCCTTGTAAAGCTCGAGGCAGCACTCGATGAGCACCTTCTCGGCAAACGGATCGCCAACCTGGACCGCGGGGCGCTTCGTGGGGCCGCCCTCGTCGAACGAGTCCGACGCGAGGATCGAGGCGCCACCAATGCCGTCGCCACCGGTGCGCGCACCGAACAGTACGACCTTGTTGCCGGCACCCGAAGCATTAGCGAGCTTGAGGTCTTCGTGACGCAGCACGCCAACGGCGAGCGCGTTCACGAGGGGGTTCTGCTGGTAGACCGAGTCGAAGACCGTCTCGCCACCGATGTTCGGCAGGCCGAGGCAGTTTCCGTAGAACGAGATACCCGAAACAACACCGTGCACAACGCGGGCGGTGTCGGGGTGGTCGATGGCGCCGAAACGCAGCTGGTCCATGACGGCGACGGGGCGAGCACCCATCGAGATGATGTCGCGGACGATACCGCCAACACCGGTCGCAGCGCCCTGGAAAGGCTCAATGTACGAGGGGTGGTTGTGCGACTCGACCTTGAAGGTCACCGCCCAACCCTCACCGATGTCAACAACACCGGCGTTCTGCCCCATGCCGACCATGAGACGTTCCTTCATCTCCGGCGTGACCTTCTCGCCGAACTTGCGAAGGTAGTTCTTCGACGACTTGTAGGAGCAGTGCTCCGACCACATCACGGAATACATGGCCAGCTCGCCCGACGTGGGGCGGCGACCAAGGATCTCCTTGATCTGGTCATACTCATCGCCCTTGAGGCCGAGCGCCGCGTACGGCTGCTCCCTCTCAGGAGTTGCGATGGCGTTTTCGACAGTGTCGGCGACGGGGCGAACGGGGTTCTCAGCTGCGGCAGTCACGCGTGCTCCAGAGTCAAGGCGGCGGGAGTCCTCTCAGTCTATCTGTGCATTGGGATTCCCGAGACCCCGTGACTTTTGCTCGAAGGGCGGAACCAACCATCCGCCCGTTGAACGAGCGGAGCGAGACAAAACGCAGCGAGCCGACCTCGGAACTTCGATTCGTTCCGGCTCGGTCGCTGCGCCATGGTTCCGCATCGTGTCTATTCGGCAGGATCGACGAAGGGGCCGCGGCTCTGTTTCAAACGCACCACAATATTGGGATCGAGAGGCGTCAAATGCAGGGCATAGGTCGTGATGACTCGATCCACGTCTTCGGTGCCGCCGTCAGGGTGAAACTCGATCGAACGCACCTGGAGGCGCTCGACAAACTCTTCATCGGTACCCTCCCAGCGCTCGTTGATGTCATCGCGGTACCCGTCTTGAACGATCCATGGTTGTGACGTCTCGTCGGTGATCTCAGTGGCGATTGCCTGTCGAGACATCTCATCGATCGAGGCGAAGACCTCGAGCGCGCTATCGATCAGTTCGATGTAGCGGTCGGTGAAGGTATCAGGGTGGTGCAGAAAGATGGTGACGGGCAGCTCGCGCGACTCATAGTCCATGAGGGTTTCGAACACTGCGCCGTTGACGAGTTGCGTGAACGTCACCTCGCCGAGGAATCGGCTCGTGGCCATTGTTGGGACCTTTCTTTCCGGTGGGGCGCCCATTTGCGACGGGGCGCCCCACCGACGACTAGTTGTTTCCGGTGAGCGCTTCGTCGGCGATAAGAGCGTTGACCGTCGTTGTTGCGGCGGCGTCCGATGAGAAGAAGTCTTCAACGACGGCGTCGAACAGGTCTTGTCCGCGCGCGTACTCCTTCGCCGTGGCGTTGAGGTCATTGATGACGGCGTTGTGCACATCGACCGCGGAAACCATGGGCCCGGTCGCGCCCATACCGATGGACTCATGTCGTTGAACGGCATAGGTTGACGGAACCATGCTGAGGGTACTTTTTGCGGCCGCCAGTGCATCGGCAATGGTGCCCATGTTGCGCGACACGTGATTGGTGTCGTTCCGATCCATCGTCATGATTCCGTCTGCGCCGGGAAAAAGCCCCAACGAGAGTTTGTCCAGATTGAAGCTCGTCGGCTCTTGAGCAAACGCGTTCTGTGCCTTAACGAGCATTGTGTACATCTGGTACTCAACGTCGTAGATCGACTGGTTGAGCTTGCCGAGAGCGTCGAAGAACGAACCCCAAATCTCTTGGTAGCTGGAGCCGCTGACGGTTGCGCTTGCCGAAACGGCGGCGACTGCGGTCGTTGCGGCCGCGGCGGTACCCGCCAGCGCTGCCACTGCAGGCGCCGCGGCACCAGCGGTCACAATGCTGGCAAAAACGCCGACTACGGCGCCAACGAATGTGAGAGCAACGGTGGAGACGGCACTGAGCCATGCGTCTCGCTCTCGATCTGCGGCAAGTGCGAACGCGCTTTGGGCGTTGGCCATGATCTCCGCGACATCTCGACGAACGGGCTTCCACATGGCCGACTGGGCAGTGTAGACGGTCTGGAGAACGCCGCAAGCGGCTCCTGTGCCACCGATCACATTGGCGAAACCTTCATCGTATTTAGCCAGGAACGGGGAGGTGAATGCGCCCGAAATCTTGTTGAGCGTGACTTCTTTGACGGTGTCTTTCGAGTTCAGGATGGGGCTCGGCAAGACCGTTGTTCCCGCGGCCGAGGTTCCGAATGCGGCGGCAGCGCCGGCGCTTGCATCCCTCGCGCTGTCGCAGCTCGACCCATCGGGGAGACCTTCCCAAGGCCGGAAGGCGTCGTCGACAGCAGAGCGAACGGTGTCGAAATCGCCCGCGATCGACGGGTGATTGGCCTCGACCCAACCCAGGAACGTTCCTCCGCCCTCGCCGGAGGATGGGTCTGGTCGCTGATAAGAGTTTGCGGCGACTACGCCCCAAAGCGCATAGCAGTCGTCGTAGAGAAAATGCACGGGATAGTCAGTATCAGACATCCAGCAGTCGATGGCTGACAGGTACATCTTCTTTTTGATGTCTGGTAGCTCGTCATATGAAACCATTGTTTTCCCCCTTGATGAGTCCCGGCACTGCGATGCCGATTTTACTTTACGAGGCGTGCGCGCGTTGGTGCGAGTTCGTGTGGAAACTCTCATGCACAGCTCACGGGTTGCCCCGTAGGCTCTGTGGAGAGCTTGAACCACGGGGGACACGATGAAGAAATTGATTCTCGCGCTTGGCCTTTTGGGGGCTGGGGCGCTGGCCGTTCTCTTGTGGATTTTCGTGCTCGCACCGGGGGAGCAAACCCCGCCGAGTCAGACAGTTGTGTTTGAGGCCGTGGCGACGACACAAGATCCGTTCGCGGTTCGCTACATCGTCGGGGCGGACGATGTGACGCAAACGGCAACCTCGCAGTTTGTTGCCGATGTCAGCACGAGTGAAAATCACGCCCAGTTCATTGTGAGCCTCGAGCCATCAACCCAAGGCGACCGCACGGTCACCTGTCGCGTATCGATTGGCAACGACGTCATTGTGGAGCAGACCAGCGAAACCGGGTTTGTTGACTGCACGACCGATCTGCCGCGAGCCAACGACGGTAACTAGCCGCACGCACTCCCACGCTGCGGGTCGGCCGGGCGAACCCACCCATCCGCGCATTGAACGAGCGGGGCGAGACGAAACGCAGTGAGCCGATCTCGGAAACTCTGCCGCACTCAGCCCCGCAAAAACGCGATGCCCGCCTCGCGGAAGGCCCGCGAACCCGGTGCGTTGATGTGGTGCCGGGCCGGAATCTCGAAGAACTCACTGTTCGGAACCGATGATTGCAGCAACCGTGAGTCTTCGAGAATCGCATCGTCGCTGCCGGTCGCGATGAGCGTCGGCTGGCTCGGCGGGTTGTTGACCGGTGGCACGTCGTCGGCGAGATTCATGCCCTCAGCGAGGGCCAAGAGCGCATCAAGATCGTTGCCCGGCAGACGCGACGCGAGCGAAACGTACCTCGCCGTCGTCTTGTCTTGCACCGTGGTTCCGTCGTCCAAAAACGCGCGTGCTTCGTCAACCTTGAGGCGGCGCAGCGGCTTGCCATCGGGGATTCCGCCGAGCACGCCGCGGCTGATGTGTTCGGGGTGGTCGGCCATGACCTGCCAGCCGACGCGGCCGCCGAGCGAATAGCCGAGATAGAAGGCGTCGGTGACGAGGTACGTGTCGAGCACGGCGATGACGTCATCGGTGAGCATGCGCATGCTGTACTGGTGCGCGTCGTGGGGTTTGTCGCTCGCGCCATGGCCGCGCTGGTCCATGCCGATCACGCGGAATCCGGCCTCTAACAGCTCTCGCACCCAGCCCGTATTGACCCAGTTGTCGCGCGTGCTCGACGCGAAGCCGTGCACGGCAATTACCGTAGGGTCAGCGTCGTCTCCCCACGAGTACGTCGCAATGCGGTGCCCCTCGGCTGACATCACAAACTGCGGGTCTGGCATTTCGGTGAGCTCACGAAGGTCCATGCTTACAGTCTGCCCCCGCTAAGCAGGAGTGGGCGGAACCATGGAGCTGGGTGGCAGGGGTGCCGACATGATCATTCAGACTCTTCGCTACTAACGTGGTGCGGAACGCCGACGGGTTTGGACTCGCTCGAGCCGCGTTGACGCAGATATATCGAGAACGCGATCATGGCGCCGACGGCGAGAAATTCGGACTGCCAGTTTTGTAGCGTTCGGTTCCAGAAATCGGGTGCCGCAATGTAATCCAGCCATGATTGTGACGCTTCGCCATGCATCGCGTTCTCTTCGTTGGCCACGACGAGCCCGGCGAGCGACTGCGCAAACCACGACAGCACAAAGATCGCGCCCATCACCAACAGAAGTGAATTCGAGTACAGCCAGCGGCGCCAACCGAGCACGCGCGCCCAACGCGGTGAGTTGGGTCGTGCGTGCTCACCGACAAGCTGTTCTTCGTCTGTTCCGACACCCTCGTCGCCCGGCTTTTTAGACTCGGGCGAGCCGCGCTGAACGAGCCACACCGTCGCGAGTATGAAGACGAAGAACTGCATGAATTCTGACTGCCAGTTTTCGGCCACATCGACCATGAAGTCGGACGAGCGGACGAACTGCCACCAGGTCACGGCGGGTTCACCATGGATGCTGTTCTGCTCGTTGGTGTCGGCAAGACCCGCAATGCTTTGCCCCAGCAGGGTGAGCAAGAAGATCACGAAGAAGAAGATTGACAACGCATTGTCGCGTATCGCTCTCATGTCTATTGCCCGACTAGGGGCACAGCGATCATGATCGCAAGGCCGACAACAATGATGCCCATCCACGACCAAAACACCACGAGACGGCCAGGCGGTAGCTGTTGCGCCGCATCGTCGCGTGACGAGTCGCTTGCAGAAGAACCCATCATGACTCCCTCGAAAATGAAGACGTTATTCAGAAAGAGGCGGTGGCTCGGCGCACACGCGCCGAGCCACCGTTCGACGTTAGGCCGACATTTCTTTGAGCTTGTTCAACAGCTCTTCACTGGTGTGAACTTCTTGATCGAGGTTGTCTTGCAAAAGCTGAGCAGCCTCGGGGTGCAGGCTCTTCGTCGCCACGATCAACCCCTGATACATCGACATCTCGTAATGCTCATTGCCCAGAGCACACGAGAGGGTGACCTGATCGAGCAGACCTGACGCCGACTTCTCGATCAGCGACGCTGCTTGTTTGGAGATGCCCTTCGTGCTGGGAGACGGAGCCGTTGACTCCGGTAGCTCAAGAAGCTCGAACACCTTGCTGAGATTCGCAATTTGCTCCTTCGTCTCATCGGCATGGTGACGAAACAGCTTCTCCACCTCAGATGATTGGGCTGCTGACGCAAGTTCGCCGAGCGCAGCGAGTGAATCATCTTCCATGGTGCGCGCGGACCGAAGCTGGTAGCGGAGAAGATCTTCAGGCGTTTCCAGTTGCAGCTGGGACATGGCTTTTTAGCCTTTCTCTAAGCGGATTGGCCACGCATTCATCGCGCGAACACGCAACCAGGTGCCGCGAGCATAAGACGTCCCATCGCCTCGAGTAACGGGGGTTGACCGGAACCATGCGGCCGACTAATGGTGGAGAAGAGACGCCGAAAGGAGACCGATGAGTGACAGCGAAGCGCTTGCCGCCGAGGCGCAGTCCCGCGGCTTGCGGATCGGGGTGGTTGAGTCGTTAACCTCCGGCAAGCTTGCGCAAACAGTGGGCGCCGGAGAGAACGCTGGAGACTGGTTCGCAGGCGGTATCGTCGCGTACTTGCGAGATGTCAAAGAGCGCTTGCTCGGCGTCGATGAGGGCATTGATCTGTGCTCGGCCCGCTGCGCTGAACAGCTTGCTGTCGGTGCTGCCGAGGTTTTGCGCGCTGACGTGTGCGTCTCTACGACGGGAGTAGGCGGCCCCGACGCCGAAGATGGGCACGAACCCGGAACCGTTTTCATTGGCTGGTACGCCAACGGCAATGTCGGTAGCGCTGAGTTCCATTTCGATGGCGAACCCACCGCGGTGTTGCAACAGACTGTCGTGGCCGCGATGCGCGAATTGGCAGAACGCGCGGCTACGAACTGTGATGGCTGACTACAGAAGGAGCAACGATGTCTCGCAATGTCAGGGTGATGAAGGGTACGCCCGAAAATGTGTTTGCTGTACTGGCCGACGGGAGGGGGTGGAGCTTAAATCAGTCCGGTCTCCTGAGCCACGTGAATCGCGCGCGAACGGGTCTCGACGCCGAGCTTGGTGAAGATGTGCGCGAGGTGGCTCTTTACGGTCGCTTCGCTCACGAACAGCGTCTTCGCGATCTCCTTATTCGTGACGCCGGTCGCGAGCAGGCGCAGCACTTCGATCTCACGATCGGTGAGTTTCGGCATCGGCTGGCGCATGCTCCGCAGCACGCGCGACGCCAGATGCGGAGCCAACACCATGTCACCCGCCGCCGCCCGCACGATGCCATCGGCGATCGTTTCGGGCGCGACATCCTTCAACAGGTAGCCCGCGGCCCCCGCCTCAATCGCGCCCAGAATCTCGGCGTCACGGTCATACGTCGTCAGAATCAGCACGGCTGGCGCCGGGTCAAGCGCCCGTAGCGCCGACGTCGTTTCAACACCATCAATCCCCTCGCCGAGCCGCAGATCGCACAGCACCACGTCGGGCTTGAGGTGGGTCGCGAGCGCAATCGCCTCTTCGCCTGTCGCCGCCTCACCAATCACCTCAACGGCATCGCTGCTGAGCACGGCCCGCAGCCCGCTGCGCACAACGGGGTGGTCGTCGACGATCAGCACGGTTGTCACTTTTTGTTCTCCTCAGCGGGGGTGGTTCCGGAACCATGGTGCGAGTCGTCGGCGGATGGTTGCGTCGCCGACACATCAGCCGCATCCGCCGCCGGCAACCCAGCCGGTGGTGCCGCTGCCGCTTCGCGGGTAGCAGCCGCGGCGATCGGGATGTGCATCGACAGGGCGGTGCCTTCGCCGGTCGCGCTTTCGACGTCGAGGCCGCCGCCGAGTTCGCGCAGGCGGGCGCGCATGAAGCGGATTCCGTAGCTTGACGAGTGCGTGTCGACCGAGTTTTCCCAGGCGATGACGTCGAAGCCGTGACCGTCGTCGGTGATGTCGAGGCGTACGGTGTCGCCGGCGTCGATGAGGCTCATCACGACGCGCGTCGCTCGTGCGTGAAGGCGCACGTTCGCGAGTGCGGATTGGGCGGTACGCAGCAGTGCGACCTCAACGTCGGTGGGCAGGAGTGGAATGGTGTCATCGACGTGAAGCGCGACGGCGAGGCCGGTTTCGTCGTGCAGACGCGCGAGCATGCGGTTGAGGGCGGCGGTGAGGGCGCCATCTTCAAGCTCGTGCGGAGCGAGCGCGGCGACGATGCGGCGCACATCCGAGAGGCTGTCGCTCGCCAGCGATTCGACCTGGCCGAGGGTACGGATCGCGTCGGGGTCGGCGGTGTTATCGGCGCCGGCGTGAGTGAGGAGGCGAATGGAAGAGAGGGCCTGGGCGATGGTGTCGTGGATATCGCGGGAGATGCGCGTGCGCTCGGCGATCGCACCGGAGTGGCGCTGTGCGAGCGCGAGTTCGCCCTGCAGCGCGGCCATCTCTTCTTGCGCGCGCGTGAGGGAGGTGACGAGGCGTTCGCGTTCGGCGGCGTCACGAAGAAGCTTCAGATAACCGCGCGAAATACCAAACGCAAAGACGCCACCGATGAGCGGGCCGAACACGCTGGCGTAGCTCGTCGCGCCGTGCGGATGCAAGATCGGCGCGACGATCACGACCGCGAGCACGAACACCGAAAAGGCGAGGCCGGCGAGAAGGGGGAGGAGGTGTCCGGCGAGAATCCACAGCACGAACGACACCCACACGAACTCGGGTGAGACAGCGACCGCGGCGATCCACACGGCGGTGAATCCGATGAGCCACAGCGCGTAGTTTGTCGTCGTGCGTCGCTTCTTTGGCAGCAGGCTCGCGACGGTGTGGGCGGCGATGATGCCGAGTCCGGCGGCGATCGCGGCGGCGGGTGCGGTGTCTTGGCCGATCGCGCGCACGATGCCAATGCCGACCAACAGCAGCGTCATGACGTGCTGGCCGATCTCCATCGCACGCACCGTCGAGCCGCGACCGCCGGCCGAAGCCGAGGTCGCGCGCGCGAGGGGCGTGTCGATGAGGCTCATGCGCTCATTCTGCCTCGTTGCGAGCCGACGCGCGGGGTGTGCCGGTGTCGAGGGCGGCGAGCTCAGCGTCAAGGGCGTCGGCACTTGCGGTGTCGCTGTCAACGGCACCCGCCGGCTTCGACGGCCACCACATCCTGTCGCCGATGAGGCTGAACAGTGCCGGAACAATCACTGTGCGCACCAGAAGCGTATCGACGATGACGCCGACGCCCACGATGAGTCCGAGCTGGCCGAGCGTGACAAGGGGCAGCACGCCGAGCGCGGCGAACACGCCAGCCAGCACGATACCGGCGCTCGTGATGACGCTACCGGTGCGGGCAACGGCCTCAATCATGCCTGCACGCGTGCCGCGCAGACGCGTCTCGGCGCGCGCACGGTGCACGAGGAAGATCGTGTAGTCGATGCCGAGCGCGACCAAGAACAAGAACGCGAGAAGCGGAACCTGCAGGTCGAGAGCGTGCTGGTCAAAGAGCACGCGGCTGAGCCATGCGCCCGCACCAATCGCGGCCACGGCGCTGGCGACGTTAACGACGAGCAGCACGACCGGCGCCACGAACGAACGCAGCAGCAGGAGCAGCACGATGAAGCTGACCCCGAGAATCAGCGGAGCGACGAGCCACAGATCAGCCGAGTTGCCGTCGCGAGCATCAACGTCGGTCGCCACCGCGCCACCCACGAGAGCGTTCGCACCGTCAACCGCGTGCACCGCGGAGCGCAGCTCATCGATCTGAGCGAGGCTCTCCGGGCTGCTCGGGGCGAACGCGCTCGTCACCATGATCTTGCTGAGCGCACCGTCGTCGGTCGTCGCAATCGCGTGTGCACGCACGACGCCTTCAACACCCTCGACGGCGTCAACCACGGCATCAGCGTGATCGGCGTCGGCGATGACGTAAATCGGCTGGGCTTCACCAGGCGCGAAGTGCTCCGACAACACCTCGAGGCCCTGCGCCGACTCCGACTGCACCCGGAACTTCTCGACCTGATCCAGCCCGATCGTCGTGCCAAACAGGCCGGTCATCATGATGCCCAGCACCGCGACACCCGCGATGAGGCTCGGCACCGGCTTGCCGACAACAGCCGTCGCCACCTTGCGCCAGACGCCCGCCTTCTCAGCTTTCACCGTGGTTCCGGAACCATCTGCTGCGGTCTCCGAAGCCGGGCGGGGGATGAAGGGCCAAAAGATGCGGCGGCCGCAGACCGCAAGGAACGGTGGGAGTACGAGGAGTACGGCGGCGAGGGCGATGAGCAGGCCGATCGCCGACGAGACGCCGAGGCCGTGTGTGCCGGGGATGACCGCGAGCAGGAGGGTCAGCAGGGAGAGCACGACCGTGACGTTTGACGCGATGATCGCGGGTGCCGTCTTGCGCCATGCGGTGCTGAGGGCGGCGCGGTGGTCGGTGTTGAGGAGGAGCTCTTCGCGGTAGCGCGAGATGAGCAGGAGCGCGTAGTTGGTGCCGGCGCCGAAAACGAGAACGCTGATGATTCCGGAGTCGAACTGCAGGTCAAACGCCGAGCCAGCGGCGGCCGTGACGCGGCCCGCGAGGCCGTCGGCGAGGGCGACAACCGTGAGCGGAATCAGCCACAGCACGGGCGAGCGATACGTGATGATGAGCAGCACCGCGACGATCAGAATCGTCACAAGCAGCAGGGTGAAGTTGGCTCCGGCGAATGACGCGGCGATGTCGGCGCCGAACGCGGGGCCGCCGGTGACAAGCAGGCTGAGGCCATCGATGCTGTGGTCTGCGAGCGTTGCACGCAGCTCACCGACAACATCAGCGGTTTCGCTGTTGCTCGCGCCCGTCGTGATCGGCGTGAGGATGATCGCGGCTTCGCCGTCATCGCTGAGCAGCGGGCCGCTGGCGTCGGCGGGTGCACTCTCGTTGAGCACCGGCAGGAGGGCCTTGAGTGCATCGGTGTTGGCGTTGGAGAGCGCGGAACCATCGGTGCGGGTTGCGAGCACGATTACCGACTGCCGGTCAGCATTTGGGAACTTCGTCATGAGTTCGGCGGCCTGTGCCGACTCCGAGGTCGTGGGGGCTTGCGCGTTGCCGGCGGGAGCTTTGGCAGAACCAAAGGCGCCAAAGAGCAGCACCATCACGAGGAGACCGAGAACGAGGGAGATCCATGCACCCCGACGCGAAGTCAGGGCGTTCGCGAACCGGGGGCGAATGTCAGAGCGAGCCATGGTTCCAGCCCACCAAGAATTCGCGCGTCAATCATCGGGAATGCGGGCGAAACAAAGATCGTCCGAAAGGATGATGCCGGGCATGGATGCGCTCGCCGGCAGTGGTTTTCCACATCTGATCGGCCGTGAGGTTGTTAACAACCGGGGGAGAGTGTGGAGATTTCGAATTCTCGCCGTGACCACGGAATTACACGCGTGTAGTTTCGACGGTGTCTTCGATTTCCACAGTTATCCACGAATCTGTGAACAACTTTGGGGCGCTTTCACACAGGTTATCCACCGAGTTATCCACAGCCTGGGGAGAACTGTCGGCGTTTTGCACGGAGTCTTTCGACGACGCTGGGTTCGAACCGTCAAGGGGGTGGCACAACACCGCCCAGCGCGGCACGATGCTGTCATGACTTCGCACTTCACTGTCGGCGACCACGTCTCATGGAACTCCGAAGCGGGCCGCGTGAGCGGAACCATCATTCGCGTTCACAAGAGCGACTTCGACTACAAGGGCCACACGCATCGAGCGACTCCCGACGACCCGCAGTACGAAATCAAGAGCGACAAAACTGATCACATCGCGGCGCACAAAGGTAGCGCTCTGACCCGCATCAATGACTGACCCGTTTTTCACGATCGGCCACTCCACGCGCACGCAAGATGACTTCGTCAACTTGCTCCGTGGTTCCGATATTCGCCTGGTGGTTGACGTGCGCAAGCTGCCCGGTTCGACGCGGTATCCGTGGTTCAACGCCGATGCCCTGGCTGCGGTGCTCGCTGAAAACGGCATTGGGTTCGAGCGCAACGAGCCGCTCACGGGGCGCCGCCCGGTCAGTAAAACGGTGCCGTTCGAGACGAATGCGTGGTGGCAGAACCGCAGTTTTCACAACTATGCCGACCACGCGATGTCGCCCGACTTCGCGCGCGGACTCGACGCCGTCATCGCCCGGGGTGCGGAGGGAAACCTCGCGCTGATGTGTTCTGAAGCGGTGTGGTGGCGGTGCCATCGCCGCATCATCACCGACTATCTGCTCGCCCGCGGTCACGCCGTGCGCCACATTATGGGCGAGCGGAACCTCGAGGCAGCGCACCTGAGTGAGGGTGCAGTTGAGGGCGATGGCGGAGGCGTCACCTACCCGGCCCCGTGACCGTTGAGTGAGGCTGCGTAGCGACCGAAACGAACCGCAGCGAGATGCACGGATCGGCCGGGGCAGACTCCCACACCGGTGGTGGAAGAAGCAAGACGGCCCGAACGGGATCTGATCCGCTCGGGCCGCATCCTCAGTATGCCTTGTTTCTGGGCAGCTCCCTGGGGACAACGGTCCCGCTCAGTGGGGTCACTGACGTCGGAGTGCCTTGGAAACATGCGGGCAATAAACTCTTAACTTTCTGAATCTTCACAAGGTTCTGAAAGTTCGATACTGTCTCCTCAGAAGTACCCCAGGAGTGGAGTCACAGCAGACTTCGCAATAGGGCCGCCACCTGTCGGCAGCCGCGCTGACGTTCACGAGACGTCGCGGCAATCTCACGGCTTTCTTGCCATTGAACAGACGAGGTATTCATGAAGCGCACCAAATTCGGTCTCGTTGCAGTCGCAATCGTCTCCGTCCTTGCCCTATCGGCGTGTACCGGGGGAGGAGGTGGCTCCGACAACGCTGGCTCTTCGGATGGAGCTACTGGCGCGCTGAGCGTCGGCGTCACCGACCCCATCAATATCATTCCTGGTCGCCAGACCGTGGCCTACGACTTCAGCATGGCCGTATGGGCCCCGCTGACATTCGTCGATGCCGCAGGTGAGTTGACTTACGTTGCTGCTGAGTCCATTGAGACGACTGACTCGACGACCTACACGATCACGCTGCGTGAGGGCTGGACCTTCCACGACGGCACTCCTGTGACGGCCCAGGACTATGTGGATTCATGGAACGCCGTCGCATACGGCCCGAACGCCTTTGAAAACTCTGGTCAACTTGCGCGCATTCAAGGGTTCGACGAAGTGACGTCTGCATCTCCGGTGGAAACGATGTCGGGCCTCGGGGTCATCGATGACTTGACGTTCACCGTGACGCTCATGGGGCCAGACAGTCAGTTCCCGATGCAGGTGTCTCAGGGGCAGACCGCGATGTATCCGATGCCGAAGTCGGCGCTTGAGGATTTCGATGCTTATAACAAACACCCCGTCGGCAACGGACCCTTTGAAATGGTCGGCGAATACTCCGAGATGGACCCCATCGAAGTCACTGCTTACGCTGACTACAAGGGTGACGCTCCGACTGTTGACAAGATCACCTTTGTCCCCTACGCCGATGTGAACACGGCATACAACGATGTACTAGCGGGCAACCTCGATGTCGCGAGTCTGCCTGCCGGCAAGATGGCGCAGGCAGCGACTGACTTCACCGAAGACCACATCTACGCTTTTAGCGCTCCCGGTATTTCATTCCTCGGTATGCCCACCTGGGACGAACGCTACGCCGATATTCGCGTGCGTCAGGCCATCTCGATGGCGATCGACCGTGACGCGATCAACGACGTGATCTACGGTGGTCTCTACGTCCCCGCGAACGCATTTACGCCCGAGATCGAGCTTGGTACTCCGGTCGGCATCTGCGGTGAGTACTGCGAGTTCGATCCGGCGAAGGCCAAGGCATTGCTTGCGGAAGCTGGCGGCTTCGAGGGCACGATGGAGATCTATTTCCCTGGTGCGAGCGGACTCGACGAGTTTTACATCGCCATCGCAAACTCCATCCGTCAGTCGCTGGGCATCGAGGCTGTCGCCGTTCCTAGTTCTGACTGGGCAGAGTTCTACCAGACTCGCATGGACAAGAAGGTCCCTGGCCCCTACTTCAGCCGCTGGGGTGCTCTCTACCCGAGCCAGCAGGCTACGCTGCGCGCGCTATTCGTCGAAGGCGGTGGTTGCACCAACTGCATCGCGGAGTACGACCCGCAGGTAGCAGCCCTTATGAACGAAGCTGACGCCGCTGTCGCGGAAGAGGACGTGGCCGCCGCATACAAGGCCGTGCAGGATCGGCTGATGGAGACGTTCCCCGTTCCGCCGCTGTTCCAGGAATCGTACGCCTACGTCACGTCGGATCGTGTTGAGACGCTCAGCACCTCGGCTGCAGGAAACCCGTTCTACAGCATGACGGTTCTCGTCGACGGAGAGTAATGACGCAGTTTGCAGGCGCGGGTTCGTTCGAGGACATCCTCGAACGAACCCGCGCGGTACCCCCAACGACCGATTTTCCGGGTGTCGACGAGCTACTCGCCAGCTTCGTCGCGCTACAACAGCAGAATCCGAGCCTGATCGGTTCACGACGAATTGGTACGTCTCGGCTTGGCGAAACGATTCCGATGTACAGCATCGGAAGTGGAACCCATCAGTACCTTCTTTTCGCCGGTGTGCATCCGAATGAGCCCATCGGATTTCGCACGTTGCAGCATCTCGCAACGGAGCTCACTTCTGACGAATCTCTCCGTAAAGCTTTCGATGCCACCTGGCATATCGTTCCTTGCATCGATCCGGACGGCACGCGGCTGAATGAGACTTGGTATGCGTCGCCAGAGGACCGAACGTTCTATGCGCGTCACTTTTACCGCCCTGCACCGAACGAGCAGGTGGAATGGACCTTTCCGTTTGCCTATCGCGACGCATGGTTTGACCGTGTTATGCCGGAGACACTGGCACTCATGCGCGTCATCGATGAAGTGCAGCCTGAGCTGATGGTGTCACTGCACAACGCGGAGCTGGGTGGCGTTTACTACTACTTGTCTAGCGAGCTCGACGGTGCGGTTGAGTCATTGCATGCCGTCGCAGAAGCTGTTGGGTTGCCCCTCGACACAGGCGAGCCGGAGAGCCCAGCGATCAAGCAGATATCCCCCGCGGTTTACCAGATGATTTCCATGGCGGACGAGTATGAGTTCGCGGAAACCCTCGGTGCCGATCCCACAACAGTTGTTACTGGTGGTGACTCATCAGCCTCCTACGCTGCGAAGTACGGCACCCTCAGCATGGTTGCCGAATTACCGTACTGGGAACATCCGGACGCAGACGACGACACGGTTACGGAAATCTCCTATGCATCCGTGCTCCGCAAGAAAGCGGACGCTTTCATTCGCATGGGAGCCACGCTGCAGAGTGTGCTCGATGAAGCTGACCTCACATTGAGTACGCCGTTTCGACGGGCTAGTGAAGCATTCGTTCCGTTCATGTCTACTAACGGTGAACATGAGCACACCCGGGCGGACCAGCTGCCAGTTGACCGCTATGCGACGCGCGCCGAAGCCTTTAGTAACGAAGATGTAGTCCGTTGCTTCAAACTCCGTTATGGCGGCATGGTGTTGCGTGCGCTCGATGCAGAAGTCGCCGCCGGGGTTGCCACCGCATCTACCCGACGTGCCCAGAGACGGATGTCTGACATTTTCGAAGGCTGGTGTGAAGAAGCACGTTCTGTGCCCAATCTTTCGGTCATTCCCGTTGAGAAGCTCATCGGCGTTCAGTATGGAGCAACACTCGCGATGGCGCGCTGCTTGACGGATCGGACGAAGTAATGAAGCCTGTCATGCACGTCGCGCGCAGATTCGGCGAACTTGCGATCGTGTTCCTCGGGGTCACCTTCGTTATCTATGCAATGGTGTTCGCCCTACCCGGTGATCCGATCGCGAGCTTGGGTGGTGATCGCCCGCTTCCGCCAGCCGTAGTGGATCAACTACGCGAGCAATATCACCTGAACGATCCGCTGTGGCAGCAGTATTTGTACTACATCGGCAATCTTTTCCAAGGCGACTTGGGAACAAACTTCTCTGGGCAGGAAGTCAGCGATCGCCTGGCGTCGCGATGGCCGGTCACTATCGCATTGGCCCTGACCGCATGGGGCTTCGAGGTGGTCATTGGTGTGGCGCTGGGCCTCTACGCAGGTCTACGCCCGGGGCGCCTTGGCGACAAGACGGTGCTCGCAGGCACAATCTTGGCGACGAGTATTCCTGTCTTCGTGCTAGCGGTTTCAGCCCAGCTCGTCCTGGGCGTCAAACTGGGATGGTTCCCAGTTGCCGGAACTGCCGCCGGCTGGCCTACGGCGTACATACTCCCCGCACTGTGCGTCGCCGTTTTTGGACTTGCCTCTGTCGCGCGACTGATGCGCGGTTCCGTCGTGGACACCATGAACTCAGACTTTGTGCGGACACTTTGGGCGAAGGGCATGCCTAAGCGGGAAGTTGTCGGCATTCATGTGATGCGCAACTCCGCCTTACCGGTCCTGACTTACCTTGCCATCGACCTCGGCTACTTGCTTGGAGGAACGGTCGTCATCGAGGGGATTTTCAATTTGCCTGGAGTCGGGCAACTGCTTTTTCAAGCGATTCGAGCTCATGAGGGGCCCACGATCGTCGGCGTTTCTGTTGCGCTCATCATGATCTTCCTAATCACCAACCTGATCGTCGACCTTTTGCAGGCCGTGCTCGACCCGAGGATTCGTCATGAGTGAAGTCACCGCGACACTAGGTTCGCACCTCGACAGTTCGCCCCGGCGCGGGGTTTGGCGTGCGTTGCGTCGTCGCATCATGTTCTGGGTCTGCTTGGCCGTGATGTTGGTTCTTGCGGCCGTCGCGATGTTCCCGGAGTTCTTTGCCCAGTTTGGAGGTCCGGGAGACCCCCGCGCGTGCGATCTCCGCACGAGCGCGCAGCCGCCAAGTAGAGAGCACCCGTTTGGTACTGACCTGCAAGGCTGCGATGTCTACGCGAACGTTATCTTTGGTACACGAGCATCACTGACCGTTGGCATATTGTGCACCGCAATCGCCCTCGCGATTGCTCTAGTGCTCGGAACAATTGCTGGATTCTGGGGTGGATGGGCAGATCGTCTCATCTCGCGACTCACGGACGTCTTCCTCGGATTCCCCTTTCTGCTCGGCGCTGTGGTCGTGCTCACGACTTTGCCCGAACGGTCGGTGCTTTCTGTGGCACTTGTGCTCGCATTGTTCTCATGGCCGACTATGGCACGACTTGTGCGAGGCTCGATTCGGTCGATCCGTGGAGCAGATTACGTCGATGCCGCCCGGGCCATGGGGCTTACAACACCGCGCATTCTTGCCAAGTACGTGCTACCGAATGCGATCGGGCCGGTGCTCGCGGTCTCCACAATCATGGTGGGGTCCGTCATTGTCTCCGAGGCAACCCTGACTTTTCTCGGGCTGGGCTTGCGCGCTCCGTCGATCTCGTGGGGTCTTCAGCTGGCGAGTGCGCAAGACCGATTCCAAGTCGCCCCGCACATGCTGCTTTTTCCCTCGCTATTCCTCACAATCACCGTGCTCGCGATGATCACCCTGGGTGACATCCTGCGTGACACGCTCGACCCCAAGGGCCGCTAGGCCGATCGGAGAACCATGACTGCCATTGAATCTGCCATCGCCTACCTGCCGGAACTCGTCGACGCCCAAGTGCGCCACACTCGCCTGCCGGGCGCTCAAGTGGCCGTCCGAAGCGCCGACGGATTGCTGGCCTCGTTCGCCGTGGGCTGCGCGAATGCGGTCACTGGGGAGAAGCTGACCCCCAATCACCTCTTCCGAATCGCATCGCATTCGAAGACATTCACTGGCACCGCGATCATGCAGTTGGTAGAAGTTGGGTCTATGCGTCTTGACGATGCGATCGGCGCATACGTGCCATCACTCGAAGGCTCGCCGCTCGCGTCAGCCACGATCCGTGAGCTTCTGGCGCACCAGTCAGGAATTCAGCGCGATGGAACGAATGCAGATTTCTGGCAACTGGAGCGCCCTTTCCCGAGTCCGGAGCAGTTAGTCGCCGAAATTCACGCAGCAGGCAAAATCTACGAGCGGAACCAGTTCTTCAAGTATTCAAACGTAGGATATTCCCTCCTCGGCCTCGCAATTGAAGCGGCGTCGGGCAAGACCTACGTTGACTATTGCCGCGACCACATCGTAGAGCCGCTGGGGTTGGTGAACACGGGAGCAGAATATGATCCGTCACGCGCTGATGAGTATGCGGCTGGCCATACGGCTTTGTTCTTAGGTGAAAACGATCGCCTCGTTATTGAGCATGTCGATACGCGGTCGATGTCTGCTGCGACAGGGTTCTACTCGACGGCTGCAGATCTCACTGTGTACGGCTCGGCTCACTGGATGGGTGATGACCGGCTCATTGGCGATGATTCGAAGCGGATCATGCAACGGCTCGAATCTACGGTGACAAACTACGGCAAGCAGGTCGGTTCGTACGGCGTCGGCATGGAAGTGACGAAGATCCGTGATCGCGACGTGGTTGGGCACTCGGGCGGGTACCCCGGACACATCACGCGAACTTACATCGACCCGAAGAACAAACTCGTGGTCAGCGTCCTTACGAACTCCATCGACGGGCCGGCAGAACAAATCGCGCAGGCAGTTTTTTCTGTCATCGACGCTGCTGAAGCGGCGATGCCCGGAGCAGAGAAGAAGATTGCCCCCGCCGGCGGACCTTCCGCGCAGTCGTTCGTAGGCCAGTATGCGACCCTCTGGGGGCGCTTCGATGTTGTGAAACTCGACGGGCGGCTTGTGTCGTTGCACCCAACCTTGGCGGACGTCTATGGAGGCATCGACGAGCTCGAAATCATCGATGAGAACACGCTGCGTTCGTTCTCGCAGACAAGCTTTGGGGCGTCTGGTGAGGACATTCATTTCGAACGTGATGACAGCGGTGGTGTCGTATCGGTAACGTCAAACGGAATCACTCACTGGCCCGTCGAGGCCTTTCTTGCTCGCCGCGAGCGCATGACCCGGGTGAACAAGTAACGAGGGGATGCAGTGATGGAGCAACAAACGCTCACTGACGCGCAGCAGCAGTTCGTAGAACAATTCGCGCTGGCCTGGGAAACGATTGCGTACGGCCGGATGGAGGGTCGGGTCATGGGACTGTTCATGATCGTAGATCGTCCCTATCTCGCTAGTTCCGAGATCTCCCAGATGCTTAACGCAAGCGCCGGGGCGGTATCGATGGCGACTCGCAAGCTCATCATGGCTGGCTTCATTCATCGTCATGTCGTTCCCGGAGACCGCCAGCATCACTTTGCAGTGGAGGAAGACGTTTGGGGAGGCTTCCTCCGTTCCGAACGCGGCTATATTCAGCGACTCACGGCGGTAATGGATACAGCTGAAGAGGTCCTTTCGGGAGATGCTGCTGGCCCGCGCCGGCGCATCACTCACGCCCAGAACTATCTGAATTGGATCGACCAGCAACACACCAAGCTACTCGCCGATTGGAATGCCTATCGCGATGCACACGACCCGGAGAAACCTCATGGCTGAAACCAACGCCACCGTACTGACGGTCGACAACCTTGCCGTGTCGTTCTGTATCGACAAGGGCCGACGTCCCGATGTTCGGGCTGTTGAATCGCTTAGCTTTGCGGTTGGTGCCGGCGAGATCGTCGCGATTGTCGGTGAATCGGGGTCGGGTAAGTCGGTGAGTTCACTCGCGTTGATGGGACTGTTGCCGCGCAACGCTGTTGTGAGCGGAACCGCACTCCTGGGCGGGCGTGACCTGCTCGCGATGTCTCAGGGCGAATTGAGCACGGTGCGCGGGAAGCAAATCGCGATGGTGTTCCAAGACCCCATCGGCGCACTGGATCCGGTTTTTACAATCGGCTACCAGC
Source organism: Microbacterium daqui (assembly GCF_050408675.1). NCBI lineage: Bacteria > Bacillati > Actinomycetota > Actinomycetes > Micrococcales > Microbacteriaceae > Microbacterium > Microbacterium daqui. Next base: position 91,126 of record NZ_JBNTKF010000003.1, on the reverse strand, counting down.
TGAAGGAAGTCTTGCGCCGCCACAAACCTGAGATGACGCGTCAGCAGCGACAAGCCAAAGCGCTCGAGTTGTTGCAGATGGTCGAATTGCCAGATCCAGAATCGCGACTCGGCTTCTTCCCCCACCAGCTTTCTGGTGGGCAATGCCAGCGCGTGATGATCGCGATGGCTCTCGCGTGCGACCCCGAGGTGCTCATCGCCGATGAGCCGACGACCGCACTCGATGTGACGGTTCAGGCCGAAGTTTTGGACGTCATGCGTCGCTTACGCGACCGAACACAGGCCGCCATCATCCTTATCACCCACGATATGGGCGTCGTCGCTGATATCGCCGACCGCGTCGTCGTCATGCGCTCGGGAAAGATGGTCGAAGAAGCTCCTGTCATCGACCTCTTCGCACGCCCGACGGCCGCCTATACTCGGGAGCTTCTGGCCGCAGTGCCGAAGATCAACGGCGCAGAGCGAGAATCACAGGCTCGTGATGGCGTGGTGTTGGACGTGAAGGATCTAGTAGTCGAGTACGCCTCTAAGCGCCGAGCGAAGGTTCGGGCCGTTGATGGAGTGTCCTTTTCCATCGCTCCGGGTGAAATGCTCGGGTTGGTGGGTGAGTCAGGGTCGGGTAAGTCCACGATCGGCCGCTGCGTGCTGGGGTTGGCTCCCGTTTCCGGTGGAGAAATCTCGGTCCAAGGCGTTAGTCTTGCCGCGGCTTCGGGCGCTGCCCGGCGGGAAACTTTGAAGCGGATTGGTGTTGTTTTTCAGAACCCCCTTGGATCGATGAACCCTCGGTACACGGTTGGGCAGTCGGTCGCGGAGCCGCTGGCGGTTCATGCAGGTTTGCGCGGTGCAGAGCTGGAGAATCGCGTCGGCAAGCTTCTTGAAGACGTGGAGCTGCCAGCAGCCTGGGCCTACCGGTACCCATATGAATTGTCTGGTGGGCAGCGCCAACGAGTGGCGATCGCGCGCGCTCTTTCGCTCGGGCCTGACCTACTGATCGCTGATGAGCCGACGTCGGCGCTTGATGTCTCTGTCCAGGCGACGGTTTTGGGCCTGTTCCGCCGATTACAAGAAGAGCACCAGTTTGCCTGCTTGTTCATTAGCCACGATCTCGCGGTGATCGACGAACTGACCGATCGAGTCGCCGTCATGCAGGGCGGCAAACTTGTCGAGATCGGTGATCGTCGCAGCGTCCTGCTCTCTCCAGCGGAGGGCTACACGAAACGGCTTCTGTCAGCGGCACCCATCGCGGATCCCGTCGCGCAACGCGCACGACGACTCGCGTCATAAGAAATCGATTGCTTCGCGCGTGAAGACCGCAGGATTCACACGCCTCTTTCCTGACCTCAACGAAGAAGTGAGATTGAGTATGTCTTCTCGAACAGTACTGACCGGGGCTGAAATTGAGGCTCGCGTCGCGGACGCCGCCAAGTATGATTGGCTGCACGCAGATGATGAAATCGTTGCGCGATGGGTGGACGATCAAGACGGCCGAGCTCGCGCCTACCTTGATACGCTGCCGCAACTCTCGTCGTTCCGCGAAGACCTCACGACTCATCTCAACGTCGAAGTGCGCCAGTTGCCGGTCGTCCGTGGCCATCGACAGTTTCAACTGCGTCGCCGAGCTGGAGAACAGCAGTTCTCGCTATGGGTGAGCGACGGAACCACCGAGCGAGTATTGATCGACTCGAGCACGATTGGTTCTGAACAAGACTCGATCGCGGAGTTCTCGCCGTCGCCGGACGGTTCAACCGTGGCGTGGACGGTTTCTACCGGTGGCGCGGACTGGATGATCGGGCGATTCCGCGACGCTGAGACGGGTGTTGATGCCCCGGATGAACTCGTGGGCATCAAATGGCCCGCGTTTGCTTGGCTCGATGACGCGCGTGTTGCGTACATGTCGTGGGGCGACGCGACTGCGGGTGAAGAACTGACCGCCATCAATCAGGACGCCTCGGTGCGGTTGCACACGCTGGGTCAACCGCAGACCGATGACCGGGAGATTTACCGCCCGACCTCAGCCTCCTGGTGCTTCCCCGCAGTGTCGGCCGATCGCCAGTGGATCACGATTCAGCAGAGCGATGGCACGACGCCCGCACACGTGTACCGCAAGCCCGCGACGTTGGAAGGGGGCTGGGAGACGGTCGTGACCGGCCCCGGGCCCGACGCCGTCATCGCCGTTCACAACGACGAAACGCTCATCCTCTCGTTCCGGGAAAATCCCGCAGGCACAGTCTCGGCGCTGACGCCTGGCGCGGAGCCTCGGTTGATCTTTGCGGCGGACGACGCAGCTCCAATCGCCGACGCCAAAGTTGTGGGTGAAAGGCTGGTATTGCTGGAGCTTCCGTTGGCCGGAAGCGTGCTGCGGTTCGTGCCGTTATCGGACGCCGCGGCTGAGGTCGTGGTTCCGTTCGCCGCGGGAACCAGAGTGATGGACTTCGGCGCCGGAAGTGATGATGCATCTGTTCTTGTTGACATCGAACCAATTGGCGGCGAGCGCCGCACTGTGGAGTTGCCGTTTTCATCGCCCGTGGCCGAGCTCAGTGATATTGCCGCCGGCGGGTCAGAATGGGTCACCCGCATTGTCGAAGCGACGAGTGCTGATGGTACGCGTGTGCCAATGAAGGTCGTGCACGCGCCTGGCTTCATCCCGGACGGGAATGCCAAAGTTTTTCTGTCGGTGTACGGCGGCTATGCGGTTCCATATCTCGCCACCGGATATGACGCTTGGCACGTTGCCTGGTTGCGGGCCGGTGGAGTGCTCGCCTACGCGGGCGTAAGGGGTGGTAGTGACCTTGGCGAAGCGTGGCACGCCGCCGCGAAGCGGGAAGGCAAGCAGAAGGGGGGCGATGATCTCGTTGCGTGCGCTGAGTGGTTTACCGAGAACGGCTGGTCGGGTGCGCGAGCGGTTGCAATCAACGGAATGTCGAATGGCGGCATGATGGTTTCCATCGCGTTGACGCAGTCGCCGCACGTGCTTGGGGCAGCAATCCCCGAGGTTCCGGTCGTCGACATGCTCAACTTCCATCGATACACAGTCGGGCACGGTTGGGTATTTGAGTTTGGAAATCCCGACGTCGCGGAGGATCGTGCGTTTCTTGCTGCGTACTCGCCGCTCCACAATGTTCGTGCCGATGTCGACTATCCGCCGACGCTGATCGTCACGGCTGATAAAGACGACCGCGTCCCACCTGGCCCCCATGCCTATAAGCTGGCTGCCGCGCTCGCGGATGTGCCTTCGGTCCGTGATCGGGTGTTCCTTCGCGTCGAGCCTGACGCGGGGCACGCTGCAGGGCGGTCAATGACGGCAAAGATTGAGGAGCGCGCAGCGGTGCTAGCCTTCGCGGCAGCGTCGCTCGCCCTTAATTCACCGCCGAGACGGGGCCCTGGATCTGGGGCTCCGTTTCTGGCGAGAACATGAATCTCCGCCGATGGCTTAACGTCGCGATGCTTCCGGCGCGCGCCTGGCGAGTGCGCTCAACGCTACGGTTCCGCCCCTACGCCGTAGCCCCGCGCGCGACATGCGAGCGCGCGTGTGCGGTCGCCAACGCGAGGTCATCAAACAGGTGGTTCTTGTGCCGCAGCGACGAGATCACACCGACTCGCTCGGCGATCGCGCGGTGGTCTTCGCGGATGCCCTTGACGAGCACCGTGATGCCGCGGCGTTCGAGGGCGGCGATGAGCTCGGTCACGACCTGAGCGCCGGTCGCGTCGAGGAGTTGCAGTTGTGACATGCGCAGAATGACAGCCTCGGCACCTCGCAGTGACGAGACCTCTTCGAGCGCGCGCTCGGCGGCGCCGAAGAACAGGGCGCCCTCGAGGCGGAAGATCGCGATGCGCTCATCGCCCGGTTGCGGTTCGCCCGGCAGTTCTTCGCGAAACACGCCGCTCGTGCGGGCGAGCTGGCGCAGTGCGAAGAATCCGGCGACGACGAGGCCGATCAGCACGGCATAGATCAGGTCGACGCTCACCGTGATGATCGCGGTGAGACAGAAAATGATCGCGTCGGCGCGCGATGTGCGCAGAATGACCCGCACCGTGCGCAGCGACACCATGCGCACCGCGGTCACCATGAGCACGCCAGCGAGGGCGGCGAGGGGAATGTGCGCGACGAGAGCGGAACCAACGAGCACGATCGCGAGGAGCAAAAGGGCATGCGTGATGGCCGTCACACGCGTGCGCCCACCAGAGCGTACGGCGACGGCGGTGCGGGCGATCGCGCCGGTGGCGGGCATGCCGCCGAAGAGTCCGGATGCGATTGACGCCAGGCCCTGGCCGACGAGTTCGCGGTCGGCGTCGAAGGGGCCGGTGTCTGCCATGGTCGACGCGACGCGCGCCGACAGTAGCGACTCGATGGCGGCGAGTGCGGCGACGGCCGCGGCCGGCCCGAGCAAGGCCGACACTGACGCGAGGTCGAAGGACGGGAACGTCGGTGCCGGCAACCCGGTCGGCAGTTCACCGATCGTGTCGACCGGCAGGTTGAACACGCTGGCGACGAGGGCCGCGATCACAATGGCGAGGAGCGACCCCGGAAACCGCGGGTGAATCTTGAGCGACACCAGCATCACGACTACAACGAGCGCGACCAGTAGCAACGACCAGCCGAGCTGCGGCCACGTTGATGACAGCGCGGCTTGCACGGCGGCGACCGCCGCGTTGGTGCTGTCGCCGTGCCCGCCGGTCGCGGTCGGCACCTGCTGCAAGAAGATGATGATCGCGATGCCAAGCGTGAAGCCCTCGATCACCGGCCACGGAATGTACGAAACCGTGCGGCCGAGGCGGAGGGCACCGGCCGCAACCACCATGACTCCCGCCAGCAAACAGATGAGAGCTAGCGACGTGGTTCCGTGCACCGCCAGCGTCGGCGCCAGAATCACCACCATGGCGCCCGTGGGGCCTGAGATTTGGACGTTGGAACCACCGAAGACGGCCGCTACGATGCCAGCGATGATGGCGGTGACGAGCCCACTTTCGGCGCCAGCGCCACTGCTCACACCAAACGCGAGGGCGAGGGGGAGCGCGACGATGCCGACGGTGACGCCGGCGAGGATGTCGCCCTTCCACGTGCGCGGGAGGCTGCGGTAGTCGTCAAGCGAGGGGAGGAGCGACCGCACGCCCCGCTGCTCGGCGGTCATCGGGATTGCTCGGAGAGGTGACGGTGCGTGGTTTCGAGCATCTCGCCGAGCAGGTTGCGGGCGACGTGGAGGAGGTCAGCGACCTGCGGGTAGGCGAGGCGGTAGAACACGAGGCTGCCGCGGCGTTCGGAGACGACGAGGTGGTTCGCGCGCAGCACGGAGAGGTGTTGCGACAGGTGGGAGGCTTCAAGCGCAGTGTCGGCGAGGAGCTCGGTGACCGAGGCCTCGGGCTGTGCGGAGAGTACCTCGAGAATGCGGATGCGAATGGGGTGCGCGAGGCCCTTGAAAAGCCCGGCCTTCACTTCGTACAGGGGGCGCGTCGGGTCGGTGAGCATGCGGTTCCTCTCCGCCGACGCCATGGCCACGGCTTTACGATGTGATAAATCCATCATATCGCGTTACGATGCGAACATGACGAACGCACTTCCGCTCTGCCCCGAGTGCTCCAGTGAGCACGCCTACGAAATGGGCGCGCTGCTCGTGTGCCCGATGTGCGGCCACGAGTGGTCGCCAGCTGAGGGCGAAGCGGAACCATCGGGTGAGTCTGCCCGGGTCGTGAAGGATGCGGTTGGCAATGTGCTTGCCGACGGCGACACCGTCGTGATCACGACGTCCCTCAAGGTGAAGGGCTCACCCCAGGGCATCAAGCCCGGCACCAAGGTGCGCGGCATTCGCCTCATCGACCCCGTCAACGGCCACGACATCGACGCGAAGGTCGACGGGTTCGGGCCGATGTTGCTGAAGTCAAGCATCGTGAAGAAGGCCTAGGACTCTCGGCGACGCTACGTGCCAATGCGACATTGTGGGTTGCGTTGGGCGCTGGTCAGGGTGTCATAGGTCGCGCGCGGTAGGCTCAAACCAGATTCAGGTCATCGACGCGCAAGGGAGAGCTAGTGACCGACCGCAAGTCAGCGAGACAACCCATCGCCGATCAGATGTACGACGTGCTGCTACATCAGTTCATGTCGGGGGAGCGTGGGGCGGGCGAAAGTCTGAATATCGGCGCACTTTCCCGTGAGCTTGATGTCAGTCAGACGCCGCTACGTGAGGCTCTTGCGCGTTTGGAGTACACGGGTCTCGTGCAGCGTGAGGCGCTTCGTGGGTATCGCGTTGCACCAATGATGACCCGCGCTGAAGTTGAGCAGCTGAAGGACGCGCGTCTCATGCTGGAGCCGCGTCTTGCCCATGACGCCGCGTTACGCGCGACGCCTGAGTTTCTCGCCGCCCTGCAAGACAGCGTGGACGAGTTTGAACGCTCAGCTGACGCCGCGGACTCAGAAACCGAGGGCTTTGACATGTACTGGCGCTCGGACAACCTCTTTCATACGCTGATCGCGGAACAGTCGGGCAACCAATTCTTGGCGCTCGCATATGCGGCGCTGAGTGGGCAGATCCAGCGATTCCGCCTCTTCTCCAAGTTTGGCCGCACGGGCGCGAGGCAAGCCGCCCCGGAGCACGCTGCGATCTTTCAGGCGATCGCGACCGGTGACGCCGATGCGGCGGCAGAAGCGATGCGCTTGCACATTCTCGGCGCGACGGGCCGACTGTTGGGTAGCTAAATCGACGGAAGTTGTGGACGATTCGCTTAGGTATCCAATACTATAGTGAATAGTATTGGATTGGAGGTGCGACGATGCACGTGCGAAAGACCGCGGGGACATACACCGCGCACCCGCTCGTCGAGGGGTTTCCTGGCAAGTCCAGCTCCCACGGTGCCTTTGGGTGGAGCAGCCTCTGGCTCTTGGACGACGGAACGCGTCGCGTCCTGATTGACGCAGGCCAGCCTGCATACATTCCACTGATTCACGAGTCGCTCGAACGGCTCGGTCTCACCGCTGCGGACATCACGGATGTCTTGCTGACTCACATGCACTGGGATCACGTCGCGAACTTCACCATGTTCCAGAACGCCGTGACTTGGGTTGGGGAGAAGGAACTGGCGTGGGCAGCCGAGCAGCCCGCAGGAACCAAGTTTATCCCCGACCTGCACGTGCAGGAGCTCATGCGCCGCACCGAACGCGTCGAGCGGGTGCGTGAGGGGCAAGAGATTCTGCCGGGAATCCATACGGTTGCTGCACCGGGCCACACGCCCCATCATTTGGCATTCTTCACCGAGCGGGCCTCGCAATCCCTCGTATTTGCCGGCGACTCCGTAAAGAACATTCATGAGCTGGCCACGACGCACGTCGATTCCACGATGGATGAAGATGCAAGTATTCGCACGATCGATCGCTTGCGCTCACTGATGACTGACACGAGCGCGACGCTGCTGCCTGGCCATGACGTCGGTCTCGCCCTCGTCGATGGTGAAGTGCAGCGTCTGCGCGAACAACGCGCTCAAATTAGCTTCTTTGCTGACGCGCTGAGCCCCGAAAGCGACCGTAGCATCGGCTGAGCCGGTGCTGCTCGAAAGGACAATAATGACTTCTGTCCTCTATACAGGAGCCGCGGGCCGAATGGGCCGCGTGATCCGTGAAGGACTTGCAGGACGATACGAACGCGTAGTCCTCTATGTTCGCCGCGAACCCGTCGAACCCCTGTTCGCCAACGAAGAGGTCGTCGTCGGCGACCTCGGCGACTTGGAAGCGCTGACCGCCGCTGCCCAGGGCGTCGATGTGATCGTGCACCTCGGCGCCGTGGCAGACGAAGCCTCCTTTGAACGCATCCGCGAGGCCAACATTGATGGCACCTACCATGTGTACGAGGCTGCGCGCTTGGCTGGCGTCCGACGAGTCGTGTTTGCCAGCTCCAACCACATCATTGGTTTTCACCCCGCGTCCGAACGTCTCGATGAGACCGCACCGATCCGTCCTGACACTTACTACGGTGTTTCGAAAGCGTTTGGCGAAGCGCTCGCAAGCCTCTACTACGACAAGTGGGGCGTCGAGTCTGTGCTGCTACGCATCGGAACCTTCCGCCCGGCCCCCGAAGACGTGCGTCAGCTTGCCCTATGGCTGAGCTGGCGAGATGGCATTGAGGTGACCCGTTGCGCAATCGAGAACGGTCCGGTCGGATGCCAGGTTGTGTACGGCGTCTCGGGAAACACCGATGGCTGGTGGGACGCGCGGGCCGGCTGGGCTGCAATCGGATTTACTCCGCAGGATAACGCTGCGGAACATGCGCAGGACGTTGACCGCAACGTTCCTGCCCCCAAATACCACGGCGGCGCATTCACTGCCTCCGAGTACCAAGGAGGAATCTGGTGAGCGAAAACACCATGTCCCACGATGTCCTGATCACGACCGCCTTCCTCAACCCGGGCGATGAAGTCGACATGCTGCTACGTGGTGCCGGCCTGACGACGCACCACGAACCGAACCCGGCGGCGCTGTCTGAGACAGACCGCCGCGCGTTGCTGGCGCCTACTCGCGCGATCATCGCAGGTACCCAGCCGCTGACAGCGAGCGACCTCGCCAGCGCGCCGAACCTGCAGATCGTGGTGCGAACGGGCGTCGGGTATGACAGCGTCGACGTCGCAGCGGCGAGTGCTCAGGGTGTTCCCGTCTGCATCACTGCGGGCGCAAACCGCCAGGCTGTGGCTGAACACGTCTTCGCGCTCATGCTGGGTGTGGCTCGCCGGGTTCCGGAGAACATCGCCAATCTGGCGGCGGGTAGCTGGCAGCAGATCACCGGCCGCGAGCTGCGTGGCGCGACGTTGGGCGTGCTGGGCCTCGGATCCATCGGTAAGGCCGTCGCGACAATCGCCGCAGGTTTCGGCATGAAAGTCATTGCCTACGATCCGTACTTTGACGAAGCCTTCGCTGCGGCGAACAACATTGCTCGGGCAGAACTCGACGATGTTCTGGCGCAGGCCGACTTCGTGACACTGCACCTGTTCCTCGACGACTCGACGCGCAACCTCATCAATGCCGAGCGGCTGCGTCTCATGAAGAATGACGCGATCCTGGTGAATACCGCTCGGGGCGGCATTGTGGATGAAGCAGCAGTTGTTGACGCTGTCCGTGCGGGCGAGATTGGCGGCGCTGCCCTCGATGTCTTTGAGCAGGAGCCACTGCCCGCTGACAGCCCGCTTCTCCACACGCCTGGCATCCTCGCCACCACGCACGTCGCGGGTGCAACTCGTGAAGCTCGCGGCGAATCCGGTCGCATGGCAGCAGCAAACGTCATCACCGTTCTCGCGGGTGGCGCTGCGCAGTTCGTTGTGAACCCGGCACACCAAGAAGCCGTCGCATGATCATCCAGACGTCGGGGGGCGAGCTTCGGTTAGCCGCCAACCTCAAATGGATGTACACCGAGCTCCCCTTCGAAGCGCGGTTTGATGCGGCAGCCGCAGCCGGTTTCACGGGGGTCGAATTTGCATCCCCGTACGACCTGCCAGCCACGCGTGTGCGAGAACTGCTCGATAACGCCGGCGTTATCCAAGCGCTGATCAACACTCCTGGTGGCCCGGCGGGCTCCTCCACCGTGATGGGTGCAGCGTATGTGCCCGGAGCCGGCGACGTCTTTCGTCACGGTGTTGAGCGGGCCCTTCACTATGCAGATGTGCTCGGTAACCCGATCGTTCACGTGATGGCCGGCCTTCGTCCGGTTGACGCGGAACCGGAGCTGGCGTTTGCGACGTACGTCGCCAATATTGCCTGGGCAGCAGATCAGGCGCGGTCCGCTGGGGTTCGCCTCGTGCTCGAAGCCATCAACAAGCGGGAACAGCCGCAGTATGGTCTGGCTTCGATGGAGACGGCGGCTGCGGTCGCTGAAGCTGTTGATCCCGACACCGTTGGCGTGCTGTTCGACGTGTATCACGCACAGACCGATCGTGGGAACATCATCGAGCGGTTTGAGCGTCTTACGCCACTGATCAAGCACGTGCAGATTGCAGACAACCCTGGAAGAGGTGAGCCGGGCACCGGTGAAATCGCGTACGAGCGCGTGCTCGCGCGGATCGCGGCCAGCGGCTACTCCGGATGGGTGGGTTGTGAGTACGGCCCTGTCGGCGGCACTGATGAAGGCCTGAACTGGATCGAAAGGATCACCCGATGACCAACGTGAAGATTGCCCTGATTAGTGCGACTCCGCTGGCTATTGCTCCGGCAGCCTCCGCGGTAAGTGCCGCAATTCCGAACAGCATTCTGTGGAATCTTCTCGATGACAGACTGCTTGCCGATCTCGGGCAGCAGGGGGAGATGACGGCGCCGCTCGCCAACCGAATGGATATCCTGATCGACTCCGCCATCGCTGGCGGCGCTGACGGTGTCTTGCTGACGTGCTCCCAGTACGGTGTGCGCGCGGACCACCGCGACCTCGATGCAGACGGTGTCGCCGTGTTCTCGGCAGACGGACCACTTTTTGACGCAACGGTTGCACTCGCTCCCGCGAATGTTCTCCTCGTTGCCTCGCTGGAGTCGGCGGCGGCAGACAGCACCTCGCGCCTGCAGGCGACGTTTGCTGCGGCAAACGTAACGACCTCCATCCGCGCTGTCGTGGTTCCGGCGGCAGCCAAGCCGCTCCCTGTTGACGAGCTGGCCGCGCACCTGGCCGCGGCTATCGCCGACGTCGCGGAGCCGTATGACGTTGTCGTGCTCGCGCAGTACTCGCTCGCTCCTGCGGCAGCGACTTTGCGTGCTGACATCACGGTTCCGGTTCTCGATGGCCCGAGCGTTGCTGCTTCCCGCCTGCGTGACGTCATCGAAGGAGCGCCCCGATGATTGGCGTTATTGCTGATGATGTGACGGGCGCAACCGATGTGGCTGCGGCTCTGAGCCGCGCGGGCTTGCAGACGTTGCTTGCGTTCGATGCGGCGACTCCTGTCGCGGGCGACGCCGACGCAATTGTCATCGGTCTGAAGACCCGCTCGATTCCGGTTGCCGACGCCGTTGCGACGAGCCTGGTGGCATTGCGCACGCTGCAGAACGCTGGCGTGACCCGCTTCTACTTCAAATACTGCTCGACGTTTGATTCAACGGATGCGGGCAACATCGGACCGGTCACAGAGGCCCTCGCCCTGGCGTTGGACGTTTCGACGGTTGTGACAACACCCGCGGCCCCGATTCACGGACGCACCGTGAACGACGGCGATCTGTATGTCTTTGACGTTCCGCTTCACGAGACGCACATGGCACACCACCCGATCACGCCGATGTGTGACTCGAACCTCGTGCGCCTGCTGACGCCGCAGTGCAATGGAACCGTCACGACCGTTCCGCTCGCTGCTGTCCGCGAAGGAGTCGCTGCGGTGCGCGCAACGATCGCTGCCGCCGACGGCGCCGGCGTGACGCAGGTGATCGCCGATGCGATGACCAACGATGACCTTGCCGTCATCGCTGAAGCCGCAGAGGCCGCGGTGCTCACCGCCGGATCAGCCGGGCTGATCGGCGCGATTGCCGAACGCCAGGTCGCGTCTGGCCGCGCTATCGCTACCGCCCCGGCTGGCCGCACCGCGATCATCGCGGGCAGCTGCTCGCGTCGTACTCTCGAGCAGATCGCCGATTTCCAGGCCTCGGGCGGAACCTCGCATCGCGTCATCGCTGAAGCAGGTCAGACCGCAGAGCAGTTGGCTGAGGCGGCGCTGACGTGGTGGGACGAGCAGTCCGCAGATTCGTCAGCTCTGATCTACTCGTCAAGCTCCGCTGAGGAACGCAACGACGAGCTGCCGGAGGCTGGCGAACTCTACGAACAGGTGGCCGGAATCGTCGCCCACGGGCTCGCAGAGCGCGGTGTGCAGCGCATGCTGGTCGCTGGCGGCGAGACCTCGGGTGCCGTCATCCGCGAACTCGGAACCATGGTTGCTGTTGTGGGCACGGAGGCCGCCGTGGGTGCGCCCTGGATTCATGACGTTGACCACGGCGTTCACCTCGTGCTGAAGTCGGGAAACTTCGGTGACGTCGACATGTTCACGTCGCTTGCCGGAGTCGAAGACAATGACTGACCTGCGTTCTGCGGTGGAGCGCGTTGCGCACTCCATTCACCGTCGCGGCCTGACGCACGGGCGCACGGGCAACCTGGCGGTGCGCGACGGCGATCGCATTCTCGTCACGCCCACTGGTGTCAGCTTGGCTGATATCTCGGGCGATGCGCTGTCTGTGCTCGACACTGCCGGTCGCCACGTCGACGGCCCGGCGCCGACGAAAGAGGCGTTCTTACACGTCGCAGTGCTCCAGGCTCGCCCAACGGCGCAGGCCATCGTGCACACGCACTCGGTGCACGCTGCGGCGCTGTCCTGCCTCGCCGATCTTGATGCGGATGAGCCGCTCCCGCCACTGACGGCGTACTACGGCATGCGCGTAGCGCCCCTGCAGGTCTTGCCGTACTTCGCGCCTGGAGACAAGGCAGCAACCGATGCGGTGCGTCAAGCCGCGACGCGCTCGCACGCGCTGTTGTTGCGCAACCACGGACCCGTGATTGCCGGCGCTGATCTGGACTCGGCGCTGGATGCGCTCGAAGAACTCGAGCACACCGCGCAAATCTTCTTCCTCACGTCAGGCATGCGCACCGCACCCCTGACGTCCCAAGACCTCGCTGCCCTGCAGCCCCAGACTCCGCGGGAGACCAGCGCATGATCACTCTCTACAGCGGACTCGTCGTTCGCCAGCCGCTCGTTGAAGAACTCATTCCGGCTTTCGAAGCCGCGACAGGCGAGCGCATCATTCCCACGTTTGAACCCACCACCGTGTTGCTTGAGAAGATCGTCGCCGGCGAGCGTCCTGACCTGTTCCTGGGTGTCTCAGCCTCCGCGCATGACCTCGCGACTCAGGGTGTTCTCGATGCAGCTACCGTGGCCGACATCGCCGTTTCTGCCGTTGGATACGCGCGCCTCGAGACCACGCCTGCCCCCGCGGCAGACACCGAAGAAGCGTTCTTGCAGTACCTTCGCGAGTCTCGCGTTGCCTACACGCTCTCGGGTGCGAGCGGAATTCACTTCATGAACGTGCTGCGCGAGCGTGACCTGCTCGATGTCATCGACGAGCGTGCTGTGCGCTTCCCGGCGGGACTCACCGCCGAAGCCGTAATCGACGGTCGCGCTGACATCGCTATCCAGCAGGTATCCGAGTTGCGCTCCGTGCCGGGTGCACACGTCGTGGCTCCGATTCCGCACGCGCTGCAGTCGTACGGCCGCTTCGCGATCGGCGCTGGCGTTTCTGCATCGGCGGCCGCCCTGGCATTCGCGGCGACGCTCACCGAAGCCCGCGCGCAAGCGGCATTCGCAAGCGTCGGACTCACCGCACCGTAAAGCTTCACACCCACAGCCCGTTGCGCCGCCGCAACGAATAGTTAGGAATCACGATGAAGAGAAAAGTGATTATCGACACCGATACGGGTGTCGATGACGCACTGGCAATCATGCTGCTCGCGGCAGACCCGGAGGTTGACATCCTCGCGGTGCTCAGCGTCTTCGGAAACTGCACGGGCGAACGCGCTGCCGACAACGCGCGCTACGTGCTTGATACCTGCGGGCGCAGCGATGTTCCGGTTTATCGCGGCAGCGATGTTCCGATTAAGCAGGAACTGCGGCTGAACCCGGGCATCCACGGCGAGGACGGATTCGGAAACACGGGCCTGCGCCCCGAGGTCTCGGTTGCGACCGAGCCCAACGGCGTAGACGTTGTGCTCGACCTCGTGCGCCAGTACCCGGGGGACATTGACTACCTCGCGATTGGCCCGCAGACAAACCTCGCCCGTGCCCTGGAAATCGAACCCGAGTTGCTGCAGAAGCTGCGCAGCACCACGATCGTTGGCACGCTGGGACCGGCGCTGTACCGTGACACCGAGCCGTGGGCAGACCGCCGCTTCCGCGTTTCGCGCGACCCGAACGTCACGTTCGATATCGACGCTGCTGAGGCTGTTGCCGCTCACGAGGGTGACGTGACGTGGTGCGGCCCGTACGTGACCCGCCAGGCGCTGGTTCCGGAGAACTTCTTCCTCGAGATCGCAGAGTCCACCGGGCACGCCCCGGCCGAGTTGATCACGAAGATCAGCGCAGACTACGCGGGCTTCTACAGCCGTTCCTACCCGCAGCCAGGCGACGAGCGAGTCATGGGCATCAACGACAGCATGGCTGTCGCTGCACTCCTGCGCCCTGATCTGATCACGGCATCCGTGCAGCGCCCGCTGCAGATGTTCCAAGACCCGGCGACGGGCGACCGTTACCTCGCGGGCGTGCACCCCATCAAGGACGAGACACGACCGCTGCACCGCGTCGTCGTGGACATGAACTTTGACGGCGTGTTGGAAATGATCGGCGAAACTCTGCGTCGCCCCCTTCCCTGGCGCTAAACGCAATGGAGAATGCCCCTGACCTCGGTTGAGTTCAGGGGCATTCTTGTTGCTATCTAGTCTTCGTAAGCGCGGGCGCGGATCCATGGCATCGGCAGCAGTTCGGCGGGTTCCGCTGCGGCGACAACACCGTCGCCCGTGTCGATGAGCACGCGCAGGTCGTGGCCAAACTTGGGGATCAGCTCGCGGCACACGCCGCACGGGTTGATGACGTGCGGAACATCGTCAACGCCGAGTCCGACAGAAACGATGGTGGTGATGGCTTCTTCGCCGCCGATTTTCGCGTTGGCGACCGCGTTGCTCTCGGCGCACACCTTTACGCGTGGAGTCGCGAGGCTCACACCCAGGTAGACGATTCCCGAGACGCCACGCGCAGCTGCTGCGACGCGGACCGCAGCGGGGTCGTGTACGCGAGAGAGGAGGGCAGAGGCGGCCCCGATGAGCTCGGCATCTGAGGGGAGAAGTGGTTGTGTCATCTCGTACCTTTCTGAAACGAAGGGAAAAAAGGGGAGCCTTCGCCCGAGACCAAAGTCTGCGGCCGAAGGCTCCTGCTGCCGGCCCTGCTCCGGAGCAGGCAGCCGTCAGTCACACTACTTATTGGTTCCGTGCGCGATGACGGCCTCGACGAGCGCGTCTGCGACGCCAGCAGCGTCGATGTCCATCAGGACGTCAACGTTGGGGGTTCCGCCCCAACGGTCAACCATACGCACGACCGTCTGGCCGCGCGTGTGTTTGCCGTCGAGTTCGATGTCAACGCGCAGAGTGCGCACCTCGAACCAGTCGGGGTTGATGGCGTAGGCGATGCACGGAACGTCGTTCAGGTGCATGCCTTCGGTCTTCCACTCCGGCATCTCGGTGGTGTCTTGGTGACGGTCGGGGTAACCGATCATTTCGCACAGAGCAACGCCCATGGGTGAGCCCGACTGCCACAACTTCTCGACACGGTCGGGGGTGACCGAGAACTTGCGGCACACGTCCAGGCCGACCTGCGTCAGTTTGGCGCCCGACTGCACGACGATTTCGGCAGCTTCCGGGTCGTTGAAGATGTTCGCGCTGGCGACGGGGGAGGCGTTTCCCCAAGTGAGTGCTGCGCCACCCATGTAGATGATGCGACGCACGTTCTCGGCGAACTTTGGTTCGAGCGAGATAGCCAGAGCGACGTTCGTGAGGGGTGCGAGCGCCATGATGCTGATTTCGCCGGGGTTTGCCATGACGAGATCAATCATCTTCTGCACGGCTTCGGTGGGGCCATCGGTGCCGGGAGCGGGATCCGGGTACTCCCAGTACCCGACGCCACTCGGGCGGTGAATGTGCTCGGCGAAGTTGGGCTCACCAGCGAGAGGGCGGGGCGCGCCAACCCAAATGGGCAGCTCCGGACGGCCAGCCAGGTGAGTGATCTTGCGTGCGTTTGCGGTCGCCTTCTGAACGTTGACGTTCCCGAAGACGGTGGTGAGGGCCTCGACGTGAAACTTGTCGGTCGCGAGTGCCCAGAACAGTGCGCCAGCGTCGTCGATGCCGGGGTCAGTATCAATGATGAAGCGTTCCATGGTTCCGTACTTTCTTTCGTTCCTCTGCCTGCGAAATCGTGTGCGCGGCACCTCGGCGCCGCGCACACGATCGGACTACTTGCCTACGAAGATGCCGTTACGGTTCTTTGCCAGGACATACAGAACCACGCTGATGGCACACAGGATCGCGATGTAAACCGGGAACACCCAGAACATACCCTCGCCCTGCAACCACAGCAGGAGGTAAGACGCGGTGCCGCCGAAGAGCGCAACGCCGAAGCCGTACCCGAGGCCGAGGCCGGTGCCGCGAATGTGCTGAGGCAGGAGCGAGTTCGAGATCGTGACGAAGATGGTCATGTTGAGAAGCAAGACAATCGCGCCGCCGAACATGACGCTAGCGAATCCGCCGATGCCGGGCTCCGTGTACAGCAGAGCCAAGAAAATCGTCGGGATTGCCAGGAGGCGCGTGACAACGAAAACCTTCGACATTGCGAAACGGTCAAGAATGCGGCTGAGGAACAGTGCGCCAAGAGTCATGAAGACTCCGAAGGCGGTGGTGATACCAAAGACGGCACTCGGGTCTTCCTGGAAAGCCGCGCGTGCAAGGTTGGGGAGGCCTGCGATCCACGTGTAGTTGTATGCCTGGATGGCGCCGACGATGAAGACGGTAGCCAGAACGCTCAGCCAGTACTTGCGAACGTCGCCCCACACCGAGGGCTGCTTCATCTTCTCATCCATGGACGCACGTGCAGCGGTGACGTCAAGCGTCTCCGGCAGCGTGGTGCGTAGCCACAGCACCATCAGTCCGAATAGACCACCGATGATGAACGGAATGCGCCAGCCCCACTCTGCGAGGTTGTCGCCCGTCAGCATCTGCGTGAGGAAGAAGATCGACAGCGGAGCGAGCAGGTTTCCGAGGTTGTTGAAGAAACCGAAGAAGCCTGAGACATACCCAGGGCGGTTCGGAACCAGCTCAAGCGCGTAGGCCGTTCCGAGAGGTGCCTCGACACCGGCTGACAGGCCCTGTAGTAGGCGCATCGCGACGACAATGATCGGGGCCGCGACGCCGATGGTCTCGTAGCCGGGCAGAACACCCATCACGAAGCTCCCGATTGCGACAGCCGCGATCGCGAAGATCATAATCTTGCGGCGACCGAGCCGGTCGGCGATCGAGCCGAAGATCACGCCACCGAGTGGGCGAGCCACGAAGCCAACAGCGAAAACAGCGAGTGCGTTCAGCGTTGACGCGAGTTCGCTATCTGCGGGGAAAAAGTGGGCCCCCAGGTACGAAGAGAGAAGGCCAAAGATGGCCCAGTCGTACCATTCGAGGGCGTGGCCCCAGCTGAGCGCGCGGAGGTTCTTACGCTCGGTTTTGGTGGCTTTACCGGTCAGCTGTGCTGACTCGGCAACCGCGGCGGCTTGTACGCTCATGGAGCTCCTTTGCTCAACTCTCCCGGGGGGATAGTCCTGATTTTGTGCGAACGCCTCGGGGGTGGGCGGCCGACTTCATATCACTATAGTATAGCGCGCGCTATTTGGGGATATCAGTTTTGGGAAGCAGGTGAGAGAGACGAAAATCCGCGTATTCTCGCGGGTGGCTTTGATTCGATGAAGAAGAGTTGGACGCGGTTTTGTCTCCCTTCGCCGCGCCCGCGCGCGAAGCAACGCAAGGGGTGCCCGCAACCTCCTGGTTTCGGGCACCCCTTGCTACTTATGTGAAGGCGTCAGCCTTACGCGTTCGGCATGACGACGGCGCGTGCGGCGAGTTTGCCCGATTCGAGCAGTTCGTAGGCTTCGAGCGCCTGGTCCATGGTGAATCGCTGCACGTCGGGAACGATCTGGCCCGCCTGGTACATCTTGACGACCTCGTGGAGGTCTTCGATCGTGCCCCAGTAGGTGTTGGTGATGACCGCCTCGTAGGGGTTGGTGAAGAACGACCACTGCACGACGCCGCCGGCGATGCCGACGACCGTGAGGCGTCCGCCCTGGGCCATCGTCTTCTGACCGAGCTCGATCGTGGGGGTGACGCCGACGAAGTCGAAGATCGCGTCAACGCCACGGCCGCCCGTGATTTCGCGGATCTTTTCGGCCTGGCCTTCGCCGCCCGCAACCGTGATGGCGCCGCGGGATGCTGCGAGTTCCATGGCTTCGGGCTTCATGTCGGTGGCGATGACCGTGGCGCCGGTGAGGGCCTTAATGATCTGCACGGCGATCTGGCCGAGCCCGCCGAGGCCGATCACGAGAGCGGTCGCGCCACCCTTGTTGAGCTGGGGGAGGGCGAGCTTGATCGCGTGGTACGGCGTGAGGGCCGCGTCTGCGAGGGGTGCGGCGTCGACGGGGTCGGCATCGCCGAGCGGAACCAGGTTGCGGGCTGGAACCACAAGGTATTCCGCCATGCCGCCGTCGCGACCAAGACCGATGCCCTGGTACGGGTTGGTGGCTGCGTTTTCGCAGTAGGTGTCTTGTCCGCGCGAACATGCGGCGCAGTGACCGCAGCCCACCGGACCGAACACAAGGTAAGCGTCGCCCTTGGTGAAGCCGGTAACGCCCTCACCAACCTCTTCAACCCAGCCCGAGTTCTCGTGGCCGAGCGTGTATTCGGGGTCGAGCCCGTGAACCATGCCAGCCTCAAAGTCGGCATAGATCGCGACGTCAGAGTGGCACGCACCTGCTCCGGCAACCTTCAGCAGCACCTCGCCCGGACCGGGGGTGGGCTTGGGGATCTCCTTCAGCGACGGCTTGGTCTTCCAGTCGGTGAAACGTACGGCGCGCATGGCATTGCTCCTTAGTTTGAGCCCGCTGTTGGTGTGTTGCGGGGCCTACTTCAAGGCTATGCCTGGGTTGCGCGGGGTGGGCCGGGTTCGGCAGGAAATATTCGGGTGAATGGAACGTGAGTGCGCCAATTAGGGATGAGGATGCTGCTGTCCGCGAGTTCGGCGGGTACCTAGCTCCTTGCTAAGGGTGCGTAGCTCGTCAGTTCTGAGGAATCCCGCAGCGTCAATCGTTCCGTCTAGATTCAGGCGTAGCTCGATCCGGTTATGTGACCTTAATGGGTCGTAGTCACGATAGCGCTCCGTCAGGTGGATGAAGCGCTGGTTGGTGGAACCCACCAGCACTCGGGCGGGCTCAGGGGCGTCAGCGACAAAGGGGCCATCGACGAGCAGATCGATCTGCTCGAGGAACTTGAGTTGCTCGGCGCTGGTGAGTGCTTCACGCGTGAAACCGGTGAAACAAACCACACCAAGACCACGCTCGCGGGCTAATGAGGCCAACGCGAAGCCGGCTTCAGGTTGTTCCATCGGCTCGCCACCAAGGAGGGTGATCCCCTCGACGCCGTGTTCAAGCGCCTCGTGGACGACAGCGGCCGGATCCACAAGGTATCCACCTCGCGATGAGAAGAGGTGAGGATTGATGCACCCCGCGCACCGAATTGTGCACCCCTGTACCCAGATTGCCGTGCGAAGCCCAGGGCCCTCGGCAGTGGTTCCGTGCATTACACGCGCGACCCGTAGCTGAGTCACGTCAAAATTCCAACCGGCGGCCCGGATCTCGAGGTTGTGGAGATGCGCGCCGCGGGTTTGCAAGAAGCGAGCCTTGGACGCCTGCGAATATATGGGGTTTCACGCCAGCAAGGGTGACAAGGTCGCTTGGGCTCTGAAAACTGCCGACTTGTGAACGAGCAGTAATGATCGCGTCGGCGCTTTCTTCAGTGATCCCCGGAAGGGAGAGGAAGTCTTCTCGCGAGGCTGAGTTGACGTCCACTTTGTCGGCAGTCGCCGCAACCCGGGAAGCACCGGGCTGTCCCGAGGGCAAGGCGTCGACAGCAGACGCGATGGGGTCAAGGGCCGATTCAACGCGCGCGTCCGCGAATTGATCCGCAACTGCTGGGCGCTTGTTCGCCGTGCCTGCGACTGCGTGTGCGCGCCACGTGAGCCAGCGGCGATTCACGATCCATGCGCCGATTGTGCTCGCAACCCAATAGGTCATGATTATCCCGCCGAGGAAGCTGGACATGCGTTCTTGTTCAGCCGTTCCGACTTCGTTCTTGCCGGGAAGATTAAGGGGCGTGACGAGCACGATATACGTGATCGTACAGGCGAGCAGCAACGCGGCGATGAGTCCCCACGTCCACTTCTTGGCTGTGAGAGCAATGTAGCCCCAGCCGATGAACGCGAGGAAGCCAAGAGTCAGAACACCCCACAGCATCCAGATACTTTGCCCCAAACGCCACCATTTTTTGCAAAGCAGTTCTTCAGCGGTACTCATGCGTAATCCTCCAGGCCCTGAGCGTGCTCATTGTTCAGGCGCAACAGGCTAGTCGACGCATCGAACTCTGGTGTCGGGCGGGAGTCGATGACTTCCGCCCGCAACATGGCTTCTAGCGGCGGGATTGCGCCAAGACAGTCGGGCCCGGGCGTTCCGCTTGCCTCCGCCACGATCGATCCGTCTGGCCGAATGGAGATGTTCAATCGGCGTGCCATCACGCTTCCTCGAAGACGTAATTGAGGGTTCCGTTTTCCTGAGTCGTTGAGACAAGACGGAACCCGAGGGACTCAGCGCGTGCAACGACCTGTTGCGCCGTTTTCGTCTGCATAACGCGTCCTAATGTGATGTCAAGGGCGCTGATCATCGCGCCCGTTTCCTGTGCGGACGCATTGTCGACGCGTCCAAGCCAGACGTTTCCGACTTGACGAAAAGTCAATGCTCCCCACGCCGATGTGCCAGTGATGAGAGCGGAGTCAGAAGACTCGACCGTCACATCCATGGCCGCCAAAACCTCACGTAACACGTCGACGCTCGTCACCCGTGTGGCCATGCACTTCGTGCACAGGTCTGTGCGGTTTGCTTCCTTGATGGCAGCGACCGCAGCCATGCCGAGCGGGATAAGGAGAACCTCGATGCTCACGACTTAGAACTCAATCGCGCGGCCGCCGCGCCACGAAGCGACATCGGAAGGATCAGCTGTCGCTTTCTCGTCGTAAGAACCACGAGCCGTGACCGAGGTCGCCGCCACTGCGCGGCTACTCGCCCACTCGCGAATCCGAGTAATCTGCTCGGCTTGCGTGACCGACAGTGGCACTGTGTTCCTGATGCTTCGTGAGAGGTCCTCATGGGACACGGCTCGGCGTTCAGAAAACGCTTCAAAGCAGGCGGCGATAACGGCCTGTTCGATTTCTGCGCCCGAGTACCCCTCGCTTGCTTCGGCCAGGCTGCGCAGCGTAGCCGGGGAAAGCTCGACTTCACCACCCGCGCGCGACGGCGCCTCAAGGTGGCTGTTCAGGTGCAGGTTCCAAATTTCTTCGCGCTCGGGCAGGGTGGGTAGATCGACAAAAAAGATCTCGTCGAAACGGCCCTTGCGGAGGAACTCTGCGGGAAGACTGTCGATCTTGTTGGCCGTTGCGACGACGAAGACGGGCTTCTTCTTCTCCTGCATCCATGTCAGGAATGTTCCAAACACCCGCTGGCTGGTTCCTGAGTCGCCGCCACCGCCTACCGAGCCGAAGCCTTTCTCGATTTCATCGATCCATAGGATCGACGGCGACACTGCTTCCGCAAGCTTGAGCGCGTTGCGCATGTTTTGTTCGCTGGAACCGACGAGGCCCGAGAATACACGACCGACGTCGAGTCGTAGGAGAGGAAGATCCCACTGAGCGGAGACACATCGCGCAGTGAGGCTCTTCCCACACCCGGGGATACCCGTGATCAGTAACCCCTTTGGTGCAGGGAGGCGCCATTCTTCTGCTTCAGGTAGCCATGCTCCGTCGCGCTTGACTACCCACTTCTTGAGGTTGTCCAGGCCGCCGATGCTTTCGAAGCCGCCCTCCGGCGGAATGAACTCAAGCAACCCAGACTTGCGAATCGTCTGTTGCTTTTCCTTGACGATAAGGTCAATGTCGTCCGCGTTTAGCACGCGATCCGTCACGATTGCTCGTGCGAATGCATTGTCGGCTTCCCATAGCGTCAATCCCTGTGCGGCTTGGATCATTCGTAGCCGGTCCTCTTCTGAGAGATCGACCTGGATCGCATCGCGGTTCGCCGACACAATTGTTTCGAGGGCATTCTCGATTTCGGCTGCGTCCGGGAGGGGCAGATCGACGACTGTAACGACCTTCTCGAGGTCCGGCGGGAGAGTTAGCCCGGGTGCCACCATGATGAGCGTATGAGGAGTCGGCCCGCTCTTGAAAGTCGCGGCTGCGTCGAGGAGCGCACGCACCAGGACGGGCTCGATTGGACGACCACTCGCTCCGAGCTGCTGGTGGAGATCGTGGAAGACGAAGATGGTCGGATCGGTGGACTTGATTGCTTCAAGCACCGCTTCTTCGGGCGGGATTGGTTTTACTCCAAGCCCATCGCGGCCATGAAGACCTTTCGTGAGGGAGTACACGCGCACCGTTCTGCCGCGGGGGATCGTTCCCTGCTCCAGGAGGGAATCGATCGCATCCAAGACGCGCTCGGGCTCCTGGGTCTCAACTAATAGAAGAGGGTGTCGCGCACGGATCAGCTCATTGAGCGTTTGCTGGAACGGTGAAAGCTCGAGAATCGTCATTGGTCCCCAAATGGTGGTCGCCGCTGGCGCGCTCGCCAGACTTCAGAGTCAGTCTGCCATATGAGAACTCTCTCACCTATCGATGATGTGAGGATATTTGGTTCCCTGGGAACCATTGCGCAAGCGGTCAAGTCGGCTCGGAAGATCCAGGCGAACCCTCACGGCCGCGAAGCTGCGCGGGGCGTAGGCTAGCGGAGGGCGCCAGGATCTGCTCGTGCATGCATCGCCCGATCGCGTTGAGCAACTCGCGCGAGAAGATAGACACATGACCGCCCTGTTCAACCTCGCCACCATCGGGCGCGGGCTGGCGTTCAAGGCTGCGCTCGACGACGTCAGCACCGCGCTCGACGCAACAAACGCAATCGTCATCACGGCCGCACCCGGAACGGGCAAGACCACCCTGGTTCCGCCTCTCGTCGCCAATCGTGTCGAAGGCCGCGTCATCGTGACCCAGCCGAGACGGGTGGCGGCCCGCGCCGCGGCGCGTCGCCTCGCGAGCCTCGACAATTCAAACCTCGGCGACCGTGTTGGGTTCACTGTGCGTGGCGAGCGCTCGATGACCGATGAGACACGGATCGAGATGGTGACGCCCGGTGTTCTGCTGCGACGGCTCATGGATGATCCCGGTCTCGCCGACGTCGGCGCCGTCATCCTCGATGAGGTGCACGAGCGCGCAATCGACACCGATCTCCTCATCGGCTTGCTGGGCGAAGTTCGCCAGCTCCGTGACGACATCGTCGTGATCGCGATGTCGGCCACCGTCGACGCCGAGCGGTTCGCCGCTGTTCTTGGCGAGTCCGAACCAGCGCCGATCGTGTCGCATGAGTCAGTAGCGCATCCGCTCGACATTAGATGGGCGCCACCCGCGGCCGACCGCATGGACGAACGAGGCGTAACCCCCGGCTTCTTGCGACACGTTGCCCAGGTCGCAGCAGACGCACACCGCCGCGAACCAACCACCGACATCCTGGTATTCGCGCCGGGTGCGCGCGAGGTGAGCGTGATCGCGAGGCATCTGCGCGACGATGTGCGTGACGCCGACGTGCTCGAACTCCATGGCCAGGCACCGGCTCGCGAACAGGATCGCGCCGTGTCCGAACGCGTTGCCGGGCAACCGATGCGAATCATCGTGGCGACCTCGATCGCTGAATCGTCGCTGACGGTTCCGGGTGTGAGTATCGTGGTGGACTCCTGTCTATCGCGGGTTCCCATGTACGACTCGGGCCGCGGAATGTCGGGGCTCGTGACTGTCTCAACCCCTCGAGCGTCCGCCGTGCAGCGCGCCGGTCGTGCCGCCCGCCTCGGGCCGGGCACGGTTATCCGCTGTGTTGATGAACGCACGTTCGCTGCCGCCCCCGCATTCGCGACCCCAGAGATGTTCTCGACCGACCTCACTGACGCGGCGCTCCTGTTGGCCTGCTGGGGTGCTCCACGCGGTCAAGGTCTGCGACTACCCGACGCGCTACCGGCCACCGCACTAGGCCGCGCCGAGGTGGCACTCCAGAGCCTGGGTGCTGTCGATGCCGATGGCCGCGCAACGCCGCTCGGCCACAAGCTCGCCCGCATACCCGCCGACCCTCGCCTGGTGCGAGCGCTCCTCGACGGAGCTGAACTTGTGGGCTCGCGAGTCGCCGCCGAGGTCATCGCCGCGGTGAGCGGCGAGATCCGCGCCGATGAGGCTGACCTCGACGCCACGCTGCGCGCTCTGCGTGACGGCAAGCACCCGCAACATCGCGCGTGGAGCCGTGAGGTGGATCGCTTCACCCGCCTCGCGGGCCGAGCAAAAGGTTCCGCCCGCGCTGATTCCGTCGGCCTCATCGTGGCGCTCGCGTTCCCCGATCGCATCGCGCGCCGGGTGGCAGACGGGGTGTTTCAGCTGGCGTCCGGAACCAGGGCAGGAGTCGCGGGAGAGCTGGCGGGTGCCGAGTGGCTGGCCATCGCCGACATCACGCGCGCGACGAGTCGGGCTGCCGCGGGAACGGGTGCCGTCATCCGGTCCGCGGCGGCTCTTGATGAAGAGTCTGTGCTCGTCGCCGCAAAGCACTTGACGACGGATCGGATCGAAGCGACCTTCACCGACGGTCGCGTGGTCGCCCGCCGCGAAAAGCGAGTCGGCGCTATCGTGCGCTCCTCGGTTCCGGTGTCTGTGAAAGCCGGGGTCGAAACGGAAGCCGCTGTGCGTCGCGCTCTGCAAGCTCGCGGGCTCGACCTGTTCGAGTGGGCGGAGAGCGCGGTCGCATTGCGCTCGCGGCTCGCGTTGTTGCACCGCGTGATCGGCGAACCGTGGCCGTCGATGTCGGACGATGCGTTGCTCGCTCGGCTGGACGAGTGGCTCGCGCCCGCGATATCCGCGCTCGCGGCAGGCAAGTCGGTGTCGAAGATCGACTTGACCTCGGCACTGCGACGGTTGCTACCGTGGCCCGAGGCCGTCGCCCTTGATGAGCTTGTTCCGGAACGTCTGCGGGTGGCGAGCGGCGCGATGATCCGGGTGCAGTACTCGGCACACGACGACCTCAACCCGTCGGCCGTGGTTGCGGTGAAGCTGCAGGAGTGCTTCGGAATGCTGGAATCTCCGCGGGTGGCTGGCGGGAGAGTTCCGGTCATCTTCCATTTGCTGTCTCCCGGCGGTCATCCGCTGGCTGTGACGTCAGACCTGGCCTCATTCTGGGCCGGGCCCTATGCGCAGGTTCGGGCTGAGACGCGCGGCCGGTATCTGAAGCACCCCTGGCCCGAAGACCCGTACACCGCTGTGGCGACGGCTAAGACCAATCGGAGACTGGCGGCAGAGAAGGGCGATTGAGGGCGTTCGGAAATCCGCCGTGCCTTCCCCGCGACGCTAGAGCGCTTCGATCGCAGCTGCGATGCGATCGTCCATGACGGCAATGGATCGGGGGTCGGCGCCGTTCGCCGCCGCCAACCGGCTGGCATCGGCGAGCGCGGTGCGCAGTTCAACCGCGAAATCATCTGCGTCGGCCTCGTCCACGTCAAACAGCCGGAGTGAGTCGCGCTGTCGTATCGCCTCGATGGTGACGGAGTTCTCGCCGGCCAGCGAGAGCTGATGATCGTCGCCGTCACCGAGCGGCTCTGGGTTGACATCGAAGGCGGGGGAGAGCTGCCAGCTGGTTCCTCGGCGCAGGAACCCATGGTTCCGTAGGTGGTCATCGAGGTTTCCCACTGCGGCGCCGAAGAGAGCTCGCCGCCAGAGTTCCCGGGTGTCGGCGCCGTGCAGACGCGCAAAGTCGACGACGTCAACCCAGTCGCCGCCTTCACCATCGCCGGCTTCCAGAGCCGTCATCGCCGAGATATACGGGATTCTGACGCCGTCGACGGAACGGTCGAATCGCTTCAGTAGCAGCACCGTGCGTCGCTCGCCGTCGATGGTGAATTGCTTAGTTAAGTGTGTGGGGGTGTCGATGCCGACGCGCTGCATGAGTTCGAACATGACCGCCTCCCACGCCATCTTGTTCCAGTCGTCGCCGTTGGGCTTCGGAAACTTGGCCAGCCACAGTTCTGACCCAAGTCGCACATTCGCCTTGGGGCGTGCTCCACCCAATGATCCCGTCGCACGGAAGAGTCGACGGACGGCGGCGTTGTCGATGTCGCGCTCGTTGCGTTCGATCTGATCGGCGACGCGCATCAAGGCGGTGAGGTCTGATTCTGCAGGGACGCCGTTTTCGTCGGCGCACGGGATTCCGTTCTCCCAGAAACGGGTGGCGCCCTGACGGCTCTCGTCGCTGACACCAAGCATCAGGCTGATCTCATCGAGTGTCCGCCCGGCGGCGCGGTTGAGTACCTTTCGCCCCCAGGTATCGGGCGCGGAGTCGCTGAAGGGATTCGCCGGAGCAAAAGGGAACGCGCCGCGATGGAGGCCGAGCATGGGTGCGAGTGGGAAGGCCGCTCGGTTTCGGAGGTAGTCATCGTCGTACGTGAAAGACCCCGTCGCGCGCGTGCGGTGAATTCGGCCAGCCAAGACGTCTTTGCCGCCGATCACAGTCGTGACCTCGATCGGCTCAGCCATCGCCACGCACTCTCACGCGGATGGGGAGCGCCTCGTCAGCCATGAGGCGACCACGATCGGTCTCGTATGGATCTGTCGCGGTGACCACCTCGTTCATGAGGCCCAGAACGCGCAGAACGCTCATCGTGATCTCCAACGACGCGCCATCCCCCCGCTCCAGCTTGCTGACGGTCGGCGGCGTGGTTCCTGCGCGCTCGGCGACCATCGCCGCGGTCAAGCCAAGGAGCTTGCGTTGCGTAGCGATGTTCTGGCCGATGGTGCGTAGCGCGCGCTTCACCGGGAGCGGGGTAGATTTCACTCCTCCAGGATAAAGGAGGTTTTTCTTTACGTAAAGTCTTTTTAGATAAAGTATTTTTAATCTAAACTAGCGATGCCCCTTGTCGCTGGCCGAGGATCGTGCAACGACAGTGGCCCGGCCGAATCCAAAGATCCGACCGAGCCACCCCGTTGCTAAATGAAACGCTTACGGAGCATCAATCGCAGCGTTGAACGTTGCCGACGGGCGCATCACGCCGTACGTCAGTGCCTCGTCGGGGCGGTAGTAGCCACCGATCTCGACGGGCGAACCCTGAACGGCGAGCAGCTCCTCGACGATCACAGACTCGTTCGAACGCAGCGTCTCCGCAAGCGTTGCGAATGCTGCAGCGAGGTCAGCGTCAGCGGTCTGTGCGGCCAGCTCCTCAGCCCAGTACAGGGCGAGGTAGAAGTGCGAACCACGGTTGTCGATGGTTCCGAGCTTGCGACCCGGCGACTTGTTCTCGAGCAGGAACGTACCCGTTGCCTTGTCGAGCGTCTCGCCGAGAACGCGTGCCTTGTCGTTGCCGTTCACGTTTGCGAAGTGCTCGAACGAGGCTGCCAGTGCGAGGAACTCGCCGAGGCTGTCCCAACGCAGGTAGTTCTCTTCAACGAGCTGCGAGGAGAGCTCTCAAACGACGCGGGGCCGCTATCTCGCAATCTTTTGTTGTGCGACCTTGCGGATCACATCCAGTGCCGCGGGCGCGTAAGCCCCCCACATATTGGCGACCTGTTCGGGATCAAGTTTTCCGGTGTGCACCTGCTCGCAGAGACGCATCCAACCTTCGCCTGTCGCGGTGGTCAGCGCGAATGCAACACTTGCATTGATCGCGTTTCCTGCGCCAGGAATCACCTTGAGAAAACTCCGCGCGAGAGCTTGTCCGGTGATCTGGAGACCAACTTGCGCCAGGGCTCCTGCGGACATCATGGTCTTCAACTCAAGATCGTAGATCGCAGCGATCCTGCCCATCATTCCGAGTTGGATCGGCGCGAGGACCGGTGCATCGGCAACAATGATCGGAGTCGCAGCCACAGTGGCTGCTGCGGTAGCTGCTGCGGCAATGATTGGGCGGGCGAGCTCTCGCTTCCAGGGGAGATTGAGGCGCTGCGCGATTCGAAATGCGTCCTTGTCAGTTTCGGGTGCAAGGGCGAGTGTTTCCGTGACAAGTTCACCAAGCCCATGCCCTGATCCCTTTCCATTTCTATCGCGCGTAGATGTCAGAATGACCCGCTGGTAGTGGATAGTGATGGGCTGGTCGTTGTCGTGCGGGTCCGTCAACCATGCGACAAACTGCTCGAGGTCTTTCGACACCGTGTACTTCCCTGAGATTGGGTTCTTGTTCCAGTCGACCTTCGTGAGCACAAGAATGACCGGCAGCCCTGCAGCGTCAAGCTCGCGGATCATGGCGATATCGGCAGGAGTGAGGCGGTCAGACGTCGCATGGACGCAGTACCAGACGACTGAGATTTGTTCGTCAACCGGCCGCTTGGCAATGGTCTCCAGGTGTTCTCGTAGCATTGCTGCGGGAGAGACCTCTGATCCGATCTCAAAACCTTCGACATCCCAGATCCCGAGCGAGTCATCGTGGTAGTAATTCACTCCGCGAGTGACAGGGAGCCCGCGACCCACTTCTGCCAAATCTCGGCCAAACACTGCATTTACAAGTGACGACTTTCCGACACCCGAGTTTCCGATGACAGCCAGGTTGAACCGACCGTACCGACCCTTTGCTTCACTCGTAGCTGCGAGGAATGCGGACTCATCGAGAACATGGAGGCCGTTGTCGGTCGGCTCGATGGAGGTGTTCTCGCTCACTTGGGTGGCTCCTTGTGTTCGGGTCTGGGAGGTTTTCCGGGTTTGGGATAACGATATGGGAGGGTGCAGACATCAGCGTCCGGCGTGACAACCTAGCGAATCAAAGCTTGTCAATCCAGGTATCTTCATCGCGATCGGCCCAAGAGTTGCCAGACCGCGTGCGTTGAGATTGGGCGATGCGCTGCGGCAGCATTGCGATCAGTCGGTTGGCGGATTGGCGCTCAGCGTCTACCATTGCGGTCGCGCTCGCTGCAGCGTCCGTCGCGCCGTCCCGCTCAGCCTGCGCGAGGTATTCGTCGAAGTGCCCGCCGGGATCGTCCACGAGCTGCGCGAACAACACCGCTCGTGCGGTCGCGAGCGGGCGCCGCGCCCACCACAGGTGCAGTGTGGACGGGTGCCCATGCCGGATCGACTTCTCGCGCGCGGATTGCGCATTGATCGCCTCGAGCGGCAGGGCGACCTCGATGAGCTTCTTCTTCGGCAACACTTCTCCCTAGTGCTTCATATGTCTGACGGAAGCAGGGGTGCCGTCACACTAGTTCATTTCTACCTCACCCTGTCGCGGAGGAGGGCGGGCTCGCAGCGTTCATCATGAATGTCTGATCGTGTGACTAGCGTGTGTGTCATGCGGACACCCGCATGACACTTTCGAGGCCGGTTGAAAGCGCAGCGTCACGCCATGAGCCTTCGCCTGCACATCCAGGTTGCAGCTGCTTTCGGCATATCTGTTTCCGCCGGCGCGCCGGCTGGCTTTAGGCGACGCCAGGCCCTATTTTCATGAAGTGTGGTACGTACTATGATTCCGCCCATTGATTCGAGCGTTTCGGATCAGTCCGACGCGAAAACGATTCGAGTGATCGACCTCTTCGCAGGAGCAGGCGGATTCACCGCAGGGCTTCACGCCGCCTCAAACCGCTTCCAAACCGTTCGTGCCGTTGAAATGGATCCGGCCGCCGCCGCCTCATACGAGGCCACCTTTGGTGAAGGCATCGTGTACGCGGGGAGCATCCAAGACTGGTTAGCGGATGAAGACGTTCCGACCGCTGACTTGATCGTGGGCGGCCCTCCTTGCCAAGGATTCTCGACGCTTGGCAAGCAAGACACAGAAGATGTTCGCAATAGCTTGTGGCGCGAATACATGGAAACGATTGTGAAGGCACGTCCAAAGTACTTCGTGGTTGAGAACGTCGCAGCTTTTGCCAAGTCGCCGCAGTACGCCCTATTTCTGGAAGAAACGAAGAAGGGTGGTCGTCTTCACGAATACGCGTTTCAGCACAAAGTGTTGAACGCCGCAGACTACGGTGCGCCCCAAGCCCGCAAGCGCACGGTCATCATCGGACACCTGCGGTCACTTCCATTCCCGGGTTGGCCCGATCCGACCCACGAGCACGAGCATCGGTCACTTCGTGACGCGTTCGATGAGGCGCAGGTCCCTCTGAAGCCCGAGGGGATAGATCTTCCCAGCAGTAAGTCTGTGACGGTCGATGGGAAAACATTCGCGGGGCCGTTTACGCGCCGAGAACTCCACCTTGATCGACGGTACACAGAGCTCTCTCGCGACCGGTTCAAAGCGATCGGCGCGGGTGGCAATCGGTTCGACCTTGCGAAGAAGCGTCCGGACCTTCTTCCAAAGTGTTGGATCAACCACACGACAGGCGCAGCCGATGTCATGGGACGCCTCCGCTGGGACAAGCCTTCAGTCACGATTCGAACTGAGTTCTTTAAGCCCGAGAAGGGTCGCTACCTGCACCCGGACGAAAATCGTGCAATCACCCACTTCGAAGCCGCTGTACTGCAGGGCTTCCCGCCCGACCACAAGTTCGTAGGTTCCAAGACCGCCATCGCCAAGCAAATCGGCAACGCCGTGCCCATCCCTCTTGGCCAAGCCATCGCCGCGAAGCTTCTCGAGAGCTTCACGCAGTAGCTATGGCGTCGGGTGTTCGCCCACGTTGATGCGACGACGAAGATGGGAGATCAAGCTGAGTGCGTCGAGACAGTCTTGATAGGTGAAGACCCCACTGTTTAGCAGTGCGCGGACCGGCTCGTGTTGAATTGGGTCTCGGAATCCGCTCCAAGCGGCCAGTGAGAGATTCAACTGTGCGGTTCGGAGGTTTTTCTGTGTGTCTGGTGCAAGATCAAAGTCGACGTATGGCGCGATGACGTCGATGCGAGGCGAATCTGCGCCGCCGAACGCCCACCCGATCACGTTGACCTCGAGCATCTCTGGCGCGGCTTGTGACAGTTGTCGAACGTCCTTCACGTATTGTTTGATCGCCTCAACAACGGCGTGATGGTAGTGTCCGGACTTGTACTCGCTTGCGGAGGCAGTCTGTATCGACGGATGTAGCGCTCGCCAATGTAAGTCCGCGTACTCGGGCGCAATTTCGCGGAGGCTGTCGACGATGGTCTTACGATCGGTGTCGCCGATATCGTTGTCAGCGGATGTGAGCGTATCTAGTACCCGCTTTACGGCTTCCGATTCTTTGCCCTGAATGGTGGAAGTCCACGCATCGATGTCCACACCAGCGTCGTTCCTAAGCTTGTCTTTGTTTGCCTGTGCGCGAAGCGCACGGTGTTTCTGCGCTGCTTCTCGAACAATTGTGACCATGCGTTCGCGTAGCGCAGCGGCGCTCGCAGACTCCCACACAACGGATCGTCGATCAGTCGAGATCACGTCTGACTCGGAATCCAACTCGTCAACGTCGATGTACCCGGTCAAGTAGGCGTATGCCTGAGAGCTGGCAGACACGCCGAAGAACTCAGGTTCATTTGCGAGTCGTCCGCGCACATAAAGGGTAATTCCGCGGAGGTGGCTCGCGAGTGGAGACGAAGCCGCGTAGACCTTGCCGGTGATCGGCATCGTCGTTGTTGCTTCGGTTGACACAGACGATGGCGATTGGAAATCAGTTGGGACTACCCATTCTGCGTCGACCGGAATTGATGCATACCTGAGCGTCCGGTCGACTGAGAATCGAATGTTTGCACGGGTGACTTCGAGATTGAAGTCATCGTCGGAATAGTTGAAAAGCCTGGAAAGCTGTGCTGCGAGCGTTTCTGGATTGATCTCGGTTTGACGGTTTAGCTCGTCGATATGAATGTGAGTGAACTGCGCTTCAGAGTCGGCGTCAATGCGCTGCACCTGCGGAAAATACTCAGCCGCAGTTGAACCCTTGATCTCGCCCCAGACCATCGTCACTTTCGTTGAATGCATTTCACCCGATCGTTTCGTATCGACGGTGATGTGGTTTCCGATCCCGAATACGGCCAGCTTTCCGAGGCCCTTACGACCTGCAACCTTTCGACGACCCGACTCGGAAAACTCGCCGTCGCCGGATGCGCGTCGATTCCTACCGATTCGCAGGTAGTTTTCCTGCAACTGTTCCGGAGACATCCCGTGACCATCGTCGAGAACCGAAATCTTGCGGCCAGAATCGTCGATTTTGACGGTCACGTTGTTTGCATCAGCATCGTATGAGTTCGCGATCAACTCGGCGATAGCATTCGGCAGATGAGAATACATTCTGAACCCGAGGTGCTCGATTGTGAGCGGGTCGAATGTCAACTTGAGCTCGGTCATGAACGCCCATCCTTCGGTTCAGTTCGGTTGGCGACGTCGCCGTAGAACTCTGTCACGCTGTCGAGGGCGAGTTGCGCGAGAGCTGCCATTTCGACAATGGATGGCGCATACACAGCCAGCAGCTGAGGGCGGTTCTCGTCGATTTCGAAGCCACATCCCGCAGCGTGTGCGAGACGTTGGAGGATTGTTGCATGCTCGTCGCCGATCGCCATACTGACCACGGGGTATTCGGCCCATTGTCTGTGTGCGGCGGCATGCGCACGGCAGCTGGCGGCGGGGATGACGCCCACAGCGCTCAACGCATAGGTCAGGCCAGCGACGCCAAGCTCGAGTCCTTCTAGCCCGTACCAATCCGGCTGCCAGACGAGCGCGGGTGCATCTTCAGTCGGATCGTCAGGTGATTCAAATTCGATCGCGCTTGCAACAGCGTCGAACTCTTCGGCAGTCGAAGTGCGCTCATCGACAAAGTTGATGGCAACTTGCTCCGCTTGGGCGACTAACGCGGCTTCCTTCAAATCTGTGTCAATTGACCAGGTGTTGTGGAAGAAACCGATGCCTTCGTCAACTTCTTCTCTGGTTGGTACCCAAAATGTCGCGTCGATCGGAAGCGTGGAGTCGACCTCAATGTCGTACCTGGGAATCATGAGGTCAGTTTGGCATGAGCGGCCGCTGGATTGCGCTAACTGTGGCGGCGTCTCTTGTCATGAAGGCCAGTGGCCCGGCCGAATCCAAAGATCCGACCGGGCCACCCCGTTGCTAAACGAAACTCTTACAGAGCGTCGATCGCGGCGTTGAGTGTTGCCGACGGGCGCATGACGGCGTAGGTCTTTGCCTCGTCGGGGCGGTAGTAGCCACCGATCTCGACGGGCGAGCCCTGAACAGCGAGCAGCTCCTCGACGATGGTCTGCTCGTTCGAACGCAGCGTTGCCGCAAGCGTTGCGAATGCCGAAGCAAGCTCAGCGTCAGCGGTCTGTGAAGCCAGCTCCTCAGCCCAGTACATGGCGAGGTAGAAGTGCGAACCGCGGTTGTCGATGGTTCCGAGCTTGCGGCCAGGCGACTTGTTCTCGAGCAGGAACGTACCCGTTGCCTTGTCGAGCGTCTCGCTGAGAACGCGTGCCTTGTCGTTGCCGTTCACGTTGGCGAAGTGCTCGAACGAGGCTGCCAGTGCGAGGAACTCGCCGAGGCTGTCCCAACGCAGGTAGTTCTCTTCAACGAGCTGCTGAACGTGCTTCGGAGCGGAACCACCGGCACCGGTCTCGAAGAGACCACCACCGTTGAGAAGCGGAACAAACCCGAGCCTGTACGCGAAGTAGCGGTGGCTGTGACCCGGTCACGCGGAATGCCTCGGAGACGGCCCTACGCATCGAAATGAGCCGCGCGCGCGACGGCCTAGCGTCTTTGTGCAACAGCCACAGCACGCACCCATTCCTCCAAGGTGCCCTGAGACGCCTCGATCTCTTGAAGTCGACGCAGTAGATTCTCACTGAACGTCTTGACTGACTTATCAATATCCTCATTTGTCCACAGAAGGGCGCTTTGAAGGAGTTGATCTGCCGACTCGAAAGCGACCGTCAGGACCTCTGGCGCGTTTGCTTCCAGCATTGCGCTTTCAAGGTTTAAGGGCTTCTGTCCGGCTGCATCGACCAACATCACCGCGCGATGCACGCCCGCTGTAGAGCATTCTCGGACGAAACCGATAAGTTCGGTCTGCGAGACCGGCTTGCCGCGAACTTCCATCGCAAAGAGTGCCTTCTCGTTCACGATAGCCTGCACGTCGCCGGGGACATCTCGGGAAGGGTCATTGATGCGGCGCGTCCTTACGTGGGAGAACTGCATCAATGAAACGCATGCCGCAGCAAAAGCTTGCAGCCGTTGAGGGCGATCCTTCGCGTCGTGCCGCAAGAAATCTTGCGCTGCAATGCGAGCACCTGAAACGGACAGCCCGCTCGTGGGGACCGAAACCTTTCGGGCTGCGGCAGTCCTTGTGAGCGCTTCGCGTAGGAAAGCGGCCAAGGCATCGAACGCATCGTTAGCGCTAAGTGAGTTTGCCGCAGTTGCAACTTCAAGAAAGACCGCTGTGTCGTCCGGGTTGCGGGTGCGCTCGATCTTATCGATCCGGTCATAGCGAAAGAACGGCTGGTTATTCAGTGGCTCTCGACCAGTGTTGCGAATGGTGAAGTTGTGCTGGACGGCAGCGGGGACGATCACGCCGTGGCATAGACCTCGAGCGCTGTAGGAGAACGGGTTCGCCTCGTCGTGCTTGAGGCTTAAGGTGTCAACCTCTTGATTGGTGGCTTTGGCCAAGAGCAGGGTGACCAATGCGGGTGTCCAAGTCATCGCGTCAAGGGAAAATACCATCCTTGAGTAGCTGGTCCACACGATGGGAAGCGGTTGGCCGGTCTTAGCGACAGTCAAAGCATCCAAGAGGACCCCTTCAGCTTCGACAGGAGAAATCTTGATTGGCATTCTTGTGCCTTCCCCGGTCTCAGACTGCCAATCTAGCTAATCAGGACCGCGCTGCCTGCTGAACGCAACAGCTGATCGTCTCTATCGCTTCCAGCATCAAGATACCCGAGCTGAAGACTAAGTGCTCGCAGCACAGCCTTGCCTAGTTCCATCGGGACCGCGTTACCAAGCTGACGCTGGATGTCCGCACGAGATCCCATGAGTTGGAAATTGTCGGGGAACGTCATTAGACGTAGAAGCTCAGGAACGCGGAGGCGACGAGCCCGAAGCTCCCCACGCTCATTTGGAAGGTTTTCCCAATGGAATGGACCTACATAGGGGCCAGGCTGAGCTTGGAGAGTTGAGCTGGGCTTGTCCGCAGTCAATCGAAGGAGGAACGTCCAGTACCGTGAACGCCACTGGAACTCATTGCGTCCGCCGTAGCGCTCCGTGTGCCAGAGGTAGTTCTGTCCGCCAGGGACCTCGGCAGCAAGCTCTCCGTATTTCCCCTCGACAAGCTCACCCGGCTCGGGCATCGTTTTCAACGTTTTGAACGCCTCCCCTGCAGAGATATGGAGCGGCTTGGAACGGTCCCAATCTCGGCTCGTTTCGCTCGGCCCTGCATGCGTTGGCTCCGGGAATTTGAAGGCTTTGCCGTCTCGGCGTCCTACAACGAACACACGCTTGCGTAGCTGGGGAACGCCGTAGTCTGCTGCGAGAAGGACCTTCCACTGCGGGTTGTAGCCAAGCTCTGTGAGCGCGCCGAGAAGCTGCTTGAAATGCTCCTTATGCGTCTTGTATGTGAGTGCCTGAACGTTCTCAAGAACAAATGCCTCTGGCCGAGACTGAGCAACGACGCGGACATACTCTTCTAGGAGCGAAGCGTCGGGATCTCGGGATTCACGCTTCTCAGCTAGCCAGAAGCCCGACTTGGAGAACGGTGTGCACGGTGGCCCGCCGACGACGAGGCCCGCCTCGCCCTCTGTCATCGATCCTAAGCGGAGTAGCTCGCTTGTAGGGGTGTCTCGAATGTCCCTAGGCACGGTTGCGGTCTCAGGCATGTTCAGCGCGAGAGTGTCGAGAGCCTGCGGGGCGTAGTCCGTAGCGACAGCGACCCGATAGGGTCCCGGCGTCGGTTCCTCGGGCACAGTGAGCGGAGCATCAGCGACTCGATCGACGGCCAGATCCAGCCCACCAGCTCCGGAGAACAAGCTAATTACGGGGAGCTTGTGGTCTGCAGTCATGCGGACTCCTGGCTGGTGAAAATCATATTGTCAATCGTACAATCGACGGCCGACATCGAGCTGGGATCGACAAACTGGCAGCTCGCGCGGAGTGTCGCGGCGTGATCAATGCCGCGCAGGAACGAGTTCCTCTGATGAAGAATCCTCAACCCCGTAAGGACGGGGTGGCCCGGCCGAATCCAAAGATCTGACCGGGCCACCCCGTTGCTAGACGAAACTCTTACAGAGCGTCGATCGCGGCGTTGAGCGTTGCCGACGGGCGCATGACGGCGTAGGTCTTTGCCTCGTCGGGGCGGTAGTAGCCACCAATTTCGACGGCCGAACCCTGAACAGCGAGCAGTTCGTCGACGATCACAGACTCGTTCGAACGCAGCGTCTCCGCAAGCGTTGCGAATGCCGCAGCAAGCTCAGCGTCAGCGGTCTGCGCAGCCAGCTCCTCAGCCCAGTACATAGCCAGGTAGAAGTGCGAACCACGGTTGTCGATGGTTCCGAGCTTGCGGCCAGGCGACTTGTTCTCGAGCAGGAACGTACCCGTTGCCTTGTCGAGCGTCTCGCCGAGAACGCGTGCCTTGTCGTTGCCGTTCACGTTCGCGAAGTGCTCGAACGAGGCTGCCAGCGCGAGGAACTCGCCAAGGCTGTCCCAACGCAGGTAGTTCTCTTCAACGAGCTGCTGAACGTGCTTCGGAGCGGAACCACCGGCACCGGTCTCGAAGAGACCACCACCGTTGAGAAGCGGAACAATCGACAGCATCTTTGCCGAGGTTCCGAGCTCCAGAATCGGGAACAGGTCGGTGTTGTAGTCGCGCAGAACGTTACCCGTGACCGAGATCGTGTTCAGACCCTGGCGGATGCGCTCAACCGACAGCTTGGTTGCCTCGTACGGCGCGAGGATCTCGATGTCGAGACCGGTCGTGTCGTGCTCGGGCAGGTAAGCCTTGACCTTGGCGATGAGGTTCGCGTCGTGTGCGCGGTTCTCGTCGAGCCAGAAGACCGTTTTGTCGCCCGTTGCGCGTGCGCGCGAAACGGCAAGCTTGACCCAGTCGCGAATCGGGATGTCCTTCGTCTGGCATGCGCGCCAGATGTCGCCAGCCTCAACGTCGTGCTCAATGAGCACGTCACCAGCCTTGTTGACGACGCGAACGGTTCCGGCTTCTGCCAGCTCAAACGTCTTGTCGTGCGAGCCGTACTCTTCAGCCTTCTGAGCCATGAGGCCGACGTTCGGAACCGAGCCCATGGTGACCGGGTCGTACGCGCCGTTTGCGCGGCAGTCATCGATCACGGCCTGGTAGATGCCAGCGTAGGAGGAGTCGGGGATGACAGCGAGGGTGTCGCCCTCGGCGCCGTCCGGGCCCCACATGTGACCCGAGGTGCGGATCATCGCCGGCATCGAAGCATCGACGATGACGTCAGACGGAACGTGCACGTTAGTGATGCCCTTGTCGGAGTTGACCATCGCGAGACGCGGGCCGTCAGCGAGGCCCTTGTCGAAGGCTGCGCGGATCTCTTCACCGTTGGCGAGCTCGCCGAGGCCGTCGAGGATTGCGCCGAGACCGTTGGTGCCGTCGAGGCCCGCCTCAAGGAGTTCGGTGCCGTACGTTGCGAAAACGTCAGCGAAGAAGGCGCGCACAACGTGACCGAAGATGATCGGGTCGGAGACCTTCATCATCGTCGCCTTGAGGTGCACCGAGAACAGCACGTCTTCGTCCTTCGCGCGCTTGATCTGCGCAGCGAGGAACTCGTCGAGCTTGGCTGCCGAAATGAAGGTTCCGTCGACGACCTCGCCGGGGAGAACCTTGAGCTTCTCCTTGAGAACCTTCACGTCGCCAGCAGCGTTGACGTGCTCGATGCGAAGAACGTCGTCAGCCTCGATGATGACCGACTGCTCGTTCGAGAAGAAGTCGTTCTCACCCATGGTGGCAACGTTGGTCTTCGAGTCGGCAGTCCACGCACCCATCGAGTGCGGGTACTTGCGTGCGTACTCCTTGACCGACAGCGGTGCGCGGCGGTCGGAGTTGCCCTCGCGGAGAACCGGGTTCACAGCCGAACCCTTGATCTTGTCGTAGCGAGCACGAACGTGCTGGTCTTCGACAGTCTCTGCCTCGTCGGGATAGTTAGGAATGTCGTAGCCCTTGGCCTGAAGCTCAGCGATGGCTGCCTTCAGCTGCGGAACCGATGCCGAGATGTTCGGCAGCTTGATGATGTTGGCCTCAGGGGTGGTGGCCAGGCCGCCGAGCTCTGCGAGAGCGTCGCCGATGCGCTGCTCATCGGTGAGCTTCTGCGGGAATTCCGCGATGATGCGACCGGCGAGCGAAATGTCGCGGGTCTCGATCTCTACACCAGCGGTGCCGGCGAAGGCGCTGATGATTGGAAGGAACGAGTGCGTCGCCAGAAGCGGCGCCTCGTCTGTGTGGGTGTAGATGATCTTGGCCATCGTGCGGCAAGCTCCTCGCGTGACAGGCTGAAAAGTGTCTTGATATCAAGATACCTGAGTGGGCGTGTTGCCCAGGAATCAGCTTAGTTCAGGGGTATGAGATGCGCGAGGCGGGGGAGGGTGCCCCTATGTTGTTTGTCAAGCGGCGAGGCGATGTTCGGTTTGATAGAGGGTGCCGTCGCGGAGCATGGCGTAGAGGACGTCGCAGCGTCGTCTGGCGAGGGCGATGAGGGCTTGGTTGTGGCGTTTGCCTTGAGCGATCTTCCGGTCGTAATAGGCACGAGATACCGGGTCGCGGAGGGCTGCGAACGCGGAGAGGAATAGCGTCCGTTTCAGGATCTTGTTCCCGCGCCGAGACGGATGCTCCCCGCGGATCGAGGATCCGGAGCGTCGGGTTACGGGTGCGAGGCCGGCGTAGGAGGCGAGGTGTCCAGCGGTGGCGAAGTCCTTGCCGGAGATCTCGGTGAGGAGTCTGGCTGCGGTCCTGACGCCGACTCCGGGCATGCTCGTCAGGACGGGCTGAAGAGGGTGGGCCTCCACGAGGCGCTCGACCTCGATAGCGATCTCGGCCCGCTGCCGGCGTAGCGCCGCGAGCTGTTCTGCGAGACGCGGGAGCACCATTTTGGCAGCGTTCGTGCCGACCACGACCACAGTCTGCTCGCCCAGCGCTCGGCTGATCTCTTCGGCCAGACGACGGCCCATGCGGGGCGCGAGTTTGGTGAGCCGGTTGCCGAGCCGCGTCGTGCCTGCAGCTTTCATACTGGCCGGTGATGGATAGCGCTGCAACAGGTCCAGCACGGCCGGGTGGTCCAGATGCGGGCCGAGAACCCGCTCCAAGGCAGGGTGAACTTGGGTGAGGAGGCCCCGGATTCGGTTGCTTGTCGCGGTGGTCTGTCCGACGAGGTCGTCGTCGAAGCCGCAGAGCATGGAGAGCTCGGCGACCTGCTCGTCGGCGACCTGGATCCCGCGCAGCGCGTGAGGAAGCGTGCGGGCAGCCTGCGCGATGATCGCGGCGTCCCGGGCATCAGTCTTCGCCTCGCCCGCGTGCAGGTCGGCGATGCGGCGCATCGCGAGCCCGGGCAAATAGCCCACGAGCACGCCCTCGGCTTGAGCGACCGCGATCGGTAGGGCGCCGATCGTCGCGGGCTGGTCCACGACGAGGAGCACCTCGCCGTGCATTCTTAACTTGCCGATGACCTCCCGCAAACGGCCCTCGTCATTGGGTAGCGCTTTGTCATAGAGCACCTTTCCGGCTCTGTTCAGAGCGACTGCGTGGTGCTCGCCCTTCCCGACGTCAACACCGATGAAGACGTCGACCTCCTCGTATCGCTCGATTGCCATCTGTTCCTCCGTCCGATCGACGTGGCCTGAACCGAGGCTGTGAGTTTCGGCATCCACGTTACGAACGGCCTCGGCGAAACCGGGTCCAGCCCCTATCAGCGATCACTCACTGCCGAACCAGGCCCGGTGACAACACCCCCCGGATCATCAACGACTGGGGGCAGCAATCATGCCGGGCCCGGCAGGCCAACACCATCCAAGAATGACTCCCAGTGGAGTCCCGTAGCGTGGTGTAACCGCTCGGTGGCCGGATCGTCTCAGACGTAGACGCGGTCACCGTGTGATCCTTCGAGGAAACTCTCACATCCCACTCGAAAGGCATCAACACGATGACCGCTCCTCATATTGTCGACCCTGCCGGCCTGCTCGGCGAAGCCCTGACCGACGCGTCGCCGGATCTGATGCGCAGCCTGTTGCAGACCATGATCAACGCGCTGCTGTCCGCGGATGCGGATGCTGTCGTCGGCGCGGAATGGGGCCAGGCGTCCCCGGACCGTGTCGCGCAGCGCAACGGGTACCGGCACCGCGACCTGGACACCCGGGTCGGGACGGTCGATGTCGCGATCCCGAAGCTGCGGCAGGGGACCTACTTCCCGGAATGGCTGCTCGAGCGCCGCAAACGGGCAGAGTCGGCGATGATCACGGTCGTCGCGGACTGCTACCTCGCCGGGGTGAGCACGAGGCGGATGGACAAGCTCGTCAAGCAGCTCGGGATCCACTCGCTGTCGAAGTCGCAGGTCTCTCGGATGGCAGCGGACCTCGACGAGCACGTCGAGCAGTTCCGTCACCGCCCACTCGGTGATGCGGGACCGTTCACGTTCGTCGCCGCCGACGCCCTCACGATGAAGGTCCGTGAGGGCGGCCGGGTGATCAACGCGGTCGTCCTGATCGCGACCGGCGTCAACGCTGACGGCCGCCGCGAAGTACTCGGCCTGCGCGTCGCCACATCGGAGACCGGAGCGGCCTGGAACAGCTTCTTCGCCGACCTCGTCGCCCGCGGCCTGGCCGGGGTCCGCCTCGTCACCAGCGACGCCCACGCCGGCCTCGTCGACGCGATCGCCGCGAACCTGCCCGGGGCTGCCTGGCAGCGCCGCCGCACCCACTACGCCGCGAACCTGATGTCCGTGACGCCGAAGAGCATGTGGCCGGCGGTGAAAGCGATGCTGCACTCCGTCTATGACCAACCCGACAAGGACGCCGTGAACGCCCAGTTCAACCGGCTCCTCGACTACGTCGACGGCAAGCTCCCCGACGCGCACGAGCACCTCGACACCGCCCGCGCGGACATCCTCGCGTTCACTCAGTTCCCCGAAGGGCTCTGGCAGCAGATCTGGTCCAACAACCCCAACGAGCGCCTGAACCGCGAGATCCGTCGCCGCACCGACAGCGTCGGCATCTTCCCGAATCGCGACGCGATCATCCGCCTCGTCGGAGCCGTCCTCGCCGAGCAGACCGACGAATGGGCAGAAGGACGCCGCTACCTCGGCCTCGACATCCTCGCCAAAAGCCGCCTCACCCTCATCACCGACAACGGGAACGAGGTGACCGACCAACCCATCCTTGAACTCAGCGCCTAACCGATTAACCGAAGGATCGCGCTACACCACTACCCGGGACTTGACCTGACTCCCGAACGGCTACAAAGAAAGTAACGGGGCGGAACCAGATTGATCGGTGGTATTGGGTAGCCGGTTCGGTAGGCCAGCACAATGTCGGAACCTTGGTGCATCATTCAGATATTGCGTTAACGCAGAGTTAGTTTCGACTTTCCCGAAAACCCGCACCCGAGCTCCTGGGAGACACTCAATGCCAGACCGATACGGCGATCCGTTTCAGAAGAAGACGTCTCGCAACGTGAAGCCCAGCAGCGCATCCCCGCGAATCGTGATCCTCACGGGGGCGGGCATCTCGGCCGAGTCCGGCATTTCGACATTCCGTGATGCCAAAGGCTTGTGGGAGCAACACCGTATCGAGGACGTCGCTTCACCGCGCGGCTATGCCGCCAACCCCGACATGGTGCACCGCTTCTACGATGCTCGCCGCGCACAGCTCAAAGAAGTGCACCCGAATCTCGCTCATATGGCACTTGCCCGGCTCGAAGAGCTTCTTCCCGATGAGGTTTTGATCATCACGCAGAATGTCGATGATCTGCACGAGCGGGCGTGGTCGAAGAATGTCGTTCACATGCACGGAAAGCTGCGCAGTGCACTGTGCGTCGCGTGTGGGCATAGAGCGGAGCACGACGGCGACCTGGGTAACCGACCGCCGTGCCCGAAATGCGGCAAGCGAGCCTTGCGTCCCGACATCGTGTGGTTTGGCGAGCAGATTCGTGACGGCGAACGCATTTATGAAGCTGTGGAGAACTGCGAATTGTTCGTTGTGATCGGAACCTCGGGGCAGGTGCAACCTGCAGCGAGCTTCGCACGCATTGCGAAAGCGAACGGTGCGAAAACAGTCCTTGTCGACCTCGATCCTGATGCGTGGGAAGACTCGTTTGACGAGGTCTATGCCGGAAAGGCGTCCGAAAGTGTGCCCGACTGGGTTCGTTCGTTTCTCCTCCGTGAGGGTCACCTCGGAGACTGGGTGGAAGACAGAATTTCCCACTTTGTTGCTGAGCAATCCTTTCTTCAGGCACACGACGGATACGACTATCGGGCGAGCAGAGTGGGAGATCTGCTCAACTACCTGAAATTGCCAGATTGCGAACACCATGTGGCGACGATGGAACTCGAGCCAGTCCTGACAAGACTGCGCGGCGACGCACCACTCGGTGAAGCTGGCATCATCCCCCTCGTAATGCACATCATGGAGCACGACGTCCGTACCCGCGAAGTGGATGAGGAACGACGACGGCTCGATATGAAGTACGCCGTTGACCTCGTCGCGTGGATTGCAGTAGACCGAGCGCGGGGACGCGGGCGCCGCTAAGCTCG
Organism: Microbacterium daqui; assembly: GCF_050408675.1. NCBI lineage: Bacteria > Bacillati > Actinomycetota > Actinomycetes > Micrococcales > Microbacteriaceae > Microbacterium > Microbacterium daqui. Next base: position 48,616 of record NZ_JBNTKF010000003.1, on the reverse strand, counting down.
CGCGCCCTATTGCGATCAGGATAGGGCGCGCGAGCCGCGGGGGATGGGTATGGGCGCTTAGCCCACGTCTACGATTGGCGTCTCAGCCTCGGCCCCACCGCGACGCACGCGGAAGCCCAAGCGACCGCGCGGTGCAGATTCGTAGGGCATCGCGAGCGAGAAAAGCGTTGCCAGGTCTTCCGCAACGAGCGTGCTTGGTCGGTTGGCGCGCAGGAGTCGCGCCTTGGCGACTCGGCCCTCGGCACGTTCGTCATCGCGCAACTCAGGATCGAATGTAAAGGTCAGTAGGAGGGCGCCTCTTGTGGGGGTGGACAACATCTCTGCAGTCGGTCCTGCGGGAGTGACGCGGTCCTTGAGCTGACTGATCTCTTCAAGCGCTGCGCGGTGTCGGCGCTCGCTTCCCGCGAAGCCGGGGCGGCCTTGACGGCGCTGCCTCTCCATCACCGTTATCTTGTGTCCGTCGAGTAGATGCTCGTAGGTGCTGTCGAGTTCGGGAACGATGATCGCCCAGTCGACCAGGGTGCCTTCTGCAGTCGCATTCTCAATCATCTTGATCGTCGGATTCAGCTGATCTGGTTGGAGCAGTGAGAAAGCACGTAGCGCGGCTAATACATCGTCTGAAGACGCTAGGGTATAGCGTCCGCGGAACTGCGTGTCGTGCACGCCGCGGAAGCTGCATTCCTCCGACAGACCCGCGAGGAGAGGTCGGATTGCCTTCCAGTTGTCGGCATTGACCTTGCCGTTCGCGCGGTCGGCATGGGTGTTGAAGTCCTTTACGACACCACCATCTCCTTCGAATGCGAGTTCCGCGTTGTACATCTTGTTTGGGCTCGTCGGCTTTAGCCAAGGGAACTGCTGGAACACGAGAGGTGGAACGTGGATGGGGCGGATGACGGGGCGCCCATCCTCCTTGATCTCCGCGAATTTGTGAAGTTGATCGCGGAATGATTCTTCGTCCTGGATGATCGAGGTGAAGGCGTCGTACAGGTCGTACGTCTTGCCTCGAGAGTCTGCGACATCGCGAGCGATGTAGAGACGAACGAGGTCTCCGTAACCGGGGCGGTATCCGAACCAACGCCCCATCTGCATCATGGTGTCAGCGGATCCGGCCTTTCGTCTGAAATACGAGATCGTAAGACCTTCAACGGTGAACCCGCGGCTCAGCTTCGCGCCGCCAACCATGATTCGCCAGTATGGGCGAAGCTGGAAGTCCATTGCGTTGTAATCGCTCTCGCTCGAACCATTTACGATCACGACCGGATCAGAATCGGCCGTTATCGCGTCGATTGTGTCTCCAATGTATGGCTTCAGGTCGTCGAACGATTCGGGCATCGGCAGGTCGAGCCACTCGCGGCGAGATGTGCTCACGCGGAAGAAATCGTCGGTATAAAGCGCACGCAGCCGCGCGAGCCCCGACGGGCTGCTGTAGCCGGCGGTCGACCATACATTGCGAAATTTTGTAGCGAGCTCTGACTGTGCCGCGTTCTGGACTGACTCGTGGACGAGCATCGTGTGGTGGCGGTATTCGTAGCCTTCGTTACTCGCTTCTCGCCACTTTTTGATCGCCCCACTCAGCACGAAGGCATCGATGGCCGCCAGAATCTCTTTGTCCTCGGCTTGTGGGTCCTGATGTCCGTCGGCGTGTAGCCCACGCACGAAGGCTGCTTCATTCGATCGGCCAGGGTCCCCCTTGTCTACATCGTCAACGCCGTCGAGGTCATGGAAGTATTTGCCGCCCATGTACTGAGCTGAGGGAACAAGGCTAACGAGGAAGTCCTTCGGAAATAGGTCTTCCGAGTCTTCGGGAGAGACGAAGACGTTAGCGAACGGCGTGGCTGTGTAGCCAACGTACTGTGCTCGCGGGAGCTCCTTCAGTAGTTCCGCGATGAGCTTGTTGATGGCCGTTCTGCTTTTAACCTCGCGCGCAAGTTCTGCCTTCGAGCGCGGGTTGATCGTGTTGACCGAGGCCTGGTCTGCTTCATCATCAATGATCAGCGCGGGGATCTCACGGCCATCGGCCCGAATGTTCTTGAGATCATGCAGGAGATTCTTGAGCGAGGCGGAATTCTTCTTCATGACGGCGATTCGTGCGTCGACTGAGAAGATATTCTCCGGCGCGTAGACCGGCTTCCCGATGTCCACCAGCTCTCCGGTCCGGCGAAAATCGAGAGCGTCCCTACCGAGGCGGAGCTTTCGATAGTCTTTGTCGACCGTTGTCAGTCGCTTGATTGAAGGTACTTCCGGGAGGGAATGAACGTCTTTGCCGTGCCGCAGGAACTTTCCGTTCTTCCAGTCGGCATCATTTGTGCTGATGTAATCGATGTCTCGAATTGACGACGGATCCGTTGGATCCGCGCCATCCAAAATGTTCTCTTCACCGATGAGCTCCATGTCGAGACGGCGCTGCGTTTGGCCGCGCAAAAGCTCGATTGTTCCGGTGAGCACGATGATCAGTCGGTATCCGGCATCGACGGCTTTTGCCACGATTCCGGTGAAGTTTGCGGTCTTTCCACTCTGTACGTGTCCGACGACGAGGCCCTTGGTCTGATACCCCTCCGCGGCGCTAGGGTCAGTTAGTCGCTGGACGATCTCACTCGTTGAACGGTCAAGTGTGGCGAGTGCGTCGACATCCCATCCCTTGCCTTCGAGCACGCCACGGTATGCGCGCCAGTAGAAGTCGTGTGAGGTTCGACGCTCCTCCGTGTACCACGGGGTCCAGTGGTTGGGGTCGACAATCATCGCATCAAGCTGTGACGCACTCGGGAACTCAATGTCGAGACGGGCACGCGACTCATCTGATAGCTCAAGAAGCTCATAGACGCGCTCGCGCCGGTCAGGGGTGGCCGGGCTCGTGCCATCTACCCACTCCGCTGATGTGATCGCATCCCATACTGCGAGCGACATGTGCATCGCGCGTCGTGTGGGATTGTTAACCGCGGAGACCGTGGCTGAGGCAATGACTTGCTCTTCGGTTGGGTGGATTTCGGTGCGCCGGAGATCCATGTCAACCAGGAACACGAGCTGATCAGGTCCAGTGTCTCGAATCTGGTCGAGCACCTTCTTGGTCGAGGCAGAAATTTGTGGTTCGGGTGAGTCGTTCATGCGGGTACCTCACAAAAATCGATCAACGGTGCGCCGATGGTGGAGTGCTTAAGGTCGGTGACATTCACGCGGTAAGACACGCTGCTCACATGTGCCCGCTGCGGAACGACCAGATCGAGGCGTGCGGAGGTGATTGCGGGGAAACGGTCATCGATGAAGTACGCGCGTGGAGTTGTCCGCAACGAGTAAGCGGTCTTGTACAGATCAGCATCCGTGTCACGCCAGCCGAGACTCTCGAGCTTTTGATCAAATCCGCGTAGTGACTGTTCTAGCAGCGCCCGCACTTCGCCAATGATGGCTGGCAGGGTGAACCCAACGGTCGCACTACCGGAGCGCGTTAGCTGAATTGACACGAGATAGAGCGGCCGACCCGGGGAAGGTTCGAGTTGCGTGTCCGACCCGATCAGATGAGTCCTCAGTTCAGACTTGGTCGTCTTTACTTCTGCATCGAAGTCCTCCAACGCGAAATCATGTTCCTCCGCTAGTGGGCCCAACCACGACTCCAACGCAGACGTTTCGCCAGACTTGTCAATGAGGTGACGCAGAACGAGAAGTTCTCCAATAAGGCCGAGTTCTTTCTCATCCGTCAAGCGGCGCCGGCCCGCCAGCAGATCCTTAAGGCTCAGGACCGCTTCCGAAACGGCGTGACGAAGCGATGCCCCCGTGCGGAGCTGATCGACGATCGATTCGATGAGTACGTAGGCTTCATAGTGCATACCCTCTGCGTCGACGACGAGGCGAAACCACTCCTGGTTGTCCTTCACGATCCGTTCGGCAGACAGTCGCTCAAACGTCGTGACTTCGGGTGTAGAACCCTTCGCAGGAGTCAGAAGCTCGATTTCGTCGCGGGACGGATCGATCTGCATTTGTGCAAAGGGTGACTGCAATAGCGTAAATGCAGTCTTGACGCCTAGTCGGAAGTATTCCTCAACAGTTCGAGGATCTAAGTGCTCGGGTTTGTCATTATTCAGCGTCATCGCCACTCCAGTTTTGTACGGGGCTGGTGGTTCTATCGCGCATCGTGGTGGTGGCGCGAACAGCTTCGCGAAGGTACTCCCTCTTCGGCACCTCCATTCTTGGGGAGGTGCGCCAAGATGCGCACGCGACACGCGACACGCACCAGGCGCGCGGCGTGACGCTCATGGGACATAGGCAGCGACCGTGGCCACCGCGGTGTTAGCCAATGTCGGCGGCTGCCCGTAGCATCTCAACCATGACTGAACTCCCGGATTCGGTTGGCTCGCTTTTTACCGTGAGCGACCTTGAGGTGGCGCCTCATGCTTCGGTGCTGAACGCTATTGGGCGTGGCCATAGTCTGGAATCTGCTCTTGCCGACCTTATCGACAACAGTATTGACGCCGGCGCGACCCAAGTCGACGTGCAGTTCGTGACCAAAGACGCCATCGTCAAGGCGATTCGAGTTCGAGATGACGGTAGCGGGATGACAGTCCCGCAGATGAAAGATGCCTTGTCTTTGGGGCGGACGAAGGCTTACGGTGCGTCGTCTCACGGCCACTTCGGAGTTGGGCTTAAAGGAGCAACGTTTAGTCAAGCAGGGGTGCTCTCTGTGTATTCCTTGACCGGGTGGGCGCCCGCCGCGGGGATGCGCATGAGCAGAGAGCAGGCCAGCGCTCAGATATTCGCCCAAGAAATTGGGTCATCTGATACTGAACAGCTTCTGCGCCGGCGGGGGCTGACCTCGACGTCGGGAACGATCGTCGAGTGGACTCGGCTTGATACTGTGCCGACACGTGGTACCTATGACCGCAAACGAAGCTGGTTCGACTCCACGCTCATGAGAGTCCGTGACCACCTTTCGCTTACGTTTCACCGAATCCTTGCGGGCGGAACAATTCGCATCACGCTCGAAGAGGTAGATGAGTTGACCGGTGAAGCAGGCGCACCGCGCGCACTCAAACCGATCGATCCTTTCGGTTTTGCGGACTGGGGCGTTTCGGGCTACCCGAAAAAAGTGGGCGTAGACCTCCCATCGGGTGGTCAATTGGCTGTCACTTTTCACGTCCTCGCTCCCGGAGTGCAGGCAGGCTTAGTGGGCAGATCGCGACGCGAAGCACAGGGCGTATACACCTACCGCAACAACCGTCTGATGAGCGCGGGCGGCTGGCAAGGACTCACGAGCGGGCTTCCATCTGAACTTCAGCTGGGGAGAGTCATGGTCGATATCTCCGAGGGTGTGCTTCACGCCGTTGCTATTACCCCAGAGAAGAACGCTGTCCAGTTCCGCCCGGAGGCGGTGCACGCTCTTGAATCTTCCTCTAGTAGTGGCTTCACTTTGCGCAGTTTTTGGGCCGACTGTCGTGGCGCTTTCAATGAGTCACAAAAACGTGAGCACAAGGCCAGGCCATTGGCGCACTTGGGCGAGGGAGTTCCCTCCGCTGTCGGCGCAGTAATCGAGCAAACGATCGGCGTGCAAGCCGACAGCGACCTTGCGATGTCGTTTGTATGGGCCCCCCTGCAGATCGCTCAGCTTTTCGAGTTCGATCCGCCCACAGGTGTTGTCTCTTTGAACTCGCTCCACAGGGAGAAGCTGGAGCAGAAAGAAGACTTGCTCGGTCTCCTGAAGGCAAACCTGTTGTTTCTTCTCTCGGAACACGTGGGTAAGACGCGACTGGGCTCCGCAACAACTGATCGCTTGGACGCACTTCAGGCGAGTCTGGCGGCTGTTGCAATCCCCGAGTTCGGCGTCGCACCAGTTGACCCATTTCCCGAACTGCCCCGTGTCACGCCAGCACCAGAACTCCCGAATGCGGTTCGAACTCTCGTTGATGCGTACGCGGGGCCTATCGGGGACCCGCGAGTAGCGAACGTTCACGTTTCAGAAAATGCTCTTGACGACATCATTAGGTGGACGAAGACTACAAAGCTATTGACGGCTGAGGAAGAAGTGGCCACTTGCAAGAGGATTGAGGCGGGACTACTTGCGGGTGAAGTGTTCGATCGAGAGTACAAGGGGAAGCCATTCACGTCGGAAAGGCTGGATTACGAGTGGGTGCGGCACGACGGAAAGCGCGCGATGGCAGAAATGGTCTACTCGAACATGCGGCTCGTGTTAGCGAGGGCCAAAAAGTATCAGAGACGTGGCTTAGATTTTGCTGACCTAGTGCAGGAGGGCGCCATGGGCCTCATCCGAGCGATTGAGAAGTTCGACTTCACACTCGGTCTGAAGTTCTCGACGTACGGCACGTGGTGGATCGACCAATTCATGACTCGCGCGATTGCTGACCAATCGCGAATGATTCGGTTCCCCGTGCACGTTGTCGAAAAGCTTCCTGAAATTGCAAATGCGTGGGGCGAATCGACGGGAACGCATGAGCAGCGTGTGCGAAGCGTGGCACTTCTAACAGAGAACCCCGAAGACTTTGTTCACAAAGTGGTGCGGAATCTGGAATCACCGCTGTCTCTCGATGCTGATTGGTCCGTCAAAGCCGACAGTGGCGCATGGTTGGCGGTACCAGTGAAGGACATCATCGTCGATGAATTCGCTGTCGAACCTGACGAGTCTGCAGCACAGAGCATGCTGCAGCGACAACTCCAGAGTCTGCTGGATTCGTTGTCGGAGCGTGAGGCAGGCGTCATCCGCATGCGATTTGGCTTCGAGGAGGGGCGGCAATGGACGCTCGATGAAATCGGGACAAAATTTGGCGTGACACGGGAGCGAATTCGACAGATTGAATTCAAGACGATGGACAAGCTCCGTCACCCATCCCGTTCGCAAAGTCTTCGTGACTACCTACCGGGCTGGCGAGAGGCGAGTAGCTCCGAATCGGCTCCGTCTGCAGAGGAAGCGCAGAAAGAGGGGAAGCCCAGCTCCGAACCGGCCGCGTCGGCAAAGAAGGCGCGAAAAGAGGGCAAGCGCAGCTCCGCTAGCAGATCCAAGCCCACACGCCCGGATCCGATCACAGTCGTTACGGAGGGAGCGCAGCCTGACGAAGAAGGGGGACGAGTCGAAGAGGCTGCCCCGAGCCACGAGTTTGTCGATCCTCTTATTGCTGGTTTCGCGTCGAAACGTGCCGCAGTCGACACAGAGGGGTGGGATCGCTTCCTTGAACTGTCCAGGCTCTATGGCGAAGGTCTTTCGATAGGCATGATTGCGGTCACAACGGGGCTCACATCGCGAGAGGTTGCGTGGGAACTCGCGCGTTGCGTCTACGGGCTGCGTGAGGAAGACGACGATGTGTCGCGCGCGCCGAATTACGGAGATCGGTACTCGGTACAGGACCTTGATCTGATCGAGTCCGTCGATGATCAGAAAGAAAGTCTGGACGGAGTAGCGAAAATTCTAGGACGCACGCCGTTTGCAATTGCGTGGAAGGTGATGGAAGGTTCAGCCCGGCCGAGGATTGCGCGGAGAATGCTGGCGGCTCTCCGCAGTGAGTTCGGCATAGAAGAGCAAGACTTTGCTAGCCGCGCCACCGTATGACTCGCGAAGCTCAAAGTGAGTAGCGTCGAGTCGTTCTGCCAAGCTGAGAGCATGGCAGAACGACTCGATCTACAGCTGTGGGTGCTTGAAGGGCTGCGTGCGCTCAACGGCAGCGCCGACATCGTGGCAGTATCCCGGTGGGTTTGGAAAAACCGCGAGGCCGAGCTTCGCGACTCGGGTGATCTTTTCTACACACGGCAGTACGACCTGAGATGGGCGGCACAGTACCTCCGCAACACGGGTCTATTGGAACCGGTGGGTGGAGACAGGCGGGCGCCGTGGACGCTATCGGCTGAAGGCCGGTCATTCGATCTCGCGTCCGGGCTTGTGAGTCTCAAGAAACATTCGAAATAGGGCCCAGAGCTTCGGAAGCTCCAAGCTCCCGCCGAATCGCCGCGCGCAGCGCATCATGCTGCGCCCCCAACGCCGTCGCCGCATCCGACCAGTTCACCCCGTCGTAAAGCCAAACCGGCTTGCGCACGAGCTCGGGCGGCTCCCACTCATACCGCGGCCACACGTGCGCGTGCACAAACGCATCGGTGTTCCCGAGAATGTCGATGTTGATGCGCCGAAACGTGGGATCCAACGCGCGGCACGCACGCTCGACCGCGGTCGCGAGCAGATCCACATCGGCGAGAAACTGAACCCGTTCCTCGCGCGGGAGCTCCGCAAGCGCCTGCGCGGAAGGGTTGCGGCTCAGCAGCACGCAATACCCGGGCAAGAACTGCACGTCGCCGATCACCGCGAACCCACTAGTCAGCTCGGCCAAGACCGTGGGGTTTTCACCACGCAAAGCGGAACCAATACGATCGTCGCGCCAATCCATGCGCCGCAGTCTATTGGTTCCGTCCATCCGCTCGCTCGTCCCACCAACGAACAAGAACAAACAGAAAAACGCCGCCCCCATAACCCTCGGCACAGATGAGGGAAATAGGGGCGGCGTCCGGTCAAACGATGACGCGCAACACTAGCTACTGGTTGCTGAATGCGGCATCGAATGAGGCTTCGGGCTTCGGCCACAGCAGCGACCGAACGAATCCAACGGCTTCGGCGGCACCGTGCAGGCGGTCCATGCCGGCGTCTTCCCACTCGATTGAGATGGGGCCTTCATAGCCGATCGCGTCGAGCGCGCGGAACGAGTCTTCCCACGGCACGTCGCCGTGGCCGGTCGAGACGAAGTCCCAGCCGCGACGCGGGTCGCCCCACGGCAGGTGCGAGCCAAGCACGCCGGCGCGGCCGTTGTTCGGGCGCATGCGGGTGTCCTTGCAGTCCACGTGATAAATCCGGTCCTTGAAGTCCCAAATGAACCCGACAGGGTCAATGTTCTGCCACATCATGTGCGACGGATCCCAATTGAAACCGAACGCCTTGCGGTGATCAATCGCCTCCAGCGCACGCACCGAGCTCCAGTAGTCGTACGCAATCTCACCGGGGTGAACCTCGTGCGCAAACCGCACACCCTCGCCGTCGAAGACGTCAAGAATGGGGTTCCAGCGCGCTGCGAAGTCTTCGAAACCACCCTCGATGACAGAAGCCGGGACCGGCGGGAACATCGCAACATACGGCCAGATCGAAGAGCCCGTGAAACCAACGACGGTGTCAACATCGAGCTTGCGCGCCACGCGGGCCGCACGCTTCATGTCTTCCGCCGCGCGCTGGCGAACACCCTCGGCATCGCCGTCGCCCCACACGTAATCGCGCAGGATCGCCTCGTGACGGAAGTCAATTGGCGCATCACACACGGCCTGCCCGGCGAGGTGGTTCGAGATTGCGAAGATCTTCAGACCGTGGCGGTCCAAGATCTCCTTGCGTGACGCAACGTAGGCGTCATCTTCATCTGCGCGCTGCAGGTCAAGGTGGTCACCCGACGCGGCAACTTCGAGGCCGTCATAGCCCCACGAAGCCGCAAGGCGCGCGACCTCTTCGAACGGCAGGTCGGCCCACTGGCCGGTAAACAGGGTTACGGGGCGTTCAGCCACAGTCTTCTCCTCGAGACTCAAGATTCAACAGCGACCCACGCGCCAGCCTGACCGGCTGAGGCGACGACCGCTTCCGTCATGACGGCTGCGCGGAGGCCATCGGCGAAGGTCGGCAGACTCTCCGGGGCCACGCCGCACAACGCGCTGTACGTGTCGCGCACAAATCCGTTGAACGCATCCTGGTACCCCATGGGGTGCCCAGACGGAACCACAGACAAGCGGGCAGCGTCGGGCGTCAGTTGCGAAGCATCGCGGTGGCGCACCATGGTTCCGGCGCGCGAACCGATATGCAGCTGTTCCGGTTTCTCCTGCTCAAACCGCACCGACTGCTCGGCGCCGTGCAGCTCAAACTCCAGCGCATTCTTGCGGCCTGCGGCCATCTGCGACACCAAAAGTGTGCCGATGGTTCCGCCAGCAAACTCCACCATCACCGCGGCGATGTCTTCGTTGCTCACCGGCAGGCCAGCCCGCTCCGCGTACACCGTGCGGGTGCGCGCCGACAGTCGCACAATGCGGTCGCCGGTCACGAACTCGACGAGGTCGCACAGGTGCGACCCAATGTCGGCAAACGCGCGCGACGAGCCGTCAGACATGCGCCAGTTGGCGTCGGTCTGCAGCAGCATCCAGTCCTGCAGGTAGGAGGCCTGCACACTCAGTACCGTGCCAATTGCGCCCTGCTGCACCAGCGCGCGAGCCTCGCGCACCATGGGGTGAAAGCGGTACACAAACGGCACGGTGTTCACGACGCCAGCCTCTGCCGCGGCATCCATCAGCGCGCGAGCATCGGCAGACGACGCGGCCAACGGCTTTTCGCACACCACCGCGACACCCGCCGCCACCACCTGAGCGGAGATGGCGGCGTGCGTGTCGTTCGGCGTGCAGACGTGCACCACATCGGGCTTTGCTGCGAGCAAATCATCCAGGCTGGCAAAGGCGGGCACGCCCAGCGGCGCGGCCGTCGCCTGCGCCGAGGCGAGGGTGCGAGACGCAATACCCACGATCTCAGCGCCGGCGGCACGGGCCGCGCGCGCATGCACTTCGCCCATGAACCCCGCACCAATGATGCCAACGCGCGGCACTGCCATGGTTCCGTTCGACGTCACAGCACTCAACCCTTAACGGCGCCACCGGACATACCGGCCACCAGGTTGCGCTGCACGACGAGGAAGAAGATCACGACCGGAATCGAGAACAGCACCGAAGCGGCGATCAGACCGCCGTAGTCGATACCCGTGTCTTGGTTGAACGACACCAGCCAGACCGGCAGGGTGTACTTCGCCTGCTCCTGCAGGAGGATGTACGCCATGATGTAGTCGTTCCACGCCTCAATAAAGGTGAACACGGCCGTCGAGATCAGGCCCGGCAGTACGAGCGGGAAGTAGATGCTCCACAGCACCCGCATGTCGCCCGCACCATCGAGGCGTGCGGCCTCGTCGATCTCCTCCGGAATCGCCTGGAAGAATCCGCGCAGCACCCAGATCGAGAACGGCAGCGCGCTCGCCAGATACGCGAGAACCAGCGCCCAATACGTGTTCAGCATGTTCGCGTCACGGAACGTGAGGAACAACGGAATCAGCAGCGCGATCGAGGGGATCATCTGGATCGCCAGGATCGTCACCAAGATTGCCTTGCGACCGAAGAAGCGGAACCTCGTGAGGGCTGCCGTGGCAAGGAAGCCGACAGCGATGGAGGCGACAACGACGATGGCCGCGATCAGCAAGCTGTTGCCCAACGAGCTCAAGAAGCCGGGCTTCGTGAACGCGCGAATAAAGGCGTCAAGGCTCGGAGGCGCAGGCAAGAATGCCGGCTCGACCGAGGTCAGCTTGTCGGGCGTCTTAAACGACGAGTTGAGCATCCAATACGTGGGGAAGCCCCAAATGATGACCAACACGAACGCGAGAATGTGCGCTCCGGGGCCGCGGCTCCGAAGGCTCCGCCGGCGACGTTTGACTTTAAGGGGAGTACTCACAGCTGCTCTCCTGAACGAACGAGGCGGCGGACATAGAAAGCGGTCATGAACATGAGAATTCCCGCGGTAACCACCGCGATGGCAGCACCCTGCCCGTAGTCGTTGCCAGCGAATGCCTCACGGAACGACCAGATACCCAGCGTCGTGGTTCCGCCTTCCGGGCCACCGCCCGTGAGAATCCAGATCTGGTTGAAGATGTTGAATCGCCAGATGATCGTGAGGATCGAGACTAGGTAGATGATCGCCTTGAGGAAGGGGAACGTCACCGTCATGTAAATCTTGAAGCCATTCGCGCCGTCGAGCATGGCTGCTTCGTAGTACTCGCGCGGAATCTGCGACTGGCCCGCATACAGGGTGAACGCAATGAACGGCGCGCCCTGCCAGACAACGAGAAGGGTCACCATCACCCACGCATCGCCCGGTGTGGTCAACCAGTTGTGGTCGGTGAAATCACCGAAGATGCCGAGCTGCGTGATCAGCCAGTTCACAACGCCGTACGGCGGCTGGAACAGCCACTGCCAGATGAGCGTTGCCGTCACCGTGGGGATCGCCCACGCGAGGATCAGCACCACGTTGAGGGCGACACGCATGGGCTTGTTGAGGCGCATCATGAGCTCACTCATGAGCATGCCGAGACCGACGGTCAGGATGAGGCAGGCGCCGGTGAACGCAAACGTGCGCACCAGAACGGGCCAGAACTCGTCGCTCGTGAAGATGTTGGCGTAGTTGGCGAAACCAACCCACGGGGTTTCACCCGTGAAGAGGGACTTCATGCCGAAGTCCTGGAACGAGCTAATGACGAGTCGAACGAGCGGGTAGCCGACCGCGGCGAGCAAGACGATCGCGGCCGGAGCGAAGAGGAACAGCGGCGTCAGGGACGCCGACCCCGTCTTACGACGAGGCCGGCGTCCCTGAGGAGCCGCAGTTTTGCGGAGACTCATGGTGCAGTGAGTTATCCGACGTTCAGAACGTCGTTGAGGTGATCAGCGAACTTGGTCGTTGCCTCTTCGACCGAACGTGCGCCCGTGGCGATCTGTACGAACAGGTCGTTCAGCGTCTTGTCTGCCTCAAGCGTTGCCCAACCAGGCGATGCGGGCAACGTGATGCCCTTCTTGCCGGCGGTGTAGAACGCCTGCTGGATTTCCGGAACCTCATCGAGGATTGCATCGATGTAGGTCGGCGAAACCGGCACAGCGCCGTTGTTCAGGCCAACGAAGTCCTGCTGGATTTCGGGGCTCGTCAGGATCTTGATGTACTCGGTTGCGAGGTCAGCGTTCTTCGACTTCGCAGCGATCGAAACGACGGAACCAGCAGCCATGACCGGTGCGAGTTCGCCCGGGTTGTTGATGCTCGGCATCGGGAAGCTACCGATCTGGCCAACGAGGTCAGGGTTACCCGACTCGATGGCAACGATCACGCTGGGGTTACCAGCGATGGTTGCCGAAGCCTTCAGCTCAGCCATAACGCTCGAGCCCTCGGGCGAGGTGGAGCTGGCCGTCTGCGACGAAGCAGCCGAGTAGCTGTTCTGGAACTCCTTGTACTGTTCCAGGCCCTTGACCGAGTTCGCGCTGTTGATGTCAGCGACCCACTCGTCGCCTTCGAGCTGTGCGAAGCTTCCGCCAGCGTCGTAGACGAACGGCATGGACGACTGCCAGTCAGCACCCGCAAGGTAAAGAGCGGAGAAGTCCGAAGCCGGGTTCTTCGCCTTGACAGCATCGAGCGCCGCGGTGAACTCTGCCCAGGTCTCGGGCTCTTCGGTCACGCCAGCGTCTGCCCACATCTGCTTGTTGTAGGCGATTGCGTAGGTCGAAACACGCAGCGGGGCCGCGTAAACCTTGCCATCGATGGTGGATGGAGCCTCGAGGCTCTCGTTCCACTCAACGCCGTGCTTGAGCTCGTCGAGCACATCGGTGAGGTCGCGGACAGCGCCGTTGGCTGCGAACAGCTGGATGTTGGTGTTGCCGATCTGAACGACGTCCGGCGGGTTGTCTGACGACAGTGCGGTGGTCAGCTTGGTGACGATGTTGTCCCACTGCTGAACCTCAACCTTCACGGTTGCGCCCGTTGCCTCTTCGAAGCGCTTGTTGACCTCGGGAACCGTGACGTCAAGGAAGGCGCCGGTTTGCATGAACCAGACCGTGAGTTCGCGGTCCTTGTCTGCGGCAGCGTTGCCATCCGACTCTGCTGCGGTGCAGCCGCCAAGTGCGAGGGCGGAGATGAGTACAGCGGCTCCGATGCCTACTGTCCGCGTCGTAATGCCGAATGCGGCGTGAGTGTTTTTCATGGTGATTCCAGTTTCTCTATGGGGGTTTCTTGCTGGAGCGCCGACGGCGAGCGCCGGCCGCGGTGTCACTTCGCGGGAGCGAGCAATTGGATCAGTGCACGGAAGTGCACGATCATGTCGACGTCGCTGTCGAGGAGCCACTGCGTTTGGAGGCCATCGAGGGTCGCGATAATGAGCGTCGCGATCGCCGAGGGCTCCAAGTCGGTGCGGATGCGACCTTTCTCCTGGGACAGCGCGATTCGCGCTGTCCAGGCGGAACGGTTGCGGGTGTAGAGCTGCGTGAAGTACTCGCGTCGCCCGGTTTCGGTCGTGTCGGTGGCGGCGAGCGCCGACACCACGGAAAACAGGCCGATAAGCCCAGGAACGGTCGCGTTGTGAGCGACGAGTTTCAGGACAGTGTCTAGTTCGGCACCTTCCTTTGTGGGGAAGGTTTGCCGGTTGACGCCATCGCGATGCTTGACAATTTCGAGCATCAGGTTGTCGAGCGAGCCGAAGTGGTGAAGCACGCCTGCTTTCGATCGGCCGACGCTGTCGGCGACATCTTGCAGCGTGGTCAGATCGAAGCCAGCCTCAGCAACGAGTTTCAAGGCTGCGTCGAGGACTTCCTGACGCAGTCTTTCGGTCTTCGCATAGGCGCCGCGGGTGTGCGCAACGGAGGTTTTCTCTGCCATGGCGAAACACTACCTCTGGTTGAGATTAAAAATCAACCAATGGTCGAATTTAGGTTACAAACTGTGTATCGTGCTGTTTGCATGCATGGAATTCGCGCGTGCTCCCGTCGATGAGAGGCGCTGATGACTAGCCCAGAATTGTCCGTCCAGCTGTATACCGTGCGAGAAGCGCTCGCCGCCGACCGGCCGGGCACGCTCGCCAAGCTGGCCGCCGCGGGCCTCAATAACGTCGAGGTGTTCTCCGTTGATGAGAACGCTGCCGATATGCGCGACGCGGCAAAGGCGGCCGGGCTCAATATTCGCAGCGGGCACGAATACTTCCTGTCGGACCACGTGTCATCGCCCACGCGTTCATTTGAAGTTCGTCCGGTCGAGCAGACGCTCGATTATGCCGCAGAGATGGGTCTCGACCTGCTCATCGACGCCTACGTTCCGGTTGAGCGCTGGGCCTCGCGTGATGAGATCGAGAAGACCGCCGAACGCCTCAACAGCGCTGTCGACCCGGCCGCATCGCGCGGCATCCGCCTCGGCTACCACAACCACTCGCACGAGTTCCACAACGAGATTGACGGCGTCAGCGCCTACGAAATCTTCGCCGGCCTCGTCGACGAGCGCGTCGCTCTCGAGCTCGACGTGTTTTGGGCGGCAACCGGTGGCCAGGATGTTCCCGCGCTCCTGCAGCGCCTCGGTGCGAAGGTGCGCGCACTCCACGCCAAGGACGGCATCATCGGCGAAGACCCCTACAAAGCTGAAGACCGCTCCAAGGTAGAGCTCGACCAGCGCATTGCCGGTCAGGGTGAGCTTGCGCTGACCGACATTCTCGCCAGCGCTTCGTCGGCTGAACTCGTCGTTATCGAGTTCGATCGCTACAACGGCGACATCTTCGACGCTATCGAGAAGAGCGCGGCTTGGCTCCGTGAGGCAGGTGTTCGATGAGCGGGGCTCCCATGGGCGTCGGCATCATCGGCACCGGAATGATCAGCACGAAGTACCTTGACAACCTCACGACCTTTCCTGACATCAAGGTTGTCGCGCTCGGTGACCTCGATGTTTCGCGTGCCGCGGCGCAGGCCGAGAAGTACGGAGTTCCCGTGGCGGGCACCCCAGAAGACGTACTCACCCACCCCGATGTTGAACTCGTCATCAACCTGACGATTCCGGTCGCCCATGTGCCCGTGAGCCTGGCCGCGGTCGAGGCGGGCAAACACGTTTGGAGCGAAAAGCCAATCGGCGTCAACCGTGAAGAAGCCCAGCAGCTCCTCACCGCCGCTGATGCCGCTGGTGTTCGCGTCGGCATCGCGCCCGACACCATCCTCGGCCCGGCGTTCCAGACCGCACTGCGTGCCCTTCGTCGCGGCGACATCGGGGTTCCGCTGTCTGCGCAGACGACCATGCAGTACGTCGGCCCCGACCTCTTCCACCCGGCACCGGAGTTCCTGTTCGGTTTCGGTGGTGGCCCCGTCGCTGACATGGGCCCGTACTACATGAGCGCCATGGTCAACCTGTTTGGCCCGGTTGCTCGTGTGGCCGGCGTTGGGCTGAAGGGCCGCGAAAAGCGCACCATTCTCGTCGGTGACCGCCTTGGTTCCGCGTTCGACGTTGAGGTTCCGACCCACGTGCAAGCGATCGCGCAGTTCGAAAGCGGAATGACCAGCCAAAGCGTATTCAGCTTTGACTCGCACATCGCGCGCACGGGCATTCTTGAGGTCATCGGTACCGAAGGAACCCTCGTGATTCCCGACCCGAACCGCTTTGTCGGCGAGGTTCGTATCGCGCGCGCCCCGGAAAAGTACGAAGACCTCGACACCCCGCTGTGGAGCACCGTCGAGAATGTCGGTATCGAGTCCGGCCGCGGACTCGGCGTGCTCGACATGGCGCGCTCGATCCGCGCTGGCCTGCCCCACATCGCCACCGGTGAGCTCGGGTATCACGTGTTTGACGCGCTGATGTCGATCGAAGAATCTGTTGCTCTCGGCCAATTCGTCGACGTCGCCAGCACCGTCGGCGTCGTGCCGCTCGTGCCGGAAGACCGCGACCCCTTCGCCGCCACGCTGTAGGCAGTTATGAAACGCCCCGGCGCTTGCTCTGAGGAGTGAGCGCCGGGGCGTTGTCGTTCTCATGCGTGTGGTTCCACTTGTCCAACACCCCAACTACGCTGGCCGCATGAGCGGACTCATTCCCTACATCCTTTTCGACGGCACGGCTCGGCAAGCCCTCACCGACTACCAGGCGATTTTCGGCGGCAAGCTGTTTCTGCACGACTACGCGTCCGCCGGCCGCACCGACGGGCCGGCCGACGCGATCGCGCACGGCATGGTGATCGGCGACGTAGAGATCGCTGGCTCTGACGCCGGCGACGGCGAATCGTCGGTATCGATGAGCGGCATGTTCTTCTCGCTTCTCGGGGCGGCCGACCCTGGCACGTTGACCCAGTGGTTCGACGCCCTGGCAGAGGGCGGAAGCATCACAGACCCTCTGCAGAAGCGTCCGTGGGGCGACTACGACGGCACGGTCGTCGACAAGTACGGCGTCACGTGGCTCATTGGCTACCAAGAACCCCAGACCACGCAGGGGCAAGGCGCGACAGCGTAGCCAAACATGAACGGGTGCAAACCAAAAGGATGCACCATGTTTACTTTTGCCCCTAGTTCTTAGTAGGTTTGAGTGTCACGCATGGGAGAGATGCGTGAAAAACAACACCGAACCCGAACTTGGGAGCCCCCGTGCGCGAAATCGACGTTGTCCCCGCCCACTCGCGGTGGTTCCGCCCCCTCGCCAGCCTGGCAACCGCAGCGCTCATCGTCGTCGGCCTGCTGGTTCCGTCGCCCGCAGCGGCAGCCCCAGGCAACCTTCCGTCGCCCGCGACTGCAACCCCAGGCAACCTTCCCGCGACCACAACCGCAGACAACCCCCGCGCGACCGCCCCCTCTCAGATCACACAGGTCATGATGGATGGTCCTAACCAAGCGATGTATGGTGGGCCCCTGAGCTACGACGTGGCGGTTTACGGGGCCACTGCTGGTGGAGAGATCGAGCTCTGGATCGATGGCACGTTACGCGAAAAATTCGCCTTCAGCCCGAGCCAGCCACAGGTCATACCCGTGAACAACCTTCCTGCCGGCAAGCACCTCATCTCTGTGCTCTACCCCGGCGACTCGGTCAATATGTCCTCAAGTGTCACGAGGACCGTGACGGTGTACGAATGGAGCTCTGAGGTCGCCGTTCAGACGCCGTGGCCGGCGCCGACGAATTCTGACGCAGAGGTTTCGGTCGCTGTGCGCCTTTCGAACCCGCAGCACCCAAACGGCGGCAACACGCCACCGCATGCTGAAGGAACGGTGCGACTTATCCGCGACGGTCTAGCCCCTATCGTGGCGACGCTCACGAACGGGCGCGCCACCCTCGCCGTGCCTGTAACGACAGCCGTCGATACGCCCTTCCAGGTCGTGTACGAGCCTCCAGCGGGCCAGTGGGTCTCCCCTTCGCGCGCAGAAGCCCACCTGCGTTTTCTGCCAACACTGGAGTTGACGGCATCCTCAGAAAAGGTCGTTCATGGCACGCCCGTTGTGCTGACGGCCGCTGTCACCAATAGTCAGCCCGGCGGCTACGTTGAGTTCTTCGAAGACGCTCGTGGGGTCGGCTTCTTAAACCTCACGGATGGCGTGACTTCGTTGCAACTGATCGACCTTGCCGTCGGTTTACATAGTTTTTCGGCGCGGTACTCCTATTACTACAACGCCGGTTGGGCGAGTAGCGGTACCACCAACGTCGAGGTCGTGCCGTGGAAGAGCGTCGTCACAACGACACTCGCGCAGTCTGAGGTTGCGGTGGGTGATGCTACGACAGCGAATGTCTCGGTCGCGCTCGAAGCACCGGAGGGGGTCGCGGGGGCGCCGGCGGCGCCGATGGCGAGCGGAACCGTGGAGCTGCTTGTCGACGGAAAGGTCGTTGGTAGCCCGGTTGCGTTGGCCGCTGGCTCAGCTGAATTGAATGTGCCCGCACAGGCCGGGGGAGTTGCTCTCATCGCCGCGCGGTTCACGCCGGCAGGCCCGACGATGTCTGCGGAGGAGTCGGCGGCTGTCCGGCTTACGACGTCCCTCCCGCTACGTACGCTGACAGTGAGCCATCCGACGCGCGTTGATGCCGGCTCCGCCATACTTCTCGACGGCATGGTCACCGACGACGGGGGCAACCCGCTCGCTGGGCCCCATATCGGCATTAGGCTCTATAACGCGGTAACTGGTGAACTGTTGAGGACGATCCCTACCGGGTCCAATGATGTCGGAAAAATGCAGGTGTGGCTCGCCCCTGTGCCGGTTGGTAGCTATCGCCTGGAGTACCGCTCACCCGCAACGGCGGATTACGCTGAGCTCGTTACCGAGACGACGTTCACCGTTGTTCCCATCAGTACATTGTTCGCTTTGCAAGTATCGCCGCCGGCGCCCCATGGTTCCGAGCGCACTTTCACAGCGATCGTCGTGGGTCAATACCCGACCGGAACGGTCACGTTTACGACAAACGGTGGAGTCTCGGTGCCGGTGCCCGTGATAAACGGGGAAGCCACGTTCACCACGAGCGATTTGGCCGTCGGCGAGAACACCGTCACCGCGGTGTATTCGGGTGACGCGCGTCACGCGGCGGCTTCGAGCTCGATCGCTGTAACCGTGGCAGCGTGGAACAGCGCGGTTTCGATGACGCTCTCACAGACCGATGCGCGCGTCGGTGATGTGGTGACAGCGAACGTCGCCGTGGCGCTGGTTGACCCGACAATCACCACGATCGTAGGGGCCGTTGGTGCTCCAGTGCGGGCGGCGAGCGGAACCGTTCAGCTGCTTGTCGACGGCGCGCCGGTTGGTGATGTGGTTGCGCTGGCAAACGGTGTGGCAACGTTGCCCGTGCCGACGGATGCTGTGGGGGAGTCGTCGTTGTCGGCGCGTTTCATCCCGGCGGATGCCACGATGACTGGGGCGACGAGTGCAGCGCACGATCTGACAGTCCGCCTTATTGAGGCTTCGACGACTGTTGAGGTATCGCCGACCGCCGTTCATGGTTCCGACCGCGTGATCATCGCTCGTGTCACGGGTGATAAGCCGACCGGAAATGTCGAGTTCTCCGTCGACGGAGTCGCGGTCGCGACTGCCCCGGTGACCGCCGGCGTCGCGACAATCAGCACGAACACGCTCGCTGTTGGTAGCCATGCGATCACGGCGCGCTACGTGGGTGACGCTCGCCACACCGAGGCGACGGCCTCAGCGACGGCAACGGTCGCGGCCTGGGCGAGTACCGTCACAACGATTCTGTCGGCAGCCGATGCGGTGGTGGGCGATGAGGTTACTGTCACCGCAAACGTCACGTTGAGTGATCCGAACGCGAACCCGCTCGTGCGCTTGGCTCGCGTCACGCCGCCGGTCGCGAGCGGAACCGTTTCGCTGCTGATCGACGGATCGGTTGTTGGCGACCCGGTTGCGTTGGTCGACGGCTCGGCGACGCTGACCCTGCCGACGACGTCGGCGGGTTCGCTCTCGGTGTCGGTTCGGTTCGTTCCGGCTGACGCGTCGATGAGCGCGGCGGAGTCTACCGCCGTCACAGTGACGGTTGACCCGGTGCCGACGCCGACGCCTGAGCCTGAGCCCACCCCGGTGCCGACGCCAACGCCAACGCCGGACCCCGAGCCGACACCCACGCCGGATCCGACGCCCACCGCAACGCCGGAGCCTTCGGCGACGCAGTCTGTGGTTCCGTCGCCAACGGCACCCGTGGTTCCGTCACCGTCTCCGTCACCCGCACCACTCGCGGCGACCGGAACCGCTGACGCTGGCGGACTCCTGCTGACCGCGCTGCTGCTCATCGCGGGCGCGCTCGCGGCAGGACGGGTGGCACGCCGCCAGCGTAGCTAAGCGGTGGCCGACGTTTTGTGACTCATCGGGTCGGGGCTCCTCTTCCAGGGCCCCGGCCCGATGTCGTTGTGAAAGCTCTCGGCGCACGTTCGGTGTGGATCGCTACGATCGTGGGCAGGGGGCACGATGACCATTCGATTTCTCGGGGCGGTGGCGCTGATCGGCGGCGCGCTCATGCTGTCGGCGTGTGTGGGCGGTGGCGGTGTGGCGCCGACGCAGACGCCGATAACGGTTCCGGAGTCGTTGAAGCCGACGAATGTTCCCGAGCCCGTGCAGAAGGTTGACGCCGCGTGTGCGACGTCGTGGGTAAAGTTTGAGCGGCTGCTCACGCAGTACGACGCCGATAGCGCGCGGGCCGCGGTCGAGGCGCGGGTTGAGTTCGACCCGGATGATCCGTACGACATTGCGCGCGACGCTACCGGAGCCGACGACTACTACGCCACGCTCAGCGAGCTGACCGTCACGTTCGGCACCGATGTCGGGGCCATCGCCGACAGCGTGACGAACCCGCAAGTGAACGAGGCGCTCGCCGCTATTGGCGAGGGCCACGTTGACGCCGGCACGTTCTTGGCCGGCTACACCGACCCGTCAACGTCCGACGACGACATTGCCCAATTCGAAGACGACTACTTCGAGACGATGCTGCAGATGTCGCAATACGCCTCGCTCTGCGACGAAACCCTGAGCGGCGGAACCAGCGACAGCTGAGGTTGGTTGGTGCGGTTTCGGGCGGTGCGGCGCGCTGGTGCTTGCGCCGTGGTTCCGGAACCTACTCGATCGGCGCGATGCGCCCGCGGGTGTGTTCGACGGGGTACTTGAGGCGGGTTTTCTCGAGCTTGGACAGTAAAATCTCGTCGAGGTCAAAGTCCATCACGCGGGCCAGGGCGATGCAGTAGTGCAGCACGTCGGCGAGCTCGTCGGCGACCTCCTGGCGGTCGGCGGTGTCTGTCCACTGGTACAGCTCGAGCAGCTCAGCGGCCTCGATGCTGATGCTCTTCGCGAGGTTCGCCGGAGAGTGAAACTTCTGCCACTCCCGCTCCTCAGCGAAGTGCCGCAACGTGTCGAGCGTGTTCTGATTCACCATGCCCCGACGCTACCAGCGCCCGAGGCTAGAGGCTGGCGGTGTCGAGGAGCATTGTGAATGGGCCGTCGTTCACCGACGAGACGCGCATCATGGCGCCGAACTGGCCGGTTTCGACGTGGGCGCCGGCTTCGCGGAGCAGCTCGACAACGCGATCGACGAGGGGTTCGGCGTGCGGTCGACCTGACGCGGCTGTCCACGACGGGCGCCGCCCTCGGCGCGCATCGCCATACAGCGTGAACTGGCTCACCACGAGAATCGGGGAGCCCACATCTGACGCACTTTTTTGGTCGTCGAGAATGCGGAGGTCCCAAATCTTGCGGGCGATCTTCGCGGCTTCGGCCTCGCCATCGTCGTGCGTGACACCCACCAGCGCCAGCAACCCCGGCCAGGGCAGTTCTCCCACAATGGTTCCGTCAACCTCAACCGACGCACTCGCTACCCGCGTGACCACTGCTCGCATACCTCAAACCTAACCGCGCATCGCGACGCCCCGGCGCCAGTACCCCATGAACGCGACCCGTTTGCGGTCGATACCGAGATCCTTCACGAGGTGGCGGCGCAGCGTGGTGACGACGCCGGATTCGCCGGCGATCCAGAAATAGTGCGCCTCAGATGCGGAACCATGGGGTGCGGAACCAGGGGGGCCGCCGGGTACGGTGGGTGCGCCTTCGGAGGGTGCGAGTTCTTCACCGGGGCCGGTGAGCCCGGGTTCCAGGTGGAGTACGAAGTCGATGTCGATCTCCGTTTCGCCATCAACAACGCGAATATCGCGCGTGCACAAAAACACGCCCCGGTGCACGATGTGCCGATTCTGACGCGTCCGAACCCCCGCCCCAACTGCGTGAAAACACCCACTTAGCCGCGCCCAAACATCCACCCAGCTGCGTCAAAACACCCACCCAGCCGCGTCGAAACACCCACCCAGCCGCGTCCAAACACCCACCCAGCCGCGTCCGCATCCCTGTGCCGACAACGACCGTTATGCACGCACGGGTGTGACTGGTGTTACGGAAGTGGCTGGTGAGGCAATTATTTCGCGCATACCGTTTTCAACCGTGCATAACGGTTGTTGTGGTGGGGCGGAACCACGGCACGTCGGGGCTCAGAACCTCGAGTGCGAAAGCAGGGGTGCGGAGCCTCGGGGTGTGGGACAGGGGTGTGGGGGTTACGTGAGGCGGGAGCTGGGGCGGGGGTCGGGGGCGCCGAAGTTGACGGCGAGATCCCAGAGCCAGTTCGCGAGGCTGGGGGCGAAGGGGTGATCCTCGGTGTTGCGGAGCACGAGGCGCCCGCCGGCCACCACGAGTAGGTAGTTTCCGTCGTCGTCGGTCGCGACCACGGACATGTAGGTGGGCCCATCGTCACCCCACACCCACGCGGTTGTCGGGTCGGCGAGACGGGCCGCTTCGGTCGCGGTGATCTCGGCATCGGAGAGGAGCCGGAACGGATGCTCCGCACCCCACAGTGCACCGCTACCGGGTTCTTGTCCGTCATGCCAACTGAGGATCTGCGACTCGCCGGAACCTTCACTCGCCTGTTCCGTCGACAGGGGCGGTCGTAGCGAGCGCCTGACGTCGTCGGGCATGACCTCGTCAAGAGCGGCGAGCGCGCTGACGGCGTCACAGTCGTAGCGAGTCTCGTACATGATCAGCCACGCGTATTCGCCGAGACCGGAGTCTCGCAACTCTTCGATGGTCGCCAAGCCTTCGCGCAGCGGCTGCGCCATCGCGTGCGCCATGGTGTAGCCGAACTGGGCCGACTGATCGGTGGGGTCTTCTCGCAGCACGCGGAGAATGAGGTCCTCCGCCTCGATCGGGCGGTACGTGTAGAGGTACGCGAAGGTGAGCGTGATGCTGAGCATCGGCTCCGTCGGGTTGAGCCGGACTGCCTCTTCGATGACCGGCACGATCACGTCGGGCGGTGCCAGCGATTCGAGCAAGTGCGTGGCCTGGAGGCCGACAGCGTCCGCATACCTCTCCGGTGATGCGGCGGCAGCCTGAGCGACCGCCGCATCCACCACCGGCCAGCCAACACTGGGCGACTCGGCAAAAGTCAACGCACGCCCCAGGTCGAAGAGGTCACTCCAGCTCTCGCCCGGTTCTTCTTCGAGCACGATGCGCGCCAGGCGCACGGCCTCGTCGAAGTTCTCGGCCGAGTGCTCCAGATCACGCAATTCGCGCGCCGCATTCGCGTACTGCCGGTCGCGCCGCCCCATCAGATCGTGCAGGAGGTCGCGCGCCTCGTCGACGCGGCCGACCTCTTGGTAGTGCCGGGCGAGCAGAATGATTTGCCCCGTCGATTGTGGCGAACGCGCCAGCACGCTCGCCACAATCTCCGGAATCTTGGGGTGATCCGGCTGCGCCTCGTACAGCTCCCACGCGAGGTCGCGGTCGCGAGCAATCGCCTCCTGCTCAACGTCTTGTTCTTCTGGACTCATGTCCCCTCGTCCCTCGCGAACGTCCCCTTCGCGGGCTTAACTACTTCATCCCGTGTTTCACGCGGTATGCACGCAACTGTGCGAAGGTTCCGTCGTCCACCCCGTAGTCCAGCACCGGAGCCACCTGATCGAACCAACTCGTCGTTGACGGCGTGATGTCGGCGGCCGCTTCGATGAGTGAGGCGGTGGTGACCGGAACCACCGTGCCGGCTTTCATAGAGGCGCTCATGGCTTTCTGCAGAGCGACTTTGGCAACCTGCGCGATGTCGGCGCCGGAGAAACCGCCGGTCGCCGCGGCAACCTGCACGGTGTCGACGTTATCGGTCGGCTTGCCCTCGAGGTCGCCCTGCAAAATCGCGGCGCGGGCGACGGCGTCGGGCGGCAATACAACGACCGTCTTGTCGATGCGGCCGGGGCGACGCAGCGCCGGGTCAATGTCCCACGGACGGTTCGTGGCGGCGAGAAAGTAGACGCCATCGTTGACGCTCTGCACGCCGTCGAGCTCTTCGAGCAGTTGCGTGACGATCATGCGCATCGACTGCGAACCACCGCCACCCGAGGAGCGGCGGCCACCGACAGCATCGAACTCGTCGAAGAAAATGACGCAAGGGGCGGCGGCGCGGGCATCGTGGAAGATGCTTTGGATCGCCTTTTCGCTGTCGCCGATCCACTTCGAGAGCAGGTCGGCGAGCGTGACGTGGATAAACGCGGCGCCCAGGTCGCCGGCGATCGCCTTCGCGATGAAGGTCTTGCCACAACCGGGAGGGCCGTACATGAGCAGCGAGCCGCCCGGCTTCTGACCGAAGGCGGCCGCAAGCTCGGGGTTGCGCAACGGCGCGAGGAACGTTTCGTCGAGGTGCTGCTTGACTTCGGCGAGGCCGGCGACGTCTTCGAGCGTGATGCTGGGGCGCTCGGCATCCCACAGGCCCGGCTGGTCGAGGTCGTCATTGTCGGCGTCGGTGGTTGCTGGCGCGGCGATCGGGGCGGCGGTCTTCTCTGTGGGCGGTGCCTGCTCTTCGCCGCGGCGTAGGCGGGCGGCCATGAGTCGGGCCCGCATCACGCGCACGCGTGCTGCATCACCGCCATCGGCCTCGAACGCGGTGATTTCGCTGCTGGCGCGATCCGGATCCTGCTGCAGTAGCAGCGCGATGAAGTCTTCGCGCAGCGCCAGGTTGTCGCGATCGGCCGCGACCTCAGCCGCAATGACCTCGAGAAAATCGTCTTCGTTTGCCACAAGCGTCCCCTTAATTTCGCCCTGGATTTTCCATAGTAGTCACGCACTTTTGAGTCGCCTGACAGCCACCCGCTTCCTCTCAGCGACGCCGCCTAAGATCGATAAGTGACTTCGCACGATGATTTCCCGATCAACCCCGCTGACGACGCTCCCCAGGAGACCCCCGCGGGTGCTGGTTCCGTCGACGACTCAGCCACTGGACCCGTTGAAGCCTCCATCGCTTCCGTGCTTGACGGCACGTTCACGGGCATCGACCCCGCCGAATTGGCGATCGCGCTCAAGGTGCTCGGGCAGGTGCAGTTTCTCGAGGCTGACCACCCCGACCACATCACCGTGCGCCGCGCGACGAGCGACATGGTCAAAGACATTCGCGAGACTCGTCGCAACATTCGCAAGTTCGCGGCGCGTGCCGCCGACGCTGCCGTAATCGCGAACACGGCGACCGGTGCCGCCGACCGCATCGACGACGAAACCCGCGGCATCACGCTGACGACGTCGATCGAGACGCCGACCGCCGGTGAGCTGCAGAAGCCCCAGAACTGCTACATCTGCAAACAGCCGTACACGCGCGTTGACGCGTTCTACCACCAGCTGTGCCCAGACTGCGCGGCGTCGAGCCACCGCAAGCGCAACGCCCGCACCGACCTCACCGGCAAGCGTGCGCTGCTCACCGGCGGTCGCGCGAAGATCGGCATGCACATCGCGCTTCGCCTGCTGCGCGACGGCGCGCACTTGACGATTACGACGCGCTTCCCGCGCGACGCCGTGCGCCGCTTCCAAGCGTTGGAAGACTCGGCCGATTGGCTGCACCGTCTGCGCATCGTTGGTATCGACCTGCGCGACCCGGCCCAGGTGATTTCGCTGGCCGATTCGGTTGCTGCGCAGGGCCCGCTCGACATTCTGATCAACAACGCGGCGCAGACCGTGCGTCGTTCGCCCGGTTCGTACTCGCTACTCGTTGACGCCGAGCTGCAGCCGCTACCCGACGGCCCACTGCCCGAAATGGAAACGTTCGGCCACACCGCCGACCCGCACCCGCACGCGCTCGAGGCTTCGGTTGCCGAGAACCCGCTGCTGTCGGTGGCGGCACTGGGCGGAACCGTTGCTGTCGGCGCGCCGGCCATCACAGCTGAGGAGTTGACCCGGTTGTCGATGGCGGCTGGCGCCGCCTCGATCGAGAAGCACCGCGATGGCACCGCGATCGATGCGGGTGGCCTCGTGCCCGATATGGAACACTCCAACTCGTGGGTGCAGAACGTTGGCAACGTTGACCCGCTTGAGATGCTCGAAGTGCAGCTGTGCAACACCACGGCACCGTTCATTTTGATCAACCGCCTGCGCCCGTCGATGGCGTCGGTCGAGGCTGGTCGCGCGTACATCGTGAACGTCTCGGCGATGGAGGGCCAGTTCGCCCGCCGGTACAAGGGCCCCGGCCACCCGCACACCAACATGGCAAAGGCCGCGCTCAACATGCTGACCCGCACGAGCGCCGGTGAGATGTTCGAGACCGACAACATCCTCATGACCGCCGTCGACACCGGCTGGATCACCGACGAGCGCCCGCACTACACCAAGCTGCGTTTAGCTGAAGAGGGCTTCCACGCTCCTCTCGACCTCGTCGACGGTGCGGCCCGCGTGTACGACCCCATCGTGCGCGGCGTCGCCGGCGAAGACCTCTACGGCGTCTTCCTCAAGGACTACAAGCCCCACCCCTGGTAAGCACGGGGAACGGCAAAACGCCAGCACCGGATGGTGCTGGCGTTTTCGTTAGAGCTGGGGTGATTTAGAAGTCTGCGCCCTCAGCCTGGGAGGGGTGACGGTCGAACCATGCGGGGATCTCCGCGAAGTCCATGGCGTCTGCGTCAAAGGTTTCGGTGCTAACCATCATGATGTTTCCTCGAATTCTCATCGTCTTCGATGTGACGTGACCGGCGTGGTCACGGGCCGGGAAATATGCTCCTAGCCGGTTATGTATCTCCAGCATGCGCCTCATGCAAGAAACACAACCCCCAAATTCGAGGTAAGAGTCACTCGTTCTTACTGTCTTCGTTAAGAATCACCATTCTTGTCGACCGATTTGCCAATTTGGCGCACATAATTTTCGTGCTGCTGGTTGTCGGCGACGGGCAACGGCCCGCACGCCGACAGGGTGATTCCGATGGCCAGTGCCGTCACGATGACGAAAGTGTGTCGTTTCATGCGACCACTGTTGTCGCGCGCGCCAACTCACGACAGGCACAGAAAGCTAATGGGGAGAACGCACCCCGAAAGCCGACCTGGGGAGGAAACCCGCGACGTTACTCTCCGTCGCCAGCCTCAGTCACTGGTTCCGCTGGCTTCATCGTGAAGGCAATCGAAACCGACTGGGTCGCGCTGAGAACATCGCCCACGCTCGTCGACGTGATCGCGTTGTCGTCGAGACGCGCCGTGTCGAACTCGGGGTTGTACGGCTCGGCGGGCAGGCCGCCCCAGTCTTGTGGCTGCTCCGGACGCGATTGAAAAAGTCCCATGCGTCCATTGTGCGCGCCCGCATGTGCGTTGTCTGCGTGCCGGTAATGAACTGCCCGCGAAACTACAACTGCCCGACCGAAACAACCTCGATAACCGCGGCGCCAGCCTCATCAGACGCGTCGAGGTCGACGCTCGCGGTGAAGCCCCAGTCGTGGTCGCCCTCGGGGTCGTGCCAGATCTGGCGCACGGTCCAGGTGCGGGTGTCAATGCCGTCAAACACCAGCATCGCGGTCGAACGCGCGTCGGCATTGGTCAGAATTTCGTCGTGTTCGGCGAAGTAGCCGTCGAGGGCGTCATCCCACCCGGCGGCACCGATGTTCGGGTCAAGCTCAGCGAGCGCGTCAACGTCTTCGCGCGCCGCCAACTGCACGCGGCGGAACAATTCATTGCGCACCAGCACACGGAAGGCACGCGTGTTGGTGGTGAGCCGGCGCGGCGCCGGCGGAACCACGACATCGTCGGCCGTGTTCTCCACGCCTGAGACGAGCTCTTCCCACTCGTCAAGCAACGACGAGTCAACCTGACGCACGAGCTCGCCGAGCCACTCGATCAGGTCGTGCAACTCGTCGGTTTTGAGTTCGTCAGGAATCGTCTGCCGAGCCGCGCGGTAGGCGTCCGAAAGATAGCGCAGCACGACACCCTCGGAGCGCGCGATCTTGTAGAACCCGACGTACTCGCCAAAGCTCATCGCGCGTTCGTACATGTCTCGCACGACCGCCTTGGGGCGCACTTCGAAGTCGCGAATCCAGGGCTGGGCCGCGGCGAACGTCTCAAACGTTGCGGCCAGCACCTCTTCGAGGGGCTTCGGGTAGGTGACCTGTTCGACGAGTTCCATGCGCTCGTCGTATTCGATGCCCTCGGCCTTCATGGCGCCGATCGCTTCGCCGCGCGCCAAGAACTCCTGCTGCGACAGCACCGCACGCGGGTCATCGAGCGTTGCTTCGACAACCGAAATCATGTCGAGCGCGTAGCCCGCATCATCCGGACTCATCACCGAGAACATCGCGAGCGCGTACGGCGACAGCGGCTGGTTCAGCGCAAAGTTGGCCTGCATATCGACGCGCAGACGCACATGCCCGTTAACAACCTCGACAATGTCGGCATCGCGCAGCGTGCGATAAATACCGAGCGCGCGACGCGCCAACTCAAACTGACGCGTGCGGGACTCGTGGTTGTTGAACACCAGATCGCGCACGGTGTCGAGCGCGCCATCGCCACGCGCCAGAATGTTCAGCAGCATGCCCGCCGTCATCTGCATATGCGACGTCAATGGTTCCGGCTCGCTGGCAATCAGCTTCTGAAACGACGGCTCACCCCACGAAACAAACCCTGCCGGCGCCTTCTTGCGCACCACCTTCTTGAGCTTCTTCGGGTCGTCGCCCGCCTTCTTGAGCGCGGCCGCGTTCTCGGTTTCGTGCTCGGGCGCCTGCGCGACGACGGTGCCCGCGGTGTCGTAGCCGGCACGGCCCGCGCGTCCGGCGATCTGGTGAAATTCGCGAGCGTTGAGCTGACGCATGCGGGTGCCGTCGAACTTGGTGAGGCCGGTGAGCAGCACCGTGCGAATGGGAACGTTGATGCCGACGCCGAGGGTGTCGGTTCCGCAAATCACGCGCAACAGGCCGCGTTGCGCGAGTTGCTCGACGAGGCGGCGGTATTTCGGCAGCATGCCGGCATGGTGCACGCCGATGCCGAGGCGCAGGAGGCGACCGAGGGTCTTGCCGAAGGCGGTGGTGAAGCGGAACCCGCCGATGAGTTCAGAGATTTCGTCGCGTTGTTCGCGGGTCGCGATCTTCGCAGACGACAGTGCCTGCGCGCGTTCCATTGCCGCGGCCTGCGCGAAGTGCACGACGTATACCGGGGCCTGTTTCGTCTCGAGAAGTTCTTCGATCGTCTCGTGAATCGGCGTGGTTTCGTAAAAGTAGTGCAGCGGAACGGGGCGCTCAACACCCGTGACCTCGGCAGTTTCACGGCCGGTGCGCTTCGTGAGGTCGGCCGCCAGCTCGGTCACATCGCCGAGCGTTGCCGACAGCAGCAAGAACTGTGCCTGGGGGAGGGTGAGCAACGGAACCTGCCACGCCCACCCGCGGTCGGGGTCGCCATAGAAGTGGAACTCGTCCATCACGACTTGGCCCACCGGGGCCTCGTCACCACCACGCAAGGCGATGTTCGCGAGAATCTCGGCGGTGCAGCAAATGATGGGGGCATCGCCGTTGACCGACGCATCGCCGGTCACCATGCCGACGTTCTCGGCGCCGAAGATGTCGACGAGCGCGAAGAATTTCTCGCTCACGAGGGCCTTAATAGGTGCCGTGTAGAACGTGCGCTGCCCGCGAGCCATCGCGGTGAAGTGCGCGGCGATCGCGACGAGCGACTTTCCGGTTCCGGTTGGCGTCGACAAGATGACGTTGTTGCCGCTCATCAGCTCGATCGCCGCTTCGTCTTGCGCGGGGTACAGCGAAATGCCGGTCTCTTCGACCCATGTGACAAACGCCGCATAGATGGCGTCGTCGGTGACCGCTCCGGCGGCGCGGAGTGCGGACGGGTCAAGAGGTGGGGCAACAGACATGATGTATTGATTCTCCCACGCGGGTGATCTCGCCGCCGGGGGGAGGCGCCGTCGCGGCGACTTTCGGGCGCAATCGTTGTTCAGATGTGCCTGAAACCGCGCTGATGGCCATCAGCAATCTGTCATGCTCTTTTAAGAGAGCTCTCGGCCACGCAATCGCACGTTGGCTTAGAGTCGGCACAGATACATCACACAGAGGGGGACACTGTGAACGATCCACGCATTCTTTTGAATGACCCGAATACGACTGCAGCGCAGCTGGCCGAGATCGCGGGTTCGCACCCGGAACTTGCCGCCCAGATCGCGCAGCACCCGAACTGCTACCCGGCGCTTCGTGATTGGGCCGGCCAGCAGGTCGCCCGGATGCAGGCCGCCGCACCGCAGCAGCCCGCCGCGCCCGCGCAGCCCACGGCACCCGCCCGCCCGGCTCAGCCCGTAGTTCCGGGGCAGACGGCCCAGCCCACCTACCCGCAGCAGCCGGCCGCTCCGGCCCAGCCGCAGTACCAGGGCCAGCCCGCGCAGCCGCAGTATGGTGCGCAGCCTACGCAGCCGCAGTTCGCTGGCCAGCCCGGTCAGCCGCAGTTCGGCGGTCAGCCTGGCCAGCAGCAGTTTGGTCAGCCCGGTCAGCCCGGCGGCTACGGACAGCAACCCGGCTACACCCAGGGCTATGGTTCCGCGCCCGCGGTACCAAAGAAGAAGACGGGCCTCATCGTGGGCATCGCGGCCGGTGCCGTGCTTGTCATTGGTGGCGGAACCATTGGTGCTGTCGCGCTCAGCGGTGGCTTTGGTGGTGCGGGTGGCGCTGGTTCGCCGCAGGCGGCCGTGACCAACCTGTTTGACTCGGCAAAGTCGGCCGACGTCATGGGCTCCATTGGCGCGATTGCGCCGAGTGAGGCTGAACTTTTCGCTGACACGTTTGCTGAGCTTTCTAAGATCAAGGGCGAGGGCGACGCACGCTCGTACGACGAGATCATGAAAGAACTGCAAGACGCGATGCAGATCGAGATCGCTGACGTCGCGATGACGGAAGAAGAGATCGCCGAGGAGATCGTGCGCGTCACGCTCACCGACTGGACGGTCACGATCGACGGCGACGAAGAGAAGATCGCCGACCTGATGACCGAGCTCACGTCGGCGTCGATGCGCGAGCAGATGGAACAGTTCGGCTACACCGAGTCTGAGATCGACGAGATGCTCGAGTCGCAGCGCGCCGAGGTCATCGAGGAGATGGACTTTCCGCAGACGATGACGGCCGAAGACTTCCGTGCGGAGTCGGGCGCTGACCTGTCGGTTGTTTCGGTGAAGGAAGACGGTCAGTGGTATGTCAGCGCGCTGATGACCTTCGCTGACGTCGGATTCCAGCAGTCGCCGGATTGGGATGAGTCCAAGCTCGGCGAGAAGGTTCTCGAACCGACCAAGTACGACACGCCTGAAGACGCCGCTGTGGGTCTCGCTGAAGCGCTCGAATCCGCCGACTTCGAGGCGATCACGAAGTCGCTGTCGTTGCCGGAGCGTCGCGTGCTGTCGATCTATGGGCCGCTGTCTGCAGACATGCTTGAGGGCGGTTCTGGTCCGTCGTTTGACCCGACCGACTTCTCGTCGGAGATTGTCGACGGCAAGGGTCGCATCACGATCGACGCGCTCGGCATCGATGGTGCTGGCCTCATCGAGGGCCTCTGCTTCACGCCCGCCGACGGTTACAGCGAGAAGATGTGCCTCGACGACATTCCGGTGCTCGAAAAGCTCGGTATCGCTGATGTCGACCTGATCGCCGTTGAAGAGAACGGCGGCTGGCTCGTCGCGCCGCTAGGCACCCTGGGTGACGCCACATCGATCATCGCGAAGAACTTCGTTGTGTACTACAACGAAGGCCGCATGGATGAGCTGACCGCAGGCTTCTAAACCTGACCCATTGGCTGTGGGCCCGCACCTCTTCTGGGTTGCGGGCCTTCGTCGTTGGAAACTGTCCTACATCGGTGACTGCACTTCTGTCTGCCAGAGTCAATCCCGTCGTTCGACGACTTGGCGTGTGTACGAATCAGGTGGTGAGGCTCGGCATAACATCGCGCGCACCATACGTCATCTACCCGTCATGCTGACGGTCCTTGGCAGCGATTCGCTGACCCCACGGGGCTGACAGCGAGC
Source organism: Microbacterium daqui (assembly GCF_050408675.1). NCBI lineage: Bacteria > Bacillati > Actinomycetota > Actinomycetes > Micrococcales > Microbacteriaceae > Microbacterium > Microbacterium daqui. Next base: position 16,299 of record NZ_JBNTKF010000003.1, on the reverse strand, counting down.
GGAAGTGCCGTCGCGGAGCGGGGGCCTATTTCAAGAACTCGCGGGCTGCGATGACCAACGCATCGACGCCGCGCTCGATCGTAGGGTGCAGGATCGGGGCGAAGAAGGGGGAGTGGTTGCTCGGAATGTCGGCCTCGGCCGTGCCCGCTGCCATTGCTGCGGCGAACGCTTCGGGCTCAACGCCACCCCAGAACCAGTAGACGAGCGGCACGCCGGCTTCGGTCGCGAACCACGAGACGTCTTCTGATCCGGTGAACATGCCGGGGTCGAGCACCGCGTCCTCACCGAACGTGGTCTCCCACGCAAAGATGAGGCGGTCCGTCGCTTCGAGGTCGTTGATCGTCGGGGGTAGCGTGTGCAGAATTTCGATCGTTGGCTCTTCGGTGGCGCCCGACGCGAGAGCCTCAGCCTTGATGATGCGCTCAACCTTGTTCATCACGCCCTGACGGGCAGTATCGTTGGGGTAACGCAGGCTGATGTCGATCGTTGCGGTCGCGGGAATGATGTTGTTCTTGAGACCAGCGTGCATCGAACCGACGGTGACGACAGCCATTTCGCGCGGATCAGTTTCACGGGAAACAATCGTCTGCAGTCGCATGACGGTCGCCGCAGCCATGACGACGGGGTCGATCGTGGTGTCGGGGCGCGAGCCGTGGCCGCCGCGGCCGTGCAGCACAACGTGCAGTCCGTCGGAAGCCGCCATTTGCGCGCCGGAACGCACGCCAATGGTTCCGGCCGGCAACGGCGCCAAGTGCTGACCCAGCACGATCGTGGGCTTCGGGAAGCGGGTGAGAACGTCGTCGGCGATCATCGCCTGGGCGCCGGAACCATATTCTTCCGCCGGCTGGAAGACGGCAACAATGGTTCCGCTCCACTTGTCAGTCGTCGCCTGCAACTGCTCGAGCGCGCCGAGCATCGCGGTCACGTGCATGTCGTGGCCGCACGCGTGCATGACCGGAACATCGGTGCCCTCGGGGTCGATGCCGCGGGCGGTCGAGGCGTAGTCGAGACCCGTTTCTTCCTTGACGGGGAGCGCGTCCATGTCAGCGCGCAGCCAGACCACCGGGCCGTCGCCATTGCGAATGACGGCGGCGATGCCGGTCTTACCGATGCCCGTCTCGTGCTCGATGCCGAGGGCGGTCAAGTGGGCTGCGATGACACCCGCCGTGCGGGTCTCCTGGAACGACAACTCGGGGTTGCGGTGTAAGTCGATGTAGATGGCTTCAAGGTCGAGGGTCATGCCCGAAGCCTAGCGACTACCGCGGCGCGCGTGCAGTGGTCTCGCGCACGACCAGCTCGAACGGCAACGCGTTGGGCTGGTGCGTGACGGGCTTCTTCGTCTCATCAAGCTCGCGGAACACCGCTTCGGCCGCACGCGCTCCCTGCTTGAGCGGAAACTGGTCGACCGTCGTGAGTCGAAAGAAGTCACCCAGTTCGTGACCGTCGATGCCGATGATCGAGAGGTCGTCGGGCACACGGAAGCCGAGGTCGCGAGCAGCAAGAATCGCACCGATCGCCATTTCGTCAGAGCCGGCGAAGATCGCGGTGGGGCGGTCGTGCGGGCGGCCGAGGAGCTGTTTTGCGGCGCGGTATCCACCCTCGATCGTGAAGTCGGCGGGTTCGTACAGCGCGGGGCTCGGCTCAATGTCGGCATCGCGCAGGGCCTGCTCAAAACCGAGGCGGCGCGTCGTTGGCACGTGAAAGTCGATGTCGAACTCGGGGTTCGCGCCAATGTGCGCGATTGTGCGGTGGCCGAGCGTGATGAGGTGGTTCGTGGCCATCTGCGCGACGGCGAAGTCATCGACCGTGAGGGTCGACAGTTGCGGATTGGGTCCACCGATCGCGATCACCGGAATGCCGAGCTCGAGCAACGCCTGGGTCTCGGCGTCGTCGAGCTGAATCGACACCGCGATCACGGCATCAACGCGACCGCGGCGCAAGAAGGTGCGGAAGATCTCGCCGCGCGCCTTCTCATCGGCCGTGATGTTGTACAGCGTGATGTCGTAGCCCGCGCGGGTGACGGCCGCCGCGAGTCCGCTCAGCACGGCCGAGAAGAACCAGCGATCGAGATACGGAACAATCACGCCGATGTTGCGGGTGCGTCCGGAGGCGAGGGAGGAGGCGCTCGATGACACGACGTAGCCCAAGGCGCGCGCTGCGGTCAGCACGCGCTCCTTGGTGGGAGCCGACACGTGTCCGCGCCCGCTGAGCGCGCGCGAAACCGTCGCCGTTGAGACGCCCGCAGAGCGCGCAACCTCATCGATGCTCACCATCGAGCGGCCTCCATTCGGGTTTTAGACGTCGCGAACCCACACCGTGACATCGGTCGGCACAGCGCCGTCGATGTCAGGCTCGCTCGCGATGAGCACCGTCTTGTCGCCAAGCTCTACGGGTGCGGCGCCAAAGTTGGTGATGACTTCGATGTCGCCATTCTTAAAGGCGACCACGTCACTACCGTACTGGTCGTTCCATTCGAGGGTGCCGGTTCCGAGCCCGAAGTCTGCGCGCAGCGTCAGGGCATTCGTGTACAGCGACAGCGTCGACTCCTTCACGCCGCGCTGCACGTCGCGAGCAAACGCCGCGAAACCAACAGGCTGGGGCAGCCACGCCTCACCGGTTTCGTTGAAGCCGAACGCCGGAGCGTTCCCCACCCACGGCAGCGGCACGCGGCAGCCGTCGCGACCGTAGCGCTTCTTGTTGGTGCGGAACCACGTGGGGTCTTGGCGGGCGTCGTCGGGCAGGTCGATGACCTCGGGCAGGCCGAGCTCTTCGCCCTGGTACAGGTAGGCAGAGCCGGGCAGTGCGAGCATCATGGTCGATGCGGCGCGAGCGCGGCGCAGGCCGAGAGCGGCGTCGGGGCGCGGGCCGGGGGTGTTCGGGCCGATGCCCTCACCCTGCGGGTTGTCGATCGTCAGGGCGAGACGCGTTGCGTGACGCACGACGTCGTGGTTGGAGAGCACCCAGGTCGAGGGCGCACCAACACCGCCGTAGCTTGCGAGCGACTTCGTGATCACGGCACGCTGTGCGTCAGCCGCCCACGGCGTCTCAAGGTAGGCGAAGTTGAAGGTCTGGTGCATTTCTCCCGGGCGAACCCACTTCGTGGTCTGCTCGATCGTCGGCAGCCAGGCTTCACCACACAGCGCGCGGTCGCCCTCGTATTCGGCGAGCAGCTGGTGCCAATCACGGTAGATGTCGTGCACGCCATCCTGACCCCAGTACGGAACGTCAGTGGCGTCGCCGCCCATCGATCCGCCGTCGGGGTTGGGCGTGTAGTCGGGCAGGCCGTCAGCCTTGACCATGCCGTGGGCAACGTCGACACGGAAGCCATCGACGCCACGGTCGAGCCAGAAACGCAGGATGCGGCGGAACTCTTCGCGCACCTCGTCGTTGCTCCAGTTGAAGTCGGGCTGGCTCGAGTCGAAGATGTGCAGGTACCACTGACCGAGCGTGCCGTCGGCGTTGGTGGTGCGGGTCCATGCGGGGCCGCCGAAGACCGACTCCCAGTTATTCGGCGCGATTTCGCCGTTCTCGCCCTTGCCATCGCGGAACATGTAGCGCTCACGCTCAGCGCTGCCGGGGGCAGCGGCAAGCGCCTGCTGGAACCATACGTGCTGGTCAGAGGAGTGGTTCGGAACCAGGTCGACGATTACGCGGATCTTGCGTTCGTGCGCCGCGGCGAGCATCGCATCGAAGTCGGCGAGCGTACCGAAGATCGGGTCAACGTCGCAGTAGTCGGCGACGTCGTAGCCAGCGTCTTTCTGCGGGCTCGTCATAAACGGGCTCAACCAGATGGCGTCAATGCCGAGGTCGCGAAGGTCGTCGAGCTTGCTCGTGATGCCCGGCAGATCGCCGATGCCGTCACCAGACTGATCTGCGAAGGAGCGCGGGTAGATCTGGTAGATGACGGCCGAGCGCCACCACTCTGATCCGGTGGACGCGTCATTGCGGGGGGAAGTCTCCGACATGCTCATATCGACACACTACTGTAAGCGCTTACATTTTGGCAGTGGGTAGACGAAATTGCTCGGAATATTGCGGGCGAGAGCGCTTTCTGTGGTGCCGTTGTCGCTGGTGTCACGCTCCATCAAACTCATGTGGCGACTATCCTTACAAGAGTGACTTCGGCTGAGCTTGACCGCGCCCATTCCCTGATCCGCAACATCCAGGACTACCCGCAACCCGGTGTTCTGTTCCGTGACATCACGCCCCTGTTGGCTGATGCTTCCGCACTCGTTGCAACGATTGACGCCCTCATCGCCCCGTTCAAGGGCGAGTTTGACTACGTCGCTGGCATCGAGGCCCGTGGCTTCCTGCTCGCCGGTGCAGCTGCAACGTACGCGAACGTCGGTCTCATTCCGATCCGCAAGGCAGGCAAGCTGCCTCGCCCAGCGGCTGCTGTTTCGTACGCGCTGGAATACGGAACGGCGACGATCGAAGCGCACGACGACATTCCCAACGGCGCCACGGTGCTACTGATCGACGACGTGCTCGCCACCGGCGGCACCCTCGGAGCAGCCCACGACCTCGTCGCGCGGCTCGGTGGTTCCGTCATCGGCACCGCCGTGCTGTTCGAAATCGACGAGCTCGGCGGCCGCGAAGCCGTCGGCGACCCGCGTCTGCACGCCGTCTTCCACTCGTAAGCCTCGCGGATGTCGGTGGCGCGTCGTATGGACGCGAGTGACGCTGGCGTCGCGCTGATGGCTCCGTTCGCCGCTTAGCCCGGCTGCTGGGTGAGCGTCGTCATTTCGGTGGTGAGCACCGTGTGACGCAGTGTGCGGAGGGCGGCGTCGGAGTGCAGCGCCATCAGGTGCGCAGCCGCGGCGACATCGCGCGCGCGGACAGCCGTGAGGATGCGGTCGTGCTCGTTGAGCAGGATCGCCGGGTCAATGCTTTCGGCGATGTGCGCGCCGAGACCGGAGGAATCGAGCGCGCGCGAAAGTGACGTGTCGAGGTCGGCGAGGAGGCGGTTGCCCGAAGCCTGCGCGATCGCGCCGTGAAAGAGCGTGCAGCGCGTGACGCCGCCGGGGATTCCGGCGTTGTGCTCGCGCATGGCTTCCATCTCGATCGCGACGGCGGATTCCATGGCTTCGAGGCGCTCCGGCACCCACTGGGCGGCGGCCGTCTGTGCAGCCTCAACGTCGAGTGCGCGGCGGATGCCGATGAGCTCGGCGGGGTTGTACGTCTGCAGGGCGTCGAACAGGAGCGACGGCGCCGGGGTGAGCGAGCGCACGAATGTGCCGCGGGCGGGGAGGGTTTCGACCATACCGAGCGTTGCGAGCGAGCGTATCGCTTCGCGCACAGTCGAGCGCCCAACGCCCAGCTGTTCGGTCAGTTCGGGCTCGGTTGGAATGCGCGAGCCGACCGGCCATTCGCCAGCCGAAATACGTGCCTTCAGCTGCGCCAGCGTTGTTCGCGCCAGTGCGCTTCCCATTGGTTCGCCCACGGGCACCTCCCTCGTTGGTTCCAGCCTATTGCGCCGGGAGTATTTCCCTGGAGCTTTTGGGTGCGCGGCCCGGAATGGCGCGGAATTTCGCACGAATTCGGCGAAGACAGCCCGATCGGCTTGGACGATGCGGCGGCTTTCAGTGAATCATCAGATGAAGATCTTCATCTGATGATAGGTTCGGGGCGTGTCTGAAACCCGCGCCACCGCTCCCTATGACGCCCTGTTAGTCTGCTCTTTCGGGGGGCCAAACCGTACGCCCGACGTGCTGCCGTTTCTCAAAAATGTGACCGACGGTAAGGGCATTCCTGACGAGCGGTTGGTTGAAGTGGGGGAGCACTACTACCACTTTGGTGGCAAGAGCCCCATCAATGAACAGAACCTCGCTCTGATCGACGCGCTCACCGCAGAGCTCCGCGCTCGCGGCGAAAACCTCCCGGTGCTGTGGGGTAACCGCAATTGGCACCCGTTCACCGTCGACACCCTGCGCGACGCGGCCGCGTTCGGAACCCGCCGCGTGCTCGCGATCGTGACGAGCGCCTACGCTTCGTACTCGGGCAGCCGCCAGTATCGCGAGCACCTTGCCGCCGCAGTAGCCGAGCTGGGCGACGCCGCGCCTGAGATCGACATTGTGCGCCCCTTCTTCAACGACCCCGGCTTCGTCGGCGCGAACCGTGAGCAGATCATCGCCGCGATTGATTCACTCGAGGGCGGCTCAACCGACACCCACGTTGTTTACGTCACGCACTCGATTCCGAACACGATGCAAGACGCCTCCGCGCGCACCGGCGCCGGCTACGCCGAGCAACACGAAGACGTGCGTGCGACGATCGACGCTGGCCTGCGCGCCCGCTACGGTCACGGCCTGCCCTCCTCGCTGGCGTACTGCTCCCGCTCCGGCAGCCCCATGGTTCCGTGGCTCGAACCCGACGTCAACGACCACCTTGAGGAGCTTGCCGCGGCGGGAGTTCGCAAGGTCGTCATCGCACCGATCGGCTTCATCTCTGACCACATGGAGGTCGCTTACGACCTCGACACCGAAGCGCTCGAGACCGCCGCGTCGCTGGGTATGCAGGCCGTGCGGGCCGGAACCGCGTCGACGCATCCGCTATTTGTGAGCGGACTCGTCGACATGGTTTTGGAGCGAGCTGCGCGCGAGCGCGGTGAAGACGTTGCCCCCGTCACGGTGGGGGCGCTCCCCGCGTTTCCCGACGTTGCCCCCGCCGGAAGCTGCCGCATGCGCGACGGTGAAATCACTGGAATCCCCGTTATCGCAGGATCGGAAGACTGAACATGTCGCAGCACCCCGTTATCGACCATTCGCACCTCGCCGAAGAGGTCAACGCTGCCGTGAACTACACGATGTATGCCGTGTTTCGGGCGCAGCGTCTTGGTTCCGCAACCCCTGCTGACGTGCTCACGGCGGTTGATGGTGTTGCAGGGCTGACCACGCGCGGATGGTACGAAATCTCGGGTTTTCGAGCCGACGCCGACGTGCTGATTTGGTGGCACGCGACGACGGTAGAGACGCTGCAGGCCGCGTATCGCGCGGTGGTTTCGGCGTCTGACGGTGCGCTCGAACCGGTGTGGTCAAACATTGGCGTGCACCGTGCTGCCGAGTTCAACCGTGCGCACGTGCCCGCGTTCTTGGCGGGGGAGAAGCCCGGCGGATACATCTGCGTGTACCCCTTCGTGCGCTCGCGCGAGTGGTACCTGTTGCCCGAGGCTGAGCGTGCGCAAATGCTGCGCGACCACGGCGCCGCCGCCCGCGACTACCGTGATGTGCTCGCGAACACGGTCGCGGCTTTCGCGCTCGGTGACTACGAGTGGCTGTTGGCGTTCGAGTCAGACGACCTCATTCGCATCGTAGACCTCATGCGCGAACTGCGCGCGACCGAAGCCCGTCGCCACGTCATCGAAGAAACCCCGTTCTTCACCGGCCCCCGCGTCGACGCCGACGTGCTGCTGGGGCGTTTGCTCAACGCCCTTTGATCCAAGACGCGCGGTGACCGCGTCGTAACGCACCGACCTTCGACGGATTTGCTTCCCACCGCTCTACCAACGATCAGCACGCAGGGTGCCGGTCAATGGTTCCGCCACCGACTCCGTCAGCTCGTGAACACCACGTTTTCGGGTGCTTCGCTGGCGAGTAGGTGACGAATCTGGCGCACGATGAGGCGCGCGATGCGCGGCTGCATCGACGAGGCGGCACCGCCGACGTGGGGTGTGATGAGTACGTTTTCGTCGGTCCACAGCGGGCTACCGGCGGGGAGAGGCTCGGGCTCGGTCACGTCGAGTGCCGCGCGTAGACGGCCGGTGGACGTGTGCTTGGCGAGGGCTTCGGGGTCGATCAGCACACCGCGGCCGACGTTGACGACGAGTGCGCCGTCGGGCAGTGCAGACAACACCGTGTCGTCGATGATGTGGTGCGTCTTGTCGTTGCCGGGCAGTGACGTGATGAGTATTTCGGTCGTCGGCAGCAGGCCCGCGAGCTCATCGATACCGCGCACGTGCACGCCATCTTCGTCACGTGCGGTCGACGCGACCGGAACAATCTCGACCTCGAACGGCACGAGGCGGGCCGCGATCGCCTTGCCGACGCCGCCGTAACCGAGCACCATGACGCGGCGGTCGGCGAGGCTGGGGGAGAAGCGTCCGCGCCATGTGCTCTCGATCTGCTGCCGCATGTACAGGGGCAGGCGGCGCTGGCTCGCGAGCGTGAGCGCGATGGCCAGCTCGGCGGTCGCGGCCTCGTGCACCGAGGTGGCGTTCGCGAAGGTGTGGCCGGCGGGCAGGCTGCCGGGAACGTCATCCCACCCAATCGACTGGCTCTGCACGAGCGTCGTGCTCACCCCGGCCAGGTTCGGTAGCGTCTTCGTGGCCGACGTGTAGGGCGTGACGACGATGTCGATGCTGTCGCGATCTGGCGCCGCATCGAGCGCCCACTCGAAGAGCTCGATCGCGGCGAGTTCGTCTGCCGTGAGGAGTGCGGTGACGTCCGTGTGAAGCCGAGCCGTCGGAAGCGAAACAGTCAGACAAGCCATGCCATGAGCCTAACGAGGTGGGGGAGCGGCGGGGTCGTTATGTCGTGAGAACCAGAGAATGTCGCGAGGGCCATAGATTTTTGGGCCACAACTATGGCTGTCGGGTGACGCTGAGCGTGGCTATCGGGCGGGCCGGCGATTCATGTCGCTGGCGGGTCTCGTGCTCGGAGCGGCAGATATCACGATCGCTGCGCCGCGGCTATGCAGAACGCACCGGGGTTCCCGCGCGTACCCCGTCGACGATCACAACCGTTGACGGCCTGCTTGCTGCGTCCGCCGAAGTTCATGCCCGCGGCTATGCACTCGATCTCTCGGAAAACGAGGCAGGGAAAGTCTGCGTTTCGGCCGCAATTCACGACTACACCGGCCGTGCCACACACGGGCTCTCGATTTCATCGATTGCGCTGGAACACCCAGGGGAGTCCATCGCGATGTTCGCGCCGCAGGCTATCGCCGCCGCGGCCGAGATTTCGGCCCTGCTCGGAGCGCAGGGGCGCCGCTAGTCCACCGGGTCGCGCATAGCCGCACCATGGTTCCCGAACCATAAAAATGTCCCCCGCATCGCCGAAACGGTGCGGGGGACATTTTTGATGTGTCTTACGCGACGACCTTCGCGAGTGCGGCGATGGCCGAGTCGAAGAACTTGGCGCCGTCTTCACCGGAGCGCATGGCGGCGGTGGTGTCGGGGCCGAAGCCAGCCTCAACGGCGTGCTCGGGGTGCGGCATGAGGCCAACAACGTTGCCCTGCTCGTTGACGAGACCGGCGATGTCGTTGAGCGAACCGTTTGGGTTGATGCCGATGTAGCGGAAAGCCACACGACCCTCACCCTCGAGACGCTTGAGCGTCTCGTCGTCGGCAATATAGCCGCCGTCGCCGTTCTTCAGCGGGATGACAATTTCGTCGCCCGCTTCGAAAGCGTTGGTCCAGGCGGTGTCGGCGTTCTCAACGCGCAGGCGCTGGTCGCGACGGATGAACTGCTGGTGTGCGTTGCGAATCAGACCACCCGGAAGCAAGTGTGCTTCAACGAGCATCTGGAAACCGTTGCAGATACCGAGAATAGGCATGCCCTTCGCGGCAGCGTCTTTAACCTCAGACATGATCGGCGCGAGCGCAGCAATAGCGCCAGCACGGAGGTAGTCGCCGTAGCTGAATCCGCCGGGCAGAACCAGAGCGTCTACGCCCTGCAGGTCGTGGTCGCCGTGCCAGAGGGCAACGGGCTCAGCACCAGCAAGGGCAATCGCGCGCTGTGCGTCGCGGTCATCCAGCGAACCGGGGAAGGTGATGACCCCGATCCGCGCGGTCATTCGACGACCTCGATACCGACGACGTCCTCGATGATCGAGTTCGAGAGCACGTCTTCGGCAACCTTGCGGGCCGATGCGAGCACCTCTTCGGTAACTTCGCCCTCAACCGTGAGCTCGAAACGCTTGCCAATGCGTACGTTCGAGAAGGTGTCGACGCCGAGTCGGCCGAGTGCGCCGCTCACCGCCTTGCCCTGGGGGTCGAGGAGTTCGGACTTCGGCATGACGTCAACGACGATCGTGGGCATGAGTGGCTCCATGGTGCGGTGAGGCGAGTCCTTCCAGTCTAGCCCGGTTATGTGCGTGCCTCGAACTCTATGAAGAAACATGCTTGACAGCCGTGGGAGCGCTCCCATACAGTGATCCCACACAGTTGTGGGAGCGCTCCCATACAGTGATCCCACACAGTTGTGGGAGCGCTCCCACGGTGGAGCTCCCACGACTGTCGCTATCGAATTCGCCTCGGCCTCGAGGCGCGACCCCCACGCAACACCAAGCCAATTCAGCAAACGCAACACCTGCTGCATCACAAAGGAGTGACCTGTGACTACCCACGCATTCGCACGCACCACGGCCGGGCTCGCCATGCTCGGCGCTGGTGCCCTCATCATTTCGGGCTGCGCTGCCACGACCCCCGACGCCGGCGGCGACGCGGGTGGCGATGGTGGCGATGGCGGCGACAAGACCGTCATCACCATCACCACGTTCGGCACGTTCGGCTACGACGACCTCTACAAGGAGTACGAGGCCGCTAACCCCGGCATCACGATCGAAGCCACCAACATCGACACCGGTGGCAACGCCCGTACCGACGCGTTCACCAAGATTGCGGCCGGCTCCGGCCTCAGCGACATCGTCGCGATCGAAGAGGGCTGGCTCGGCGCCATTATGGAGGTCTCCGACAAGTTCGTCGACCTGCGTGACTACGGCATCGAAGACCGCAAAGCCGACTGGGTTGACTGGAAGTACGCGCAGGCGACCGACAGCAGTGACCGCGTCATCGGCTACGGCACCGACATTGGCCCGACCGGTGTTTGCTACAACTCCGCCGCGTTCGCTGCCGCAGGTCTGCCCACTGATCGTGCCGAAGTTGCCACCCTGCTTGAGGGAGATTGGGAGCACTACTTCGAGGTCGGTGCCGACTACGTCGCGAAGACCGGCAAGGCTTGGTACGACCACTCCGGTTTCGTCTGGAACTCTATGGTCAACCAGCTCGACGAGGGTTACTACACCGCCGACGGCGAGCTCAACGTTGAAGGTAACGCTGCGCTGAAGGAGCGCTTCGAACTCCTCGGCGCCGCAACAGAAGGCGGCCAGTCGGCTGCACAGAGCGCCTGGGACTGGAACGGCGGCAAGTCGTTCGTCGACGGAACCTTCGCCACCTTCGTCTGCCCCGGCTGGATGCTGGGTGTCGTCAAGGGTCAGGTTGAGGCCGGTGGCGGCGACGCCAGCACCGGTTGGGACTTCGCCGATGTCTTCCCTGGTGGTGCCGGTAACTGGGGCGGTGCCTTCCTCAGCATCCCCGAGACCAGCAAGAACAAGGAAGAAGCTGCCAAGCTCGCCGACTGGCTGACGCAGCCGGAGCAGCAGGTCAAGCAGTTCGAGGCCGCCGGTTCGTTCCCGTCGACCCTCGACGCACAGCAGGTGCTCGCTAGCGACGATGCCCCGAACGCGTTCTTCAACGACGCTCCTGTCGGCGAGATTCTCGCCGGCCGCGCCGAGGGCGTTGTCGCACAGTTCAAGGGTCCGGATGACTCGCTCATTCAGGAGAACGTCTTCGGCGCTGCCCTGACTCTGCTTGACAAGGGTGACCTCGATACCGCAGGTGCCTGGGCCAAGGCTCTCGAACTTTTGAAGGAGCAAGTCAAGTAGTTCGATTCTCCCGGCGCGTTTCGTCTCGCTATTCCCGGGCGAGACGAAACGCGCCACCCGCGACCCACTGAAAAGGAACGCCATGACGATCACCGCGCCGCGCCCCACTTGGCGCAACCGGCTGTCACGCTTCGACTACCGGGCATCGCCGTACGGCTACATCGCGCCCTTCTTCCTGCTGTTCGGACTCGTGGGCCTCTTCCCGCTGCTCTACACAATCGTTGTCGCCATGCACGACTGGGACCTCCTGAAGGGGCAGGGCGAATTCGTTGGCCTCGCGAACTTCACCGAGACGCTCGGCAGCGCCACCTTCTGGAACTCCATCAGCAACACGATCAGCATCTTCCTGCTGTCGTCGATCCCGCAGCTCGCCGTCGCCCTCGTCATCGCCTACCTGCTTGATCGTGGTCTGCGCGCTCCCACGTTCTGGCGCATGAGCGTGCTGATCCCGTTCGTTGTCACGCCCGTCGCCACCGCGCTCATCTTCTCCAGCATCTTCAACGAGGCCGACGGCCTCGCCAACAACCTGCTGAATCTGCTCGGTGTCGCCGACCAGCGCTGGAAGACCGACCCCTTCCTCAGCCACATCGCCATCGCGATCATGGTGAACTTCCGCTGGACCGGATACAACGCCCTCATCCTGCTCGCCGCGATGCAGTCCGTTCCGCGCGACCTGTATGAGTCCGCCGCCATCGACGGCGCTGGCCCCGCGCGCCGTTTCTTCAACATCACGATCCCCACGATCCGCCCGACCCTGATCTTCGTCATCATCACGTCCACGATCGGTGGCCTACAGATATTCGCGGAACCACGGCTCTTTGATGTCTCAGCGGCTGGCGGTATCGGCGGGGCTGATCGGCAGTTCCAAACCACCGTGCTCTACATGTGGGAGCTGGGCTTTGTGCGCCGTGACCTCGGCATGGCATCGGCCGTCGCGATCCTGCTGTTCGTGCTCATCATCGTGATCGGGCTGATCAACTTCTTTATCTCCCGCCGTATCTCCTCGGGAGGTCGCAAGTGACTACGCTTCTTGAACCCGCCACGCGCACCGAACTCGTTGTGCAACCGCCCGCCTCGTCGCGCAAACGGCGCCCCGGTGGTGGCGTTGCCGGCGTCGGCTCCCGCCCCGGATTCCTCACCTACGGCTTGCTGACCGCCTTCATTCTCGGCAGCGTTTACCCGCTGTGGTGGTCATTCGTTGTCGGCTCCGGCACCAACGCAACGCGCGGCGAAACCCTGCCCATGGTTCCGGGCGGCAACTTCCTCGCCAACGCCGCAAAGGTCTTCGATGCCATCCCGTTCTGGCTCGCGCTCGGCAACTCGCTACTGATCTCGACCATCATCACGATTTCAGTGGTGACCTTCTCGACCCTGGCCGGCTACGCGTTCGCGAAGCTGAGGTTCCGCGGTCGTGACGGCCTCATGGTCTTCGTCGTCGCAACCATGGCGATCCCTACGCAGCTCGGCATCATTCCGCTGTTCATGGTGATGAGCACGATGGGGTGGACCGGAACCATTGGTGCGGTCATCGTGCCGACTCTCGTCACAGCGTTTGGCGTTTTCTTCATGCGCCAGTACCTGGTTGACGTGATTCCGGATGAGCTGATCGAAGCTGCCCGCATGGACGGTGCGAACCAATTTCGCACGTTCCTCGCGGTGGGTTTGCCCGCCGCGCGGCCGGCGATGGCGATCCTCGGACTGTTCACTTTCATGACCGCTTGGACCGACTATTTGTGGCCGCTCCTCGTGCTCAACCCGCAAAATCCGACCCTGCAGACGGCGCTCAGTCAGCTGCAGTCGGGCTACTACATTGACTTTTCGATCGTGCTCACGGGAGCGGTGATGGCGACGATTCCGTTGCTGGTGCTGTTCGTTCTCGCGGGCAAGCAATTGGTGAGCGGCATCATGGCCGGTGCCGTCAAGGGCTAGAACGAGAACCCGTTAGAGAGAAAGATGTCTGTCATGACTGCTGATCAGCGCGCCTTCCCATCGGACTTCCTGTTCGGAACAGCCACCGCTGCCTACCAAATCGAGGGGGCCGTCACCGAGGGTGGACGAACGCCATCGATCTGGGATACCTTCACCCGCGTGCCCGGAGCCATTGTCGGCGACGACAACGGCGACATGGCGTGCGATCACTACCACCGCTTCGGCGACGACATCGCGCTTATGAAGAGCCTCGGCGTACAGACGTACCGGTTCTCAACGGCGTGGCCGCGGGTGCGCCCAGACGGCGGTGCCCCCAACGCGCAGGGCATCGACTTTTACTCGCGCCTCGTCGACGCCCTACTCGAGGCCGATATTCTGCCGTGGCTCACGCTCTACCATTGGGATCTGCCGCAGGCGCTGCAAGACCGGGGCGGCTGGACCAACCGCGACACCGCCGACCGCTTCACCGATTACGCGCTCACCCTGCACGATGCTCTCGGCGACCGCGTAAACATCTGGACCACCCTCAACGAGCCGTGGTGCGCGGCTTTCCTCGGCTACACCGGCGGCGAGCACGCCCCGGGGCACATGAGCGTGCGCGAAGGTTTGCTGGCTTCGCACCACCTGCTGCTTGGTCACGGCCAGGTCATCCGTGAGCTGCGCTCGCGGGATGCGAGCCTCAACCTCGGCATCACGACCAACCACACCGTCGCGGTTCCGCTGGACCCTGACAATGCGGCTGACGTCGATGCCGCCCGCCGCGTCGACGGGCAGTTCAACCGGTGGTTCCTGGACCCGCTGTTTCGTGGTTCCTACCCCGCAGACATCATCGAAGACGTGCGCGCTGTCGATGCCGCCGCCGTCGAGAACTTCGAGGCGGCGGTGCACCCCGGCGACCTCGACCTGATCTCGCAACCCATCGACACCCTCGGCGTGAACTACTACCACGGCGACCTGCTTTCGGGCACGCCGCAGCAGAACCCGCCGGCATCGGGTGGCCCGACGACGACGCGTGTCGGGCGGAGCCCGTACCCGTCTGACGCCGGAATCCACGGCGTCGAGCGCGGACTTGCGCGCACGGCACAGAACTGGGAGATCGACCCCGCCGGCCTCGCCACGATTCTGCAGCGCATTTGGGACGACTATGCGGAGGGTGCCGGAACCACGCTGTACGTCACCGAGAATGGTGCGGCTTTTGATGATGAGCTGGTGGTGGAAGACGGCGAATCTCGGGTTCACGACACCCAGCGCGCGACCTTTTTGCGTGAGCACCTGACCGCGACGCTGGACGCTCGAGACGCCGGCGTTGACGTGCGCGGCTACTTCTACTGGTCGCTTATGGACAACTTTGAATGGGCGTGGGGCTACAACAAACGCTTCGGAATCGTGCACGTTGACTACGACACCCAGGTACGAACGCTGAAAGACAGTGCCCTGGAGTATCGTCGGATCATCGGGGATCGCGCGCTGTCTGACGCCCCCGCCCTGCTGATCTAGAGAGTTCAACGATGACACCAGCGACAACGGCCACCACGATCGAAGAGGTCGCCGCCGCCGCTGGGGTCTCACGATCCACTGTTTCTCGTGTGGTGAACGGGTCGACGTCGGTGAGCCCGGCCGCGCTCGAGGCCGTCAATCAGGCGATTGCGAAGCTGAAGTACGTGCCGAACCGCGCAGCTCGCACCCTCGCCAGCCGCACCACCAATGCTGTCGCTCTCGTGGTTCCGGAAGACCCGACGCGCTTCTTCGGCGACCCCTACTTTGCCTCCGTCGTCGGCGGCATCTACAGCCGTCTCGCGGCGACGCCGTATGTGCTCAATGTGTTTTTGGCGTCGGATGATCAGGGCGACAAGACCACGACGTACCTGCGCGGCGGCAACGTTGACGGCGCGATGATCGTGTCGCACCACGCGCGCGACTCCTATGTTGAGCAGATTGCCGACTCGGTTCCGGTCGTGTTCGCCGGCCGCCCAACGCAGCCCGATGTCGCTTCGCGCTCGTACTACGTCGACGTCGACAACGTGCTCGGCGGCCGACTCGGAACACAAGAACTCATCGACGCCGGCCGCACCCGCATTGCGACGATCGCCGGCCCCGCCGACATGCCTCCCGGCGTTGACCGCCTCATCGGTTTTAACGCCGCCCTGGCAGATGCGGGGTTGGAACCTTCAGGCTGCGTTGTCGGAGACTTCTCGGAACAGGGCGGTGCCGCCGCGATGCGCGAGCTGCTCGCGGGCGGCGGAGCGATCGACGGCGTGTTTGTCGCCAACGACCTCATGGCACGCGGCGCGATGGCGGTGCTTTCTGAGGCCGGACTACGCGTACCCGGTGACGTTTCGGTCGTGGGCTTTGATGACTCCGTGGTCGCGACCCAGGTCACACCGCACCTCAGCACCGTGCGCCAGCCCTCGTTCCAGCAGGGCGAGCTCATGGTGGATGTGCTGCTGGGGCTGCTCGCGGGGGAGGGCGCCGACCGCGTCACCATCGTCGATCCCGAAATGGTGACCCGCGACTCCGTGCGCTGAGTTTCGGTTTCGCGGGTTCGCTCGGGGGCGGTGTTCTCTCGTTCAGCGAGGCGGGTGTGGCCCGGTTTCGCCCGAAGCTTCTATGTTTGTCAACCGTTTTCGAGGAGGCGGTAGATGTGTCGGGCGAGGAGTCGTTTGAGGCTGCGTCGGATGTTGCGGTCGGTGTCTCCGTCTGCTCGGCGGC